>CAYRZG010000001.1:0-31751 GCA_964428695.1 uncultured Desulfurococcales archaeon
CTCGCGAGCCCCCTCCAGCGCTATAACGTTAGTATAGCCATACCTATGCAGGTTTATGACGTCTGCCCTGCCCTCAACTATTATTACCGTGTCACTCTTATCCACGTCGGGACCCGCTGGGAGCTTCTCGGGCCCGTATTCTATTACCCTCCTCTGCTTAGCCTCCTCCTTCTCGGCCTCGAGTATCTTCCTTATGATCTCCTTAATGTCGGGCTCGCTAGCCTTAATCATCTTGAGTAGTTCTTTGCTCCGCTCAATAATTTTCTTGATCTTCTCGGCTCTCAGGTCTTTGATCTCTTCAACGACTATCCTGGCCGGGTATGGGCCGATCCTGTCTACTGTCTCCAGCATAGCTGCCAGGATGGCGGTCTCTACTCTGCCCAGGTTGCTGGGTATCTGTATAGTGCCCACGGTCTTGGTGCCATGGTATCTAACCTCGACGTGAACCCTTCCGATCTTGTCCTTGTTCTGCAGCTCCTCCAGGTTGAACTCGGAGCCGAGGAGTCCCTCGGTCTGGCCGAATATTGCCCCTATAACGTCATGTTTATCTACGCGCCCGTCGACCTCAAACCTTGCCTTTATCAAGTATTTCAATCCACGCCACACCTCCATGTCGTAAGTATTCTACAGTTAGCATGCCACAGTTGCATCCCCGGGCCATAGGCCCTGGGCGGCAGTACACCCCGGGTGAGGAAAGTTGACGTAGCGGGCCTTTTAGCTTCTTACCGGGTTATCGAGGCCATAAGTTTCCCTATTAGCTCTCTCGTCTCCGGGTCGCCTAGGAGGGTCTTCCTAACAGGCTCCAGCATCTCCGCTAGAGCTTTGGCTGTAGCCTTCTTCAAGTCTGCGGGGTGGAGTCTCCCGCTAACGAAGTCTCTCTCCAGGTCCTCGTAGCGCTCATAGACTATAGTGCCGCCATACTTGGCGGGCCTCTCCACTACTAGCTTAAAGCCCTCCCTGGCGAATAGAATGTACTTGTTAATCTCTATGATAGGATTGAACTCTACTACTCCCTTAGGGCAATAAGCCTTCATGATCTTGGCTTCTATTTCTTCGGGAGAGTCGTGTACGAAGATAGTGTTCTCGGGCTTAGACTTCGCCATCTTAACCTCGGCAAGCACCTCATCTATGGGTTGTGTAGTGTCCATTCTCCTACCGCCGCGGAGGCCTGTAATAATAGGCGTGTGGACGGCTATCGGCTTCTTGAAGCCTAGTTTTTCCGCGGTATCCCTGGCTAGCATGTGGGCCTTCCTCTGGTCCATGCCGCCCAGGGCGAGGTCTAAGTCAAGGTAGAAGATATCCGAAACCTGCATTAGAGGGTATATGATCTTCGACGAGTCCAGCTCAGCCTCATCCATCCTCCTACCCATTATGGTTAGGGCTCTCTTCACCCTGCTAAGGGTGTTCCGCTTCGCCACGCGGAGTAGGATTTCCCAGTAACGTTTATCCGAGGCGAGATCCTCCGCGTCGACAAACTTTATCTTATCAACTGGGACCCCCAGGGCTTCCATGGTCTTCCTTACAATCATAGCGCTCTTCCTTATCAGGTTAATATCTCCTCCGAGCTTATCGTTAATGTAGGCGTGCCATGTGGCCTCTAGTATAATGAAGTCTACACCTGCCTCTATGAGGTCGCGTACCTTCATTATCCAGACAAGCCAGCCGACGTGAACTAGCCCGCTCGGCTCATAGCCTATATAGCCTTTCAACCTCTCGCCGGCTTCAAGCTTCTCTCTCAACTCGTCAACAGTTACGATCTCGGCCACATTACGTGTTATGAGGGTAAGTCTCTCTTCAATATCCAATGTTATCAGCCAGCTGACCGAGACCGGAGAAATTCGGATATAAGCTTAGTGTGGGCTGGCCTAGCCTTAGCGATTCTCTCAAATATTCCGGTCCTCTTCATGGCCATTATCTCCCATCCGCGCAGGGCGAAGCAGAGATAGCATCCGGTCCTGTAGAAGCCGATATGGTATAGTGGGTTGAGTGGGAGGCCTAGACGGGCTATGAGAATCTCAACATGGGCTCCCGACCATAGGCGTAGAGGCGATAGTGTGGGGTAGGGGAGGCCCCTGTCGACGCGCAGCATTGGCCTCTTACTTCTCCTGTCCGACTCGGCGTCTCTATCTCCAACTATTAGTAGAATTCTCCCATACTCGTCTTCGAGCTTCCTAAGCGCTCTTCTAAGAGCCTCAAGCTTTCTACCCGTACACCATCTGTTCTCCGGCGACGGGAGGGGCATTCTCTCCAAAAGAAGGCCCCTGTCTACCCCCGCCTCTACCTCTATTAGGTCGACTCCAACCTTTTCCGCCACGCTCCTAGCCGTCTCTCGATTCTCTTCAAAGTCGATCCCGGTATCAACATAAACCGCTGTCACCATGTCAGCGCCGAAGGTTCTAACAGCAATATATAGTGCGGCCGTAGAGTCCTTTCCACCACTGAGAGGGACGACAATCCTTCCACGCCAGTCTCCAACGATCTTCCGCGTGAACTCTATCGTTTTCTCGACTAGCACGTCCAGGACATGCTTATTTAGATCAGCAAGATACCTTAGGCTCGCGGGCGGCGTGTTTACTATTGGCCTAACAAGCCTCCCCCTCGCCCTCGCGGCTCCAGAGGCTGCATTGTACTCGGCGAATACTTTAGGACCGTCGAATACAAGGTGGTGGTCCAAGGGAAGCTTCTCCGCAAGATACACTCCCCTAGGAAGCTCTACGCCTAGTACTTCTGAGAGTAGATCGACACCATTATCGAATATGAAGAATAGGTCTGCGGAAGGCTCCAAGTTGACGGCGACGGGGTCTCCACTGCCGTTGGATAGAAGGTAGCCGCTATCCGTCCAAGTCGTCTGCAGCCTCAGCATGACGCGGGCTCTCGTTACTAGAGCATTAATCATCTCGATCGTGCTATTTCTCACTCTCTTTGTCCTGGCAACGATCGCAGCTGTGAACGGGACCCGTGAGAGGACCCTCCTAACGGGTTCAATGTAGTCTTCGTCCTCTCTGCCCAGAAGGACTACGGTGAAGGGGCGCGCCTCGCCAGCTATTCTCTCTACCAGCCTCTCCCCACGGACCCCTCCCAGCGACTCCACACTATAAGCGGAGGTTTCGGGAAACCGCTCAAGGCTCGCCCTAACAGCGTCTGCGTCTCGTTTGCTCCTAACAAGTATACGTAGCATGCCGCCCGGCTACCCCCTTTTATATATCAGTAGCACGAGGCCTGTGGAGCCTAGTAGGACTCCGAGAGTAATGAGGCCTAGTATTATTATGGCCTTGACTAGCCTCACTATCTGCTCATAGTTGAGGGTTGCTACAGTGTATGCTAGGGGGACTGCTAGGATGAAGCCTAGCAGGAAGAGCATTATGCCTAGCGTCTTAGTCTTCAACCATCAATCCCCTCCTCTCCCCCGGCTACTCTGAATTATTATGCTAGCATCCACACCCAGCGCCTGCCCGGGGCTAGGCTTTGGGCGCCGAAATAAGGCCCGGGGAAAGGCTGGCCAGCGCTGCCAGGCCCGAGTCAGGGGGAGCGCAGTACCATATTAGGGTGGGGCCCGGGCAGGTTGCCCGATACGTTCTACTACCGGGAGATCCCGAAAGGACAGACCTCATATCGAGCATGTGGGACTCTAGAAGGCTGATAGCATTTCATAGAGAGTATAAGACGTATACCGGGCTCTACCGTGGAGTCGAAATCTCGGTTACAAGCACGGGAATAGGGTCTCCAAGCGCTGTTATTGCAGTAGAGGAGCTGCTAAGGGTAGGGGCGGACACTTTCATAAGGGTTGGAACAATGGGTGGCATTAGGTCTAGCCTGCAGCCAGGTACGCTCGTCATCGCGACGGGGGCTGTTAGACTAGAGGGGACGAGCAAGCAGTATGTTAGAGTCGAATATCCTGCGATAGCGCACTACCAGGTCGTGCAGGCTCTAATCGAGGCGGCTGAAGCCCTTGGGGCAAGGTATGAAGTTGGCATTGTCGCGAGCACTGACAGCTTCTACCTAGGCCAGGGCAGGCCGGGATATAAGGGATACATGACGAGTAGCGCGGCCGCTATCATCCCGGAGCTTTCCGCGGCCGGTGTTCTAGGCTTCGAAATGGAGGCCTCCTCAATATTCACCGTGAGCTCAATCTATGGGGCGAGGGCAGGCTGCGTATGCGCGGTAGTCGCGAACCGTGTAACTGACGAGTTCGTAGTCGACGCCGGGGTTAGGGAGGCTGCGCGCGTCGCTAACGAGGCTGTTAGGATATTGAAGGAGTGGGACAACATTATGGAGAGGGATGGTAAGAGATGGTTCTACCCAAGCCTGGTAGGAGGGAGCACGTAGTAGTCGGCAATATCAACATAGACATTAGCCTTAAGGTAGACAGGTTCCCGCGGCCCGACGAAAACCTGTTTGCGAGCGACGCGTGGATAGGCCCCGGCGGGGCTGCGTCTAACTATGCGATAGCAGTAGCCAGGCTAGGCCATAGGCCACGCCTAATAGCCAGGGCGGGAGATGACGCCTACCGCCTAGGTATACTAGACTACCTGAGGCTCGTCGGAGTCGTTGTCGACGATGTTGTTATAGCGAGAGGTGAGAACACGGGAACCGTAGTAGTCATAGTGGTGCCGAAGGATTCCACTAGAACAATGCTCACCGTCCGAGGCGCCAACGAGGGGCTTACAGGCTCGATGGTGCCGGACAGGGGCGACCTAGTCCACTTCGCAAGTGTTAAGGGTGTGATAGTCGAGGATGCCGCTAGTGTCGCGGGATCCAGGAAAGCCTCCTACGATCCCGGGGGAGAAGTCTACCGTGACCCTCTCGGCGTTGCCAAGGCCGCCCGTCTAGTAGAAGTTCTAATACTCAACGAGCTTGAAGCATCCAGGCTATCAGCAGCAATAGGTACAACTGTATCAAATCTATCCAGCGCCATAGGAGGGAGGCTGGAGCTTGTAATAGTAAAGCTGGGCAAGGGTGGGGCCGTAGCATACATTAATGGGGAGAAACTCTACGTCAAGCCGTGCAGGCCCAAGAGGTTAGTAGACGCTACAGGAGCCGGAGACGCTTTCGACGCTGCGCTCAACTACTGTCTCCTCGAAGGTTGCGACCTGGAGACCTCCCTGAAGGTGGCGTCCGCCGCGGGGTCCGCAAAGGTTGCTAGGAGGGGGAGTAGCAACATGCCGGAGAGGAGTGAGATCGAGGAACTCTACGAGTCATGTTATGGGAGGGGCTAGTGTTAGAGTTAAGCCTGCCCCGCGGCTTCGGCCTCAGGCTTCTCGAGCCTCCTGAAAGCCTCCATTAGCTCGTTGGCCTTCCTCTCCGGGTAGGGGATTCCAGCATTGTCTAGGGCTTCGAATATCTTACCTAGATACTCTGTGGGTTTGAGTGCCTCTCTGATAGCGCCTAGATCGACCGTGATAACCCGGACAGAAGCTGGGTCGAATATCCTGACAATATCCTTCTCTACGCCTTTCTCGTCTCTAACCCGGTATACGTCTAGCTGGCGTAGCCCGAGTTCCTCGATAGCCCGCTTGTAGAGGGCTAGCACCTTCACTTCCGGCGCACCCCAGGCTATAACCCGCAGGGTCCCCCTCCCTCTTAATCTATTCCGGTGGTCTAGGTGAAAGTAGATGTGGATGTGAGGAGGCTCGCCCTCTACATTGCTAGGTCGGGTCGAAGATTCGTAACGCTGAAAGATATAGAGTATAGGCTCGCCGTCTCTAGGGTAACGGCTGGGAAGCTGCTTGCAGAAATGGTTAGAATGGGCGTAGCTAGAAGATACAGTAGCAGGGCATATGAGATCCTATTTCCCGCAAATGTCGCGGTAAAACCTATACGATATTGCGGAGACGAGCATCCAGAAGAAGCCGAGGAAAAGATCGAGACGCCTATTGAACGCTAGACCTACATACACTCCCATGACCCCGGCTATAGTCGAAGTCATGGTAGCTGCAGCACCTATAGCCCTCACCCTACCAGTGCACGTCAAGCAACACCACCGTTAACCATCTTACCTTCGAGGCCTCACCCGCACTAACCGCGGGTGACGAAAACTGGCTAGGAGGTACTATGAATGCATAGTCTGCGGTAGGAAGTTCCCCGAAGGACAGGGGATAATATTATACAAGGCTGGCATACCACTATATTTCCACTCGTCAAAGTGTGCCGCAAAATTCCTGAAAGCCTTAGTCGACAACTTAGACGACTCCTGTGCTAAACAAGCTATAGAGGAGACTGTACGAAGCTTCAAAGAGGCTCTAGAGGCCAGAAGACAGAAGGCTAGGAAAACAATATAGGGGGAGACCTTGAAGGTAACTGTAAAACTTTACAGTTTAATACGGCACTTAGCTGGCACTGATACTGTGAAAGTAGAGGTCCCTGACGACGCCAGGGTCTCCGACGTTCTCGTCGCTATCGCGGAGACTAGCGCCGGGTTTAAGCGGGCTATAGACGTTCTATCGGGAGAGATACTTGTCTTAGACGAGACTGGTAAGAGGCTAAACCCAGAAGATAGGCCTACCAGAACTATACATGTTATGCCTCCTCCCGAAGGCGGCTCGCCGATAATAGACGTTGGAGTTTTGGAGAGGGGGGAGAGCCTTAGCCTAGACAGGCTGCAGGCTAGGATACCTGCAGATGCTAACGTCGGAGCTGTTATCGTTTTCGTCGGAAGGGTTAGAAGGGTTAACAGGGGTAAGGACGTTGACGAGCTGGTTTACGAGCATGCAGGAGAGCTGACTAGGAAGAAGCTGGAGGAGGTAACAGTGGAGATTGCCGAGAAGTATAATCTGGCATATGCCGCGGCTTACCATTATGTTGGTCGCCTGAAGCCGGGAGACACTACGATGGTGATTGTGGTCGCGGGCGAGAATAGGAGTAGTACAATGCCGGCGCTTGAGGAGCTTGTAGAAAGGGTTAAGCGGGAGGTGCCTATATGGAAGCTGGAGGCTTACAAGGATGGTAGTAAAAGTTACATTGTTGGCGGCAGGTTTATCGACGACTCTTAAGCATGCGGAGGATGCCAGACTTCTCGAGTAGCGCTGCTGCCTTCCTAGCAGCCTCCTCCTCGTCATCCGCCTCCACGTTCACGATTATATTCGTCCCCTCTAGCCGCAGTCGAAACCTCCTCCTACCGTCAAGGAGGTATGTTTCGACGACTTCGAACCTTGCCTCCACCACCATCACCCTACTGTAATACTTGGCACGCCCCCAATATTTTATCCTAAACAAACCCGGTGTGGCGTACCGGTGAAAGAGTGTGGAGGCGCCGAAGATTATCGTGGAACCCCCGGGTCCCAAGGCCAGGGAAATCCTAGAAAAAGACCAACAGCTAATCATGCAGAGCTTCGCCAGGTGGTATCCCCTCGTAGTAGACACGGCAGAAGGCGCGGTTGTAAGGGATGTTGACGGCAACACTTACATTGACTTAAACAGTGGTCTAGCGGTCGTTAACGTCGGCCATAAGAACCCTAAGGTGGTCGAGGCGATAAAACGGCAGGCTGAGAAACTCATCCACTACTCTCTCACAGACTTCTACTACGAAGAGGCAGTAGCCGCTGCCGAGAAGCTTGCTTCAATCGCGCCAATGAGTGGAGGTAAGAGGGTGTTCTTTACAAACAGCGGTGCGGAAAGCGTCGAGGCGGTGCTAAAGATTGCAAGGGGCCACTTCCAGGGTGCAAGGCCTTATGTCATAGCGTTTCTGGGAGCCTTCCACGGAAGAACCTACGGTGCAATGAGCCTGACGGCGAGTAAGCCGATACAGCGTAAAGGGTTCTCGCCACTAGTGCCGAACGTCATACACGTGCCTTACCCCTACCCGTACCGCTGCCCGTTCCGAGCAGAAGACCCGCAGGAGTGTGGAGAAGCGGTTCTAGCCTACATAGAGGAATGGATATTTGGAAAGATGGTTGATCCCACGGAGGTTTCACTGATCATAGCTGAGCCGATCCAGGGTGAAGGCGGATACATAGTGCCGCCCGACAACTTCTGGCCGGGGCTTAGAAAGCTCGCGGACAAACACGGGATCCTCCTTGCAAGCGACGAGGTACAGGCAGGCATGGGTAGAACAGGCAAATGGTTCGCTATCGAACACTGGAACGTCGAGCCTGACCTAATAGCAGTCGCCAAGGGTATAGCCAACGGCCTCCCACTAGGTGCGGCCGTAGGGAAGGCAGAAGTAATGGACCTCCCCCCAGGATCCCATGCCAACACGTTCGGCGGGAACCCTGTAGCTTTGGCAGCGCTCCAAGCAGTTGTAGATTACATTAGGGAGAACAACCTCCTAGACAGGGCTGCTAGATTAGGCGAACAAGTTATAAAATATTTCAAGGATGCTGCGGAGGAGATCGAGCTAATCGGCGACGTTAGGGGCAAAGGCCTAATGATAGGAGTAGAACTAGTCCGCGATAGGGAGACCAAGGAGCCGGCGAAGAAGGAGCTAGCCGACCTCCTAACCAGGTGTTTCAAGCGTGGAGTCCTGGTGATAGGAGCGGGCGTTTCAACAATAAGGATAGCGCCTCCACTAACTATTGAGGAGGACCTACTATTCAGGGCATTGGATATTATAGTGGAGGAGCTCAGGAAGATTCAGTCGGGCACCTAACCGGCTTGTAGAGGAGCTTCCTCCTCTCATAATCAACCTCTTTTACAACTAGCCCCTCCCTAATAAGGTCGGCCAGCATCTTTCTAGCCTCCCTCTTATCGCCAGGCCCCAGGCGCGGGTGAAGATCCTCCCAGGCGCATTTACCGCATTCGCAGAGTAGTTTTAGCAGAGTCTCCCTATCCAAGCTCGCCATAGCTGTCCACCTACGTCTCAACATTAGCCATGCTGCTGGCTGTCTCCACGAGGGTATTAACCTTCTCGTATATCTCTACGATTGCGTCAACAGGGTCCCTGGATCCGGCTTCGACCTCGGCTAGCACGGCTTCCATTCTCCTGCTAGTCTCCTCGGATACGAGATCGTAGAAGTTTGACACGAGGTAGTTGTAGACCTCTTTCCCGAGACTTGTAGGTATGAGGTAGCCGCGCCTCTTGCTCTCCACAATATAGCCGTGCCTCCTATTGGCCTCTATCGCCTTTGCATATGTGCTCGGCCTCCCGATTCCCCTCTCCCTCATTAGCCTGACAACGTCGCCACTCGTGTAGAGTCTTACAGGGCTAGCCCTCACAACCCTGACCTCTCGTACCAGTAGTCTGTCTCCTCTTTCAACCCTCTCCGCCCACGACTCCCATCGGGTTTCGTAGACTCGGGTGTAGCCCCAAGATGTGGGCCGCACGTTTACTGTAAACTCCTCTTCTAAGCTACCAATTCTAGCCTTAACCCTAGCCCTAACTATCCTGGCAGGCTTCATCTGACTGGCAATGAACCTCCGGAAGATTAAATCGTATAATTTCAGGTGGGCCCTCGTCAGCTTTATAGGAACCCTTAACGTGCCATCGTAAATCTTCCTCTCCAACTCCTCGACGTCTAGGGGTCTAGTGGGTCTTATCGCCTCATGGGCTCCACCCTCCCCCCAGCCCCTAGCCTGGAACTCGCCAGCCATTCCGTGGCGCTCAAGGTATTCCCTGGCAATACTGATGCCGGCCGAGGATACTCTAGTCGAGTCTGTCCTATGGTATGTTATGAGTCCGCTCTCGAATAGATCCTGGGCTAGCTTCATTGTAAGCCTGGCACTGTAACCGTATCTCTTTGAGGCCTCGTAGATTAGAGAGTCGGTAGTGAATGGTGGTGGGGGATTAGAATCCTCCTCCCACAACTCTACCTCTAGTATCTCCACGTAGCCTGCCTCAGCGGACCTTGCCGCTTCACCCTTATCCCTGGTGTAGAACCTCGCCCTCCAGCCAACCTCTGTATCAGCAACTACCAGGTAGCCGCGTTCTCTCCTCCACTCCTCGTACCTGTCGATTATCCACCCAAGCACTGGGGTCTGGACCCTCCCAGCGCCGAGCCAGCTCTTCCCATATACCGCCCAGAGGTGTTTGGAGAGCATGAAGCCTATCCACCTATCTTCTACCCTCCTAACAATCTGTGCCTCGACGAGGTGCCTGTCGATTTCGCTGGCGTTGCGTAGAGCCTCGAGGACAGCCCTCCTAGTCACCTCGTGGAACCTGCCCCTCTTGATCCTGGGATTGTAGGGTTTGAGGGCGAGGTAGACGTCCCAGGCTATCTTCTCCCCCTCCCTGTCCGGGTCGCTTGCAATAACTATCTCGTCAACCTGCGTCGCCAGCTTTCTAAGAGTTGAGACTATCGTAGAAGCATCAACCACCCTCGTGGAACCGCACCGTGGGCAAGGCTTGGGGCCTGCATACTGGTATCCACAGTCTAGGCATCTCTTAACACTATCATATACTGGGCTAACCTTTCCATCCTCTAATATCACGCCGTCGAAGCCGACATCCTCGATAGTCAGATCGTAGAGGTGTCCCCTGGTAGCAGTAATTGTGAGGAGGTATACTGTTCCCGTCTCCGGATCCAGCGCGCTGGTCTCATATATCGTTAGCCTGCCTGACCTTCTCTTACTAGGTCTACCCCAGAACCACGCTATTGTCCTTGCCTTTGTGGGAGACTCCACTATTAATAGGAGTGTCTTAACGTTAACCCGTTTTCCGCCACCCTTCCTGCTAGTTTCGATTCTCTCGATCTCCTTGCCGACGTCTAGCTCTGACAACTCCACGAACCTTGTCGAGGTGTAGTATTGGAGTCTTTCCTCAAGAGCCCTAATTCTTGCCTCGTTCTCGTCTACTACAATGCTGAGCCCGTGAGTCATTGCACCGTTTAGCAGCCTGCTCGTCCTGCCGCTAGCCTGGATGTAGGTAGGAGCATCCGGTATGATAACCCAGAGTCTATCGTCGCTCCTCTCCACCACTATTCCTCCGATTCTAACAGGCCCCCTGCTTGCTTCGTCTAGGAGCTTGTGCTTGGCATAGCTCGCCGCCTCAGCCATCGCGTCAACAAGATCCTTTAGGAGTCCCTCCGGCTTGACCCTACCCTTGTAGGCGGCTGTCACAATCGAGTAGTCTGTTATCCTGTCTAGCATTGTCCGGATCCTCTTAATGTACTCGTTGGCCTTCACGTCACCCCGATCTGCTAGGTAGAAGAGTATTGCCAGAAGCCTCCTAGGGCTCGCGACGGCATCGTCGTAGCTCATCTTCCTTGCAGGTACGCCCAGGAATACGGCGTACCTAATCCTCTCCGGGAGGTCCAACCCCCGGACTATAACACCATACCTGCTGGCAACACCAACTATAACGTCAACCTCGCCGTTTGCAAGCTTCTCAACAGCCCTCCTCCCACCGGATAGCGCGAGTGCAACCCTTACTCCCTCAGCCTCTAGCTTGGCCTTCACAATCCTGGCAGCCTGCTTACCGTAGAGCTGGGACACGAATACAACGCCGCCAGACCCTAACATGGAAACAATGCGAGGCAGCTCTTCTATTACGCTCTCTGAGACTATGTATGAGTCTGTAACATCCCTTAGGTAGTCCGAGCCTCCACCTACCTCAAATCCTAGGAGTTCTCTGAAGATCAGGTGCTTAGACCCCCGTGGCCTGCCGGTGGCGCTTGCTATAACCAGCTGGCCAGGCTCTTCGGGTATCTCCTCGGATAGCCTCCTCTCTAACTCGGCGATTTGAGCCTCAAGTTCTTCGACAGCATCCTTTTTCCCCGCGGCTAGGAGGGTGTATAGCTTTAGCTTGTACTTCACGAGCCTCTCAGCCGCCTCGACAGCCTCGGGTGGAAAGCCTAGTAGTAGAAGCACTCTATCGATATTCTTGCTGTTCCTAAGCAGGCTATCGACATCGTCAACTATAATGAGGTTGAATGGTCCAAGAGGCTTCAGCAGGTCGAATCTCCGCTGTAGGAAGCCGGTAGTAACAATTAGTATCCTCCAATCCCCCCTACTAATCCGCTCCAAAGCCTCCTCTCTCAACCTCTTAGCCATAGACGAATAATAGTAGGCCACAGCGTCCTCTCCGGCTAGCCTCGTAATTCGAGACGCCACCTGCCTGGCGAGGTTCTCGGTTGGTACGAGGTATAGTATCCTCCACCCATCTCTAGCCGCCCTAAAAGAGGCGTAGGCCTGCAGCAGTGTGGTTTTCCCGACACCGGTTGGAGCGATGATTGCAAGGCTCTCCAGGGATAGGAGTCTTCTAGCCCAACTCCTCTGCGCACTCCAGAGGCTCGACCCGGTCTTCTTTTCGAAGAACCTAGAGAACTCGGAATACTCTACCTCTAGATCGTATAGCCACAGGTATCCCCAGAGCCTTTCCCTAGACGCTAGCTCCCTAGCTATCTCCTCCACGCCGGCAGGCCGTTCTCCAGGGTAGCAGGCAGCGCAGGGGAGGCCCCTCTCCAGCCTGGACGCTGCAATGTCTCCTCCGCAGTTTGGGCACATTGCCTTGTAGACCGGGTCGAGCCTCATATTGTGGCACCCTCTAGCCTCTTGCCGTATTCTAGATTCTGCGGGATAGGTGGTTAGAGGAGGGGGTGCCCGGTATCACTCCGGTTACATTCAGCGAGGCGTCTGTGAAGGGGCACTCGAGGGAGAAATATGTGATGGATTAAAATAGTGCTAGGAGGATGGGGGTTGAGTGGGTTAGCCCTCTACTACCTTGATCTCCTTCCTGGCCTCCCAGAGGCCGTGTAGGTTGCAGTAGCTTATAGCGTAGAGTGTGCCGCTCTTCTCTAGCACTACTTTTACGCTAGCCTCTGCGACAGTGTAGCCGGGCTCCCACTCTATCTTAGCAACCCTAACCGGGTTGAAGGGTCTGCCCTCCTCGTAGAACCATAGCTCGACGTAGCGGATCGAATGCTGCGGCTTCATCTCGTGGGGGCCTACAGTTATCCTTACCTCAAAGGGCTCTCCTTTCTTGACAGTGTCGGGGGCCTCAATCTTTGGAGTGTGCGTCTCGGCCTTGGAGATGACCTGCTGGGGGGCCTCCTCCTGGCTGTAGATTAGCTCGCTGAACTTGGGCATCCCATCGTTCACCTCCGGCTCTCGTCGCTGAAAATGGGGCCTGTTCGAGGAGATATAGCTTTGTTAGGATATGTACATGAGAGGTTATGGGGAGTTTCCAGTTCTTTCAATTATCTGTAGCAGATAAGATAAGCACTGGCGCCAGTGTTAGCCCTATGCTTATAGCGCCTCCTGTAAAGAGTGCTAGCGAAGCCTTCCAACCCCTAAACCCTAGGGCTCTCGCCGCGAGGGCTCCGCTGTACACTCCAGTCATGGGCAGGGGGACGGCAACGAATATTACTAGACCAATAAGCTTGAGCTGCTCCACGTGTCGGCGAGCCCTGTTGGCGCTAGACGCCTCGATCCTCGCTAGAATACGGGAGAGCTTCTCCGCTACCTTAATCCTGCTGGAGAGCCTCTCTAACAGGCTAATAGCGTAATCCACTAGCCACGGTAGCCCCATCGATAGTATTGCGAGCGCGGCAAGGCTGGCTGCAAGGCTAGCTATTGGCCCTACATCCAGGAGGGTGACTCCGATTAAAACACCGTAGCGGGGTTCAACAACGGGTAGCAGGGATAGGATGAAGACCGCCAGCCTAGGGTCGACGAGTTCAGCCAGTCTAATAGCCAGGGTTTCAACCGGCAAGCCTATCCACCCGTGTTGAGAGGAAGTAGGCTAGCGGCGAGGCCGCGAACGCTCCGATGGCTGCCGCTAGGATAGCTTCTAGTAACACGGGCTCGGGGGGTGAAAACGCTAGGGCACTTATAGAGGCCGCCCCGCCAACCGCCAGGACGGCGTCGGACAACCTAAGCCTATACAATAAGCCCGCTGCAACACCGGAAGCGGCGAGTACTATGCCGAACAACGCCAGTGTAATGCTTTGAGCCATCAATATGATAGCCAGGCCTGCTACAATCTCGATTATAGAGGCGACTATCCTAGAAGTAGACACGTATCTGGCTAGAGCCCTATACGTGGGCAGAATCGTGGAGAGTAGCCTGTCTAAGCGAATGATGGCTCCGGCCGCGCTAGCCATCTCGGCCGCGGAGACGGCCGACGATAAACGTTCAACCTCGGCTTCGATACTCTGGGGCCTCTTCCACCCTGTCAGGGAGGAGATCCTTAGGATCTCCTCATAGAAGTCCACAAGCTCGGATATCCTATCCCTAATATAGGCCCATTCCTCGTTTTCCGACGCGAGCTTCGAGGCCTTCCCGAGGGCATAGTATAGGCGTTCCGCCCCCGAAACTAGAGGAGCAGACAATGCGACCACCGGGAGGCTAGAAGAACTCCTCGTAGTACCTGTTTTCAATGTAGCGGGCAGCGTTTAGTATTAGTAGTCTCAAGGCTTCGATGGGCACATAGTAGTGTACAACAGACAAGTCATCCCTGCCGTCGGAGTCATATGCGGATATTATCTTGACACTATAGGCTTCCCTGGGCAGCTTCTGGGCTATTCTATCCCAGTTCCTCATTACATCTGCTGGTTTGAGTATTATCTCTATAGGCTTCTGGCCGGGAGCACTCCTAATATATATCCTAAGGGGCTCGTTCAACCTTCTGGGCTTGAAGGAGTCCTCGTACTCCTCCATGCTGGCCAGTTCCTCGAGGTCTTTTAGCAGCGCCCATCGTACCTCTCCAGTGTCGACGTCGATGAATGACACTACCCTAATGTCTCCGTACTCGGGCTTCCTCATCTCCTTGAGCTTGGACTCAACGGTCTTCTCAGCCAAGTCTAGGATGTCGGCAAGGTCGATTACTGTTAGGCTGACCCCCTCCAACTCCCTAGCTATACGGGTAGCTAGGTCCGGCAGCCATGGTCTTATCGAAGGCTGCATCATTATCTCTCTCGCTATGGGTGTTAGGCCGCTGATCATGGGGACTACTATTCTCACCTTCCCCTCCCTCAGCTTTCTTAGAAACTCTACAGCCCCCTCAATGTCTAGATACTCGTCTATCACCTGCCTTTTTGCCTCCTCTATTAGGAACTCGTCGAGTTCGGGGTCGACCGAGCCTATCTTGCCGAAAGATAACTGTATCTCCCTAACAGTCTGGTAGAGGTATGGGCTCCTCTCCAGCGCTGTTAGGATAATGTCTTCTAGCTCCTCTGGGTCAATTGACCTGAGTAGTTCAAGAGGGTCGAGGTCTCCTACGTAAACGCTGAAGCCCGCATAGCTTGCTCTGTAGTAGACTCCCATTCCCACTTTCTTGGAGGCTAGGTGAGTTATTGCAAGGGCTAGGGTCTCGGCGGCGCCCGAGCCTATGAATGCTGTGAAGATGTGCTCCTCACCATACCTCTCATAGATTAGGAGTTCTTCCAGGCGGGAACCGTCTGTTACGCTCCTATACTTCCTCCTCCACTCCTCTAGGACTCTCCTAGTGTTCCCGTCGAGCCTCACACCCTCAATGCTGGATCCGCTGATTATGGAGGCCAGGCTCTCCGCTATCAGCCTGCTCCTCCTGGGGCCTTCGCCCCTCCATAGAGGGATCTCCGCGTGGCTCTTCTCGGGCTCCACGTCTATGCGTGCAAGGTTCTCGTCTATCCTCTTCACCCTCCAAGATCTCCCTGCAAGCCGGATCGTGTCGCCTACGCGGAGGTGCTTGTAAACGAAGACTGAGTCTATCATGCCAACAACCTTGTCACCATACTTGACTGTGAAGCTATCCCTCTCGCTTATCATCGAGAAGAACTCGGAGAAACTCCTGCTCCACCAGGCCTTCTGCCCGTTGTCGCCTCTAAACTTCCATATCTTGTAGAATGTTGGGCCAACCCTTATCTTGGCGTCCTCGCCTTCACCCTCTATCTTTACGAGCTTATTCTCCTCCATATATTCTAGTAGAGCTTCGATATCCTCTCTTGTGACGCCTGTCAAGTGTTGGATCGGCTCGAACAAGTCGAATATCTCCCTGAGTGCTACCTGCTTCTTGGAGAGAGCCATTCCAACGATCTGCCTGGCTACCACGTCTAGCGGCAGGCGGGGGAGCGAGACGTTCTCAACGACACCCTTATATGCTAGCACGGCGGTCGCCACAGACTCCATGGCGTCGTGGCTGTCAGTCGTTAGGATATAGCCAACCGGGACCCCGCCCACCGTGTGCCCGCTCCTACCTATCCTCTGGAGGAGGCTGGAAACCCTGCCTGGCGCCTTCACCTGAACTACCGCCTTAACCTTCCCAACATCTATGCCTACTTCAAGTGTTTTCGTGCATACTATAGCAGAGATCTCGCCCCTCCTCAGCTTCTCCTCGGCTTCTTCCCTCAGCTCTGCCGAGACGCTCGAGTGGTGGACGAAGACGTCTTCTATTCCAAGGTCCTCGAGAGCCGTCTTCACCTGCTCGGCGGCAAACCTGCTGTTAACGAATACTAGTATTGGCTTGTTGCTCCTTGCTATCTCAGCTATTCTCCTAGCAAGCCCGGTCCACGGGTCCCCCCTAGAGCCGATCATTTCAACGTATATGATGGGCTTCTTCCTAGTATCGCTGGAGACGTAGGCTTTCACACGCTTACTCGTACCAGATAGTAGCGAGATGACTCTCTCCGGGTCCCCGACTGTTGCTGAGAGAGCCACTACTTGGAAGTCGTAACGGGAGATCCTCCTAAGCCTCTCCAGGAGGACTAGTAGCTGGGCTCCACGCTTGCCAGTCATAAACTCGTGGACCTCGTCTACTACAACATATTGTAGGTTAGCGTAGTGGCTTCTAAACTTAGGAGCCCAGTCGAGGTCTATCTCTAGGCTCTCGGGAGTAGTGATCAGTATGTGCGGTACACTCCTATGCCTCCTATTCCTCTCCCTGGCAGGCGTATCTCCATGTTTCCTGGCTACGCGGAAGCCGAGGGGCTCGGCCAGGCTACGGATCCTCATGTATAGGTCGTTGATCAGTGCTTTCATAGGAGTAATGTAGAGGAGAGTCACAGGCTTAGGCTTGCTAACCGTCATCTTCGACAGTATCGGGAGCAGCGCGGCCTCCGTCTTACCTTCACCGGTCGGAGCCATTACTAGCGTATTGGCTCCAGACGCTATGATGGGTATTGACTTCTCCTGTATATCCGTTAGAGCCTCCCAGCCCCTCCTGGCTATTAGCCTCCGCACAGAGTCATGCAGCACTCCCAGGGCTCCAGCCTCTCTCCCTCTACTCTCCAGCCTCTCCATGTTTCGCCAACACCTTGCCCTCTACTCTACCTTCACCTGGATGCTATCCTAGTGGGGTATCGCATATGCAGTCAGTGTAGCCCAAAGCGAGGTAGCCCGCCCGCCTTATTAACCTTTAAATCAGTCTAGAGCACCGCTTCCATGGAAGGAGTAAAGCCTTGACTTCACCGCTTGACGACCTGAGAGGATATCTGGCCTGGCAAGAGTCGAGGGGCAGGCTTCTTAGGGTTAGAGATGAGCTCTCACCAATACTGGAGATTCCAGCATTCCTACGCCACGTCATGTATCAGGGAGGGCCCACTGTACTATTCGAAAACGTTAGGGGCCACCCCGGGTGGAGGGTTGCGGGGAACATCTTCGACTCGCTGGAATCGTTCAGGCAGGCGTTGGGAGTGGAGAAGCTCGAAGATGTTGGGAGAAGGCTGGTGTCAATGCTCGAATCACCGATACCAACGGGTTTGGGGGAGAAGATATCGAGGCTTCTGGAGGCCAGGAACATGGCGGCAGCCCTGCCCTCCAAGGTTAGAAAGGCGGCTTTCACGGAAAACGTGGTAGACAGGGACCCTCTCAACGTCATCCCCGCCTTTAAAACGTGGCCCAGCGACGGAGGCCGATACATAACATTCGGCCTCGTTATCACTAGGGACCCGGAGACCGGCTCTCACAACATGGGAGTATACCGGGTCATGGTGAAGAGTGGAGACAAGGCGGTAGTACACTGGCAGATACACAAGAGGGGCGCCAAGGCATACCAGGATATTGCACGGCAAGGGGAGCGAATGCCCGTAGCTATAGTGATAGGCGCAGACCCGGCAACCATGTTTACCGGAGTAGCCCCCGTACCCCCGCCCATGGACAAGCTTCTCTTCGCAGGCATAGTTAGGGGCAAGGGGCTTAGGGTCTATCAGTTAGACAGCGGCCTCCTAGTGCCGGCTAATGCTGAGGTCGTAATCGAGGGATACGTGGTGCCTGGAGAAGAGTCTGAGGAGGGACCCTTCGGCGACCACTGGGGCTTCTACGATAGACCCGTTGAAAAGTACCCTGTCTTGCATGTCGAGAGAATATACTATAGAGACAACCCAATATTCGTCGGAACAATAGTGGGCCTCCCACCGCTAGAAGACGCTGTAATAGGAAAGGCTGTCGAGAGAATATTCCTCCCAATAACAAGGATAGTCTTTCCCGAGATAGTCGACATCGACCTACCAGTCCACGGTGTATTCCAGGGCCTCCTTATAGTGTCGATTAGGAAGAGGTATCCAGGCCACGGCAAGAAGGTCGGCATGGGCCTCCTAGGCGTGGGGCAGACTAGCCTCACAAAAATAGTAGTCGTAGTCGACGAGTTCGTAGATGTCCACGATTACGGGCAGGTTGTATGGGCGGTGACAAGCTTCGTCGACCCTGCCAGAGATATTCTAATAGTAGACCATGCCCACACGGACGCTCTAGACCCTGCTTCGAGGGCTCCAGGCCTGGGCTCCAAGATAATCATAGATGCCACGAGGAAGTGGAGAGAAGAGGCTGGGAGAGACCCGCCAGAGATAGTTGCACCAGATCCCCGTATCGAGGAGAAGGTGAAAAGCCTCCTGGCAAAGTACGGCCTAAGGGCGGCGGACCCGTGGGAGAGGCTAGTGAAAGGCTACCTAGCTGGGACCCGGGGAGAGTCTCGCGGGCGAACAGGATACACGCGCTAGCCCGCCTCGTGAGGATAGAGCACACGCTCTTCAGCCTACCATTCGCATACCTGGGCGCCGCCCTCTCCGGAGGCTCGACGAGCGTAAGGGACCTGGTACTCATAGGGCTAGCGGTGTTCGGCCTCCGCACCGCGGCAATGGCTTACAACAATATCGCCGACCTACCGATAGACGCTATGAACCCGAGGAGTAAGAGCAGACCCCTAGTTACAGGCGCAGTCAGCCTCCGAGACGCTTGGGCGCTTGTAGTCGCAGGTAGCCTGGTCTACTTTGCCTCTGCCGCCCTTCTAAACAAGATCGCGCTAATACTGAGCCCCATCCTCTGGGTCGTTGCCATAACATACCCGTGGGCCAAGCGGATACACTGGTGCCCACACCTACACCTAGGGCTGACTCTGGGCCTCGTAGTCTTCGGCGGAGCAATAGCGGCGGTGGGAGACGAGGCAAACAGTGTGATGGAAGCCCTCTCAAGGGTCCCCTGGCTGATAGTCGCATCTGTAACATTCTGGGTTGCAGGCTTCGACATAGTATACAGTATCATGGACTACGAGTTCGACAAGTCCGCTGGTCTAGGTAGCGTCCCTGCAAGGCTAGGTGTTAAACAAGCTCTGCTAGTGGCCCTCCTATGCCATGCGGGGGCCGCTGCGACCCTCTACCTAGCGGTAGAGGAGTACCGGCTAGGCATCGCTGGAGCCGCCACAGCGATTACGGCTACGCTAATGCTAGCATACCAGCACTATCTCGTGTTAAGGCGGGGCCTGGAAGCGATTCCGAGAGCGTTCAACGTTAACCTTGCATATGGAGTCCTAGTGGGGGTAGGCCTAACAATCGCAGCTATAGTCTAGAATGTAGGATTATATTCGAGCTCCACGTATAGGTACGACTCTCTCCTACCACGGGACTTCCTACTATTAATGTCCCAGGCCACGATCTTCACGTCGCCCCCCAGCCTGCCTATGACTCCTGCGACGACATCGGCTAGCTTGCACACGTTTTCACCATATGCTATGAGACCTAGCCTGGGCGTGGACTGGCGTAGGAGCACGCTTACCTCGAGTATATAGTCCGCTGTGCTACGTGCTCTAGTCACAGTCAGCCTTGGCACACCCTGCGGCACGGCCCATACCCCCATGGCGCGTGGCGTGGGCGGGATAGTTAAAGTCCTAGCACGAGTTCCAGCTCGGCGAAGAAGTCGGCTGCCTTGCCGTAGTAGTTTACGACGGCTATCGGTGAGTACCTGTTAGGCTCCAGATTTATGTTGACTATCCTAGCCCCTCTCTCATAGGCTATTAGTGGAATGCTGGCGGCAGGCTCTACGACGCCGCTCGTCCCCACCACTAGTACGAGGTCGCTTCTAGCAGCCTCTTGGATAGCACGGTGTAGAGCCTCGGCAGGCAGTGGCTCGCCGAACCATACTACGTCGGGCCTGGCGAGAGACCCGCATCGAGGGCATTTGAGGGGGAGGTCGCGGTCTTCAGGAGGCTTGTCTAGAACCCACTTGTAGCCGCATGAGGTACACCGCGCGCGTAGAATGTTGCCGTGTAGCTCTATAACGTTCCGGGACCCTGCCCGCTGGTGGAGGCCGTCAACATTCTGAGTTATCACCGCCTTCAACATCCCCCTCTCCTCGAGCTTCGCTAGAACCATATGAGACACTGTTGGAGAGGCTCTTAGCACCATTCGGATGCGCCACGCGTACCAACGCCAGACGAGCAGCGGGTCCCTGGCGAACGCCTCTGGAGTGGCAAGCTCCTCCGGCTTATACTTCTCCCAGAGGCCTCCAGGCCCTCTAAAAGTGGGTATGCCGGCATCAGCCGATATACCGGCGCCTGTCAATGCGATAGCATATTTAGCCTGCCTAAGCAGGCCTGCAACCTCCTCTGCGGCCTCACGCGGGTTCCTGTAAACCCTTCCAGCCAATTCTACGCCACCGTCGGCGCCTCGGTTTCCGGCGCGCTCCCCACGCTTAATATCGTCGGGGACGAGGTTGATCGTCATCGGCGCCGGGATAGAAGGTTCTTTGGAGGGTAAAATTTCCGGGAGCCAGCCTAGTAGGTTAGATCGGGCCTGTCTAGCACATCGTACTCTCCGGTGGGAGGCTCCGGCGTCTCCGGGCCCTCCGGGCATCCTTTACCGTGACGTATTGGCTTCTTCAACGTGCTTAGAAGCACGACCCTGCTAGCCTTAACCTCGCCTATCACGTCATAACCTATTAGCTCTGCAAGCTTCCAGGAGAAGCGTCTAACCTCCTCGTGGCGTGGCATGTTCTGCCTTGTAAGCCTCTCCCTGCTAGCGCCGACCCACATGTATGCCTTGACCTCTACGTAGGTTGGCTGGGCCCGGCGTATCAGCCTGGCGAAACCCTCCAGGGCCTCCCGGGTATCGTTGAAGCCCTTCACAAGGGTGATCCTAATCGCGGTGGGGCTGGTGAAGCTTGGAAGCATGTCTAGAGTCTCAAGCGTTAGCTCCCAAGCCCTAGGCACGAGCGGCCTGTTGAAGTAGTTGTAGGACTTCTCATCCCACGCCTCCATGCTAATATAGAGCTGGCTGGGCTCCTCCTCAAGGTTCGCCAGGACATCCGGCCTCACGCCTCGTGTAACAATGAATGTTGTCATCCCACGCCTGTGTATCTCCTTTATCAGGTCGCTTAGGAGCGGATACAGAGTAGGCTCTCCCGTGAGGCTCATCGTAACGTGGACAGGGTTCATAGCCTCCTCTATCCTCTTCGGGTCTGCCTTCGGATGACCATAGTATCCCGACATCATTCTCCTGTGTGCCTCAATGATACCATCGACTATCATCTTTGGATCATCGTAGAACGGCATCTTGGTCTCGTCAACGTCTATGCCGATATCCTGCGGCCTTATCCTCCAGCAGTGTAGGCACGCATTCCAACACCAGAAGGCTACCGGGCTCATCTGGATGTCTCGGTGGCTCTCTATACCGTAGAACTTACACTTGTAGCAGAACCTGTTCTCGACCACAGCCATGTGCGTCCAGTAGCACTTCTTGACGACAGTATGCCTTCCGACGAAGTGATACTTCTGCTTAACCATGACCTCGGCCAGCGGCCTGTAGGGTGCCGGTATATCCTCTAGCCTCAGCCGGAGCGTCATAGTCTCCACCGGGATTCAATTAACTCCAGTCAATAGCGTGCTACCAGGGGTCTTTAAACTGCCGCACCTATTTCCTCTGGCCAGCCACCTGCTCCGCGGGCTTGGCGGGCTTATACCACCCCTTCTCGGCTATGTAGTTGTAGGCACTATACGCTGCGACCGCGCCCATGGCGGCGGCTGTAACAACCTGGCGGAATCCACGCCATAGCGTGGTACAGTCTCCGGCAGCGAAGACGCCCTCAACGCTGGTCCTCATCCACTCGTCGACCTTAATGTAGCCTGCGTCGTCGGTTTCAAGCCCCATGCTCTGGAACCACTCCTTGGGCGGCTCGAAGCCTATCTCTATGAATATCCCCTGGACCTTTAGCTCCCTCTCCTCGCCGGTAATCTTGTTTCTAACAATGACCGACTCGACCTTGTCCGTGCCTCTAATCTCGGTGACTACACTGTTTAGTATAAACTCTATGTTAGGCTTAGACTTGGCCTCCTCGACGAAGAATGGTTTCGCCCTAAACTGGTCTCTCCTGTGTATGAGGTAGACCTTCTTAGCGTAGCCGCTTAACAGTAGGGCCCCTTCGAACGCGGCGTCTCCGCCTCCAACGACGGCAACTGCTTCGGCCCCCTTGTAGAAGGGGGCGTCGCAAACGCTACAGTAGCTGACGCCCTTGCCAGCGAACTCCTTCTCGCCGGGCACGTTTAGCTTCCTCCTCTTTGAGCCGACGGCGAATATAACTGCTTTCGCGACGACGTCTATTCCCCGGCCGTATACTCTTATTCTCCCGTCTGGGAGCTTCTCGATACCCTCTACTGTTACAAGGTCTAACACCTTAGCCCCGAACATCTCAGCGTGACGCTTGAAGCTCTCAACCAGCTTGCTCGCCTTGATCTTCCCCATGCCAGGGTAGTCGTCGACCCAGTCTGTTAGGTTAAGCTGGCCTCCAATCTCCTTGGCAACTACTAGAGTTTTGAGTAGGAACCTCTGCGAGTAGATTGCAGCGCTTAGCCCTGCGGGCCCCGCGCCTACTATCACGACGTCGAACTCCTCTCCTTTCTTCACCTTGGGCCGGCGTCCTAGCCTTATACCCATACCTCGCACCCTCGGCGTTAGGGTGGGTGTGAGAGGTTTTAGGATTACGACCTAAACTGGTGTGCGGGTCGGTACTTAAAGGCGTCTTCACTAGTCAGTGAGTACGGCCCTCCTCATCCCCGCACCTACTACTTCTAGACTCTATGTACCCGCTTACAATCTTCTCTAGAAAGACTTCGGGGGGCAGTGGTTCGACTATAATTTCGGGTCCCGAAACCCTAATTTTTACGGCGCCTATCCTCTTCAACCTCTTGATAATGTTTCTGGCAGTTCTCTTTGTAGTGCACAAGGTCCCTGAGACTAGCTCAACCGCCTCACCCAGGTTTAAACGACCAGCCTTAACCAGGAGGAAGTAGGCGGCCAGCTCCCTCTTCCTGGGCACCGGCAAGGCCTGCACCCTTAGGCGGGCTCGCCTATGGTCGGTGATCCTCATCTAAACGCTTCGGTGTAGGGTAGCCCGCTCATCGCCCCTTACATGGTGAGTAGAGGCCGATAATATATTCGAGCGGGCCTACTGCGGGACCCTCGGCTACAGCCAAAATGTAATCTTCTCCCTCAACGGCAACGACGGTCTCACCTCTACTGTCTACAACTAGGTTTAAGCCTTCAACGTCTCCCAGGATTCCCTCGAGGAACATTCCATTGGCGAAGAGTGCGACCGGATCTCTAATGTCAAGACCTAACAGTGGCGGCGTGAGCTGCTTCCCTCCCACGGCAGGCCTCTCGGGCGGAGCATAGTCTACACTATAGCATCCGTCTACCCACTCGGGCCTGGAAAGCTGAAGCCCCTCGACTCTAGCATCTGGCGGGAACACTAGGCTACCAACGCCGAGCGTTACAGAGGTTACACCCGCATCCGTTCTAACCACAACGCTCGCGGGATACGTGACTAGGAGTGCGCGCTCTGATACAGCTAGGCTGGCCCATTCTCGAGGCTCACCCGCCAGAATCACAGATACGTCGACGGCCTTCCAGCCCCGGTCTATCCTCGGCAATTACCATACCCTGCGACGACCTGGCCGGCAGGAGATAATTGGCCTAACTCCCCTCCAGCTACACGGGCCTGTGAAGAGGCGTGTAAGGCCCAGACCCGCCGGCGGGGATGAGGAGTAACCAGGCTGACGAGGCCCGCCATAGGCCTGGTTCGATACGTGAGACCTAACTGTCACCATGCCAACTCCTATATAGTCTATGCCGACACACAACATGTCACGGTGCGGGCAGCCTTGAAGCTATTCGAGTATGAAGCGAAGAGCATACTGTCAAAGAAGGGCGTTGAGATACCAAAAAGTGTGCTGGTAAAGAAGGGAGAAGACCCCCTGGTCAAGATGAAGGAGGCCGGCCTCAAGCCGCCAGTAGTAGTGAAGGCCCAGGTACTAGTAGCCGGCAGGGGTAAGGCCGGAGGAATTAAGCTCGCGAAAACCGAGGAAGAGGTAGTAAGGATCGTAGAGGAACTCTTCAACAAGCCCATAAAGGGAATAGTTCCAAGACTACTCCTAATAGAGGAGGCCATACCACACGAGGTGGAACTATATGCAGCAATAGTCATAGACAGGAGCGCCAGGAAGCCAGTGGTGCTAGCTAGCAGATACGGTGGAATGGACATTGAAGAGATTGCAAGAGAGAAGCCGGAGAGCATAGTGAGAATGCACGTAGATCCCTTCATCGGCCTCCGCGGCTACCAGGCTAGGATAATCGGCAAGAAGATAGGGTTGAAGGGCAAGGCTCTAGCAAGCTTCGCGGCATTCCTAACCGCTCTCTACGAGGCCTTTACAGAGTACGACGCGGAACTAGCAGAGTCTAACCCGCTCGCACTAGTGGGAGACAAGGTAATCCCGCTAGACGCCAGGATGATAGTAGATGATAACGCGCTCTACAGGCACCCGGAGCTGGCTGGAGAGAGGTTCGAGGAGACGGGAGAATACACGGAGTGGGAGATCAGGGCCAGGAAGCAGGGGCTTGCATTCGTAGAGCTAGACGGCGACATAGGCATTATAGGCAACGGCGCTGGCTTAACAATGACCACAATGGACCTAGTCTACGAGTATGGCGGCAAGCCGGCAAACTTCCTCGACATAGGAGGAGGAGCAAGCGCCGAGCTAGTGAAGAAGGCCGTCTCGTTCCTCTTCGAATACCCCAAGGCTAAGAAGATATTCATCAACATATTCGGAGGCATTACCAGAGGAGACGAGGTTGCGAAGGGCATAGTGAAAGCACTCGAGGAGCTGGGCGAGCTGCCCAAACCCATAGTGATTAGGCTGGCCGGGACCCGCGCCGAGGAGGGCCGGGAGATCCTCAAGAAGGCGGGCCTCGAGGCCTTCACAGACCCGATTGAGGCTGTTAAGAGGGTTATAGAACTTTAGGGGGTGATCTAGATGGCTGTGATCCTGGATGAGAAGGCCCGGGTAATAGTCCAGGGGATTACTGGGAGAGAGGGCTCCTTCCACACCAAGCTAATGCTGGAATATGGGACTAAGATAGTTGCAGGTGTGACTCCCGGGAAGGGAGGCCAGGAAGTACACGGCGTACCAGTATACGACACAGTCGCAGAGGCGGTAGAGAACCATCCAGAAGCCAACACCAGCATAATCTTCGTCCCGGCAAGGTTTGCGCCCGACGCGGTCTATGAGGCCATAGATGCCGGGCTCAAACTGGTAGTCGTGATAACAGAGCACATACCGGTACACGAGTCCCTAAGATTCATAAACTATGCCAAGCAAAAGGGCACCATTATTATCGGGCCGAACTGCCCAGGGATAATATCGCCAGGCAAAGCCAAGGTCGGAATAATGCCGGGCCACATCTTCACGCCAGGCCCCGTGGGAATAATCAGTAGGAGCGGAACCCTAACATACGAGATAGGCTATGCTCTAACGAAGGAGGGCATAGGCCAGAGCACTGTAATAGGCATTGGAGGAGACCCTGTGGTGGGCCTCTCCTTCACAGAGGCTATGGAGTACTTCGAAAACGACCCAGAGACTAAGGCGCTAGTACTAGTCGGGGAGATAGGAGGAGACATGGAGGAGAGGGCAGCCCAGATGATAAAGGAGGGCAAGTTCACAAAGCCTGTCGTAGCCTTCATAGCAGGAAGGACCGCTCCTCCGGGCAAGAGGATGGGACACGCTGGAGCAATAATAATGATGGGCACTGGCACCTACGAGGGCAAGGTGAAGGCGCTGGAAGAAGCCGGTGTGAAGGTTGCGAGAACGCCGTTCGAAATACCAAAGCTAATCAAAGAGGTCCTCTAACCCCATAGAATTCCACGCCTCTTTCTACTCTGGTACTCCTCACTAGTGCCAGTCACGACGACCTCGTATAGCACGGCCTTGTTATCCTTCCCCTTCTTGGGTCTAAGAAGCCTGCCAAGCCTTTGGATAAACTGCCTCTGACTGGAAGTCCCCGAGACCAGGATTCCCACGTTGGCGTCGGGAATATCTAGGCCCTCGTCGCCAACTGTTGTAACAACGAGGACTCCCGAAGGGAGGCTCCTGAAGATCGAGATGGCCCTCTCCCTCTCCCTCTTGTCCAAGGAGCCGTGCACAAGTAGGCCCCCTGTCCTCCTAGCTATCTCCTCTGCCTGCATCTTATACTGGGTGAACACAATTATCTTAGAACCCTTAGCCAGCTCTCGTTTAACGAGTTTCACTACCTCGTCGAGCTTAGACTCCGAGTATTGTATGATCTTCCTCATCTCGGCGTGAACTCTAAGTGCCTCTATAGCGTCCGGGTCGCCGCTCCTAGCGGCTTTCACAAGCTCCTGTATTGTCCTGCCCCGAGCCAGCTTCTGGAATCGTTTCCTAAGCTCCTCGTACCTCCTCCTCTCCGACGGTTTAAGGTCTACCTTCACGGTTCTAATAACATAGCTGGCCAAATAGCCCTGGCGGGCGAGTTCGCCGGGAGTTGTATGGTATACCACTCCTCCCAACATCGGGAATATCTCCACGTGTTTCCCATCCTCCCTCTCTATGGTAGCACTAAGCCCGAGCCTATACGGTGCCGGGAGACCAGTGGCTATGGCTCTAAACTTGTCGGCCGGGAGATGGTGTGCCTCGTCAAATATTACTAGGGCGAAGTGTCGGGCGAAGAATCTCACCTTCCTGAACGCCGTCTGATAAGTGGTTACAGTTATCGGGGCAAGCCTCTTCTCATCGCCGTAAAAGGCTCCTATCATAACTCCCGCATCCGTAAATCGCCTTATCGCATCTATCCACTGCCTCACATGGTCCCTAGTATACACTACTATCAGCGTTTTAACGCCAAGCTTTGCTAGCCCCGCTATAGCAATAACCGTCTTGCCGGCTCCAGTGGGGAGTGCGATTATCCCCCGGTATTGGTTCTCCTCCCACCTCCTTAGAGCCTCCTCTTGATACGGTCTAAGCTGGCCCCGGAAGTTAACCTGTCTGGGCAGAAGCCCGTAGGAGCCTAGAAGACCTATCCTATCATCTACGATTAATCCTTCTCTTGCGAAGAGATCTACTAGATCCCTGTAAAGGTGGGGGGCCGCCTTGTAAGCCCTCTCCTCCCTAGAATAGGGGAGGACTAAACCAGCATTTTTAAGTATTTCTTTGAGAAATACTCTACTCGAGATTCTAAGCATTCCATCGTCTCCGAGATCTATAGTGACTTTTCTTGCCTCCCGAGCAGCATTTATAATGTGTTCAACATCTTCCTTAACGACACCATCTATGCTGGATAGGAGAGATGCTACATCTTCAATGCTTAATCCTTCCCTTTCAATCCTCCAAGGCTCTAGTTCGAAAACTGCGAAACCATCGATTCTACCTATATACCTGGCTATGCTTAGTAGTCTGCGGTAGTCTTCGTCTCTCAGCCAGCCTCGGACCCTAAACCTAGCCCGCGGAATCTCCACTGCGGCCCCCTCACCCTGTTTCGGCATAGTAGTCTAGAATCCTTAGAGGCCCGGTAATACCTAATTTCTCGAGCATCCGCTTCACCCTTAAAACGGGCTCGAATGGAACGTATAGCCTAACGCAGCCGGTCTCGACAACTATCTTGGAGACTTCAGGGTCGTCGGCATGTTTTAGAAGGCTGGAACCCTCATCTTCGCAAGCCTCCACTACTAAATGTAATGGCTCGAGGCACTCTAGTCCCACTCTAACCCGGATGTAGATGAAGGGTCCCCTATCGTATACCAGCAGGTTAACGTAGTCGTGCTCATACGTGTAGAGTAGCTTATAGTACCAGTACACCTCCGAAGCGGGTAAGAGGCCGGTATCTTCGAGGCACAAGCCGGCTCGGGGCGTGGGTTCTCGATCATCCACTGCAGTCACCTCTTAAAACCCTCGTCACCGCCGGCCTACAAGCTTACACGCACCATCTGGGGTCGGAGAGGTCACCACTCCTCACTAGAAGCCGCCCTCGGTACTCGGCAAAGTCCTCATCCCCTAGATGGAATGTATAATATACGCTGGTTAAAAGGATCGCTTGGGATACGAGTGCTAGCGGGTGTATGCTGTGTCTGGGGGCATAAGGATACGTAAGGGCGAATACAAGGCCGTAGCGGAAAGGATGAGGAAGATACAGGAGCAGCAGGTCAGGATAGTCAGAAATATGAATAAAATAAAGTATAAAATAGCCGTTATGAGCAATAAGGGAGGGGTCGGCAAGAGCTTCGTCACGGCCAGTCTTGCAGCAGCGCTAGCGGTTGCAGGCAGGAGAGTAGGAGTCCTAGACGCCGACGTGCACGGGCCGAGCATACACAAGATGCTGGGCCTACCGACCGGCTTCGGAATGCCAGCTAGGAGCGACGGCACGATACTACCGGTAGAGGTGCCGCCAGGGATCAAGGTGGCCAGCATGGGCCTTCTAGTCCCAGAGGACGAGACCCCGCTAATCTGGAGGGGGCCCATTAAAACCAGCGCCATAAGGGAGCTACTGGCGTATGTTGACTGGGGCGAGCTAGACTACCTGCTAATAGACCTGCCTCCAGGAACCGGAGACGAGCAGCTGACTATAGCCCAGATAATCCCCAAGCTAACGGGAATAGTGCTTGTAACTATACCAAGCGAAGTCTCAAAGGCAGTGGTGAAGAAGGGGGTAGTCTTCGCCAAGCGGCTCAACATACCCGTAATAGGGATAATAGAGAACATGGCGTACTTCCGCTGTCCCGAGGGGAGCATACACTACATATTCGGCAAGGGGGCAGCAGAGGAGATAGCCGAACAGTTTAACATACCATTCCTTGGCAGGATACCCATAGATCCCAGGATTAGAGAGGCTAACGACAAGGGCAAGATATTCTTCCTAGAATACCCAGACTCGGAGGCGAGCAAGGCCTTCATGGAGATAGCTGAAAAGATTATGAAAATCGTTGAGAATGGGGAGGGAGAAGGAGAACAGGGCTAGACTAATCCTAGCCTGGTAGCGAGTTCCGACGCGCTGTACTCCTTCGACAGCTTTACATAGGCCTTCTTCTCACCCTTGGGTGTTATAAGGGTTCTAACCTTCTCGACCTTCACCCCATAGAGTTGTTCTACAGCTCTCTTTATGTCGTGCTTGGTAGCGTCGCGTCGAACTATAAGTGTTAGGGTGTTCTGTCTTTCAAGTAATAGGGTTGCCTTCTCGCTAGTGTGTATCCTAATTATTACCTCCTCAGGCTTCATGGTACCTCCACCCGGAACCTGTTGCCAAGCTCCTTTAGGGCTCCCGTGGTTATCACTGTTAGCCTGCCCGGTACAGCGCCGGGTGCAAGCTGGAGCACGTTAACGTTCCACGGCTCGGCTATATCGACGCCCGGGAAGGCTGAGACAGCCTTGGCGAAGGGTGACTCATGGTCTTCTACGATGAATAGTATCGTTTTTGGAACCTTGTATCTGCGTCCCCTCCTCTTACCCTTGCCTGCTCTCCACCTAATCTTCTCCTCAGCTCTAATTATGTCCTCGTATACTCCTATCTTAGTCAGCAGCTCTGCAGCCTGCTTTGTCTTTGTTATCTGTTCTAGCACGCTACTGTCGACAACTACAGGCGTGTATGCTGCGGTGAACCGGTGTCCTCTCTCCCTAACCATGTCGGGCAGCGATGTCGCGGCCAGCGCGCTCATGGTGCCGAGGATCTTCTCCTGCCTGTTGACTTCCTCGTGTATCCTCTTCTCGACGCGAGGTGGGTGTGCGAGCCTTCCACCTCTAGCCATGTTCACTAGTGCGGCTCGCAGCGACCCTCTTATCCTTGGGACCCTTGATACTCCGTGGTGTGCTCCCAAGCTTCTAGCGGAGGTTCTCTTACCCGCCATCGGGTCCCTGCCTTTCGGCTGTAGGCCCGCGGTGAACTCGCTATAGTAGACTCTCCTAATGAGGTCCTTCCTGACCGGCACCCTGAACACGTCGGGTAGTACTACTTGTCCCGCATCCTCGCCCTGAGGGCCGAAGACGGGGACGGATATGGGGTCCCTAAGGTATAGGAATAGGGTCGAGTACACCATCCCTTACACCCCCTAGTTGCCCTGCTTGGACTGGAGGCTCACGTAGGTTATCTTGGGGCCGCTGAACTCTCCCTTGCTAAGCATCTCGTTGAATATTTCTAGGTACCAGCTTGGCGGCCTTACAGGCCAGCGCATTACTATAGGCCTCTTGGGAGTTCCAGGTATGCTTCCGGCGAGCATCACGTAGGGCCCCCTAACTATGCCATAGTGTAGGAAGCCGCCTGCCGGTGTAACTTCCAGGCCGTTGTCACCGATAGCTAGTATCCTCTTGTTGTACTCGGTTCTACGGTGGAACCCCATCTGGCCGGCCTGTGGTATCTCCCACCATGTTCCTTTTCCGTGGCTTCTAGCTCCGACTCTCCTGCTACCCTTCCTATGCTTATGCCATCTCGGCAGCTCCTTCACACCCCACCTCTTCACGGGGCCCTGGAAGCCCTTGCCCTTAGTGACTGCTATCACGTCAACCATCTGGCCTGGGAAGAATACTTCGTTAACTGAGAGGGTCTTGCCTAGCTTCTCCCTTCCATACTCGAAGAGCTGGTTTAAGTCGCTTACGCCTCCAAGCTTCACTTCTAGTATGTCGGGCTTCTTCTTGCTCAACCCGCCCACGAGCTTAGGCTGTGTTGCTATCAGTATCCTAAGATCCTTCACCTTACCCTCGGATAGCAGCTTTTCTATCTTCTTCAGCTTCGAGTCGGTGTCGAAGTCGCCTAGGGTTGGCACCTTCCTCCACAGCTCCAGAGACTCTGGAGGCTCGACCCACGCCTCGCTTATCGTGTAATACCCCCTGTTGGGGTCGTAGCCGTAGGCCCTAAGTGCGAGCACGAAGACGGGGGGTGTCTCAACTATTGTTACTGGAACCATTATCTCCTGGCCGAACGTGGGGCTACCCTTCCTATCGTCGATTATGAACACGTGCGTCATTCCAGCCTTGTACCCTAGGAAGGCTAGGGGGATGGGCTTGCCCACTTCCACCTTGGGCCACGTCTTTATCCTGGGAACTATACGTGACGCTCTCTTCCTAGGCGAGAATCCTAGGCTGCCACGTCTTGGTGCGCTCTTCTTTCTCGCGCCCACTTCCACGCACCCTCTATGTATCGTTGTGGGTCTAGTCAGCTCCCAGCGGGGAAGCCTCCAGCCTAGGTTAAAAATGCTCCGTGACTCCCAAGGAGCAAGTCTAGCAGTGCCAGCGTTGAGAGAACAGCCTCCTCAGTCCTAACAGTCTTCACCCCCTGATAGGGTATCGTGTTCACCAAAAAGTCGAATCGTTCACCCCCTGCATCTCTCAGTACATCCCCGTATGGCCCGCCAAAGGCTACGAGCAAGCC
>CAYRZG010000002.1:0-29384 GCA_964428695.1 uncultured Desulfurococcales archaeon
CCTGATATTGCCGACAAGTATGGCGTGTCAAGCGTCCCAGCTATAGCGATAAACGGCAAGCTGGCATTCGTCGGTGTACCCTACGAGGAGGACTTCATAAGGTATGTGAAGGCCGCGGCCGAGGGCAAGCTGGAGGAGATAATACTGAGGGACTTCGGAGACGCTACGAGCCTCTAGCCCTCCTAAGCCTGAGGAGTAGTCTCTTCTTTGCCAGGCTTATCCTCCCGCACCCGATAACGCCCGGAGGCAGGGGGATCCTGGCGAGGTCTCCAACCACGGGCGTTTCAAACCTTCCTAGAGGAGTCTCAGCCTCGATCTTAACTCCGTCTAAGGGTAGGCGGTGCTCGAGGAGCCCAGCATGCTCCGAGGGGTTTAGTAGCGCGATCTCGAGCCAGCCTTCCCCTGCGTCGTAGAGATACGATGCCCCAGTCGAGGAGCGCAGGTTGCCAAACCCCTGCTCGGGGGACTCTACTGGCTTCCAGTCTACGAGTGCCTCTAGGAGTAGCCTAGACGCTGTAAGCCCCTTGCCACGGCTTATCCTGGCAGGGCCTTTGAAGTGGAGCGTCAGCAGCCCGGGCCTGGCTTCTAGGGAGAACCCGTCGGGGGCGGCTACTGCTAGGTAGCCCGCCTCACGGTTGCCTACGGCTGCCGCCTGGTAGGGTCCCGCCTCTCCCCGGGGGCCTAGCCTATACTCGACGGTTATCCCGGCGTAGAGCGGCTCGACGTAGTAGTCGTAAACTCGCGTGGACAGTTTGAGGCTACACGCCTCCAAGACGGTGATTCCCCCCTTAGAGGCTACTGCTGGACATTCGCCGTCCATGTAGAATAGCTGCCCAGCCCTCCTCCATTCCCCCTCGACCGTGTAGGCTCCCAGCCTTACCCCGCTCACGATTGTGGCGCCGGTGGCCTGGCTACACTTGGACGGCCTCACGCCCCTTAGAGGTGTTAGGGGTAGGGGTGTAACCGTGACTCCCAGGGCCTCCCTGCATCCGGGCCCACCCTCGGGGGTCCCGTGTATTATTGGAGTGTATGGCGGCCATGAGAGGGGGTTTACGATCCTATACTCTAGGGGGCCTCCAATCCAGTTGGCCAGGCGGCGGAGGCCCTCCCAAGGTTCTAGCCTCTCCACCTTGGCCATGTAGCTTCGAGGGGGCTCCTCGGCTAGGAACGCTATCGGGCCGCCGCCGTTAACCTTCACCGTGTATATGCCGCAGCACGACCAGTCTATCGAGTCGACTCCCTCCTTCTCAACCTCTCCGCGGCCGGTGAGGAGGAGCACCTGCTGGAGGCCGGGGACCCTTGGGGCCATGTCGGCCTGCAGGTCCCACCTAGGAGTCGCCCTCGGCCAGCACGTCATCAAGGATCTCCTCTGCCCTTCTAGGATCCACATTGTCGAATACAGCGTAGAGCCTCTCACCCTCCTCGAGGTCTACCTTGCCGCCGTGAGCCTCGGCCCTCTCCCCAGCTCGTCTAGTGGCCCTCCCTCCACGGGCTAGGATCGAGAGCCTCTTCCTGCCATCTGAGAACTCCTGGTAAGTAACCTTCACGCTACCGTCGCCACTATACCCTGTTATCCTATTCTCCTCGACCATGCCCCCGTCGAGCGTCTTATAGCGGACTCTAGACTCTGAAACCCTCAAACCCTTGCTCTCCAGTGCCCTTCTAACCATCCACACCCACCCCACGCCGGGGCTGGGGCGTCTACCGCGGTAATTTCTTCATCCCGCAGGGTCGGGTGGGGGCAAGATGGCTTCATCCGCCCCCGGCGAGTCTAGGGGGTTGCCGGGGAGACCTAAATTATCTTGGACCACCCACGCTAATGGGCGGGTGATGTGTTACTCCCGGACCGACCCGCCTGGGGGTGACGACTACTTACCCGGCTGACCGCCCTTCAGGCCAGGGGGTGTGCCGTCGTGGAGAGCGTGGTGGCTAGGATGCTTGGGAACTACGAGTCGTGGCCCAGGCAGGTTGAGGCCGGCTTCGAATCTGGCATACACGCCTCTAGCGAGTTAGGCGGAGTGCCCGAGATTGTGGAATTTTGCGGTATGGGTACGAGCGGGTTCTCCGGCGAGTATGCCGGGTTCATACTCGATGAGGCCGGCTGGGGTAGAGTTTGGAGGGTTACTCGGGGACCCGCCCCGCTGTGGCTGGGCCGAGGCCTCACTGTGGCCATAAGCTACTCGGGTACCACCGCTGAGACTGTCTCGTGTGCCAGGAGGGCTCTCGAGTCCGGGAGGGTTGCCGCGGTCACGAGTGGAGGCGACCTTGCAAGCCTAGCGCCAGTAGTGGCTAGGGTGGCACCAGGGAGGCCTCAGAGGACTAGCCTCGCCGAGATGACGGCTGCGGCTATAGGCCTCCTATCCCCTGCGGCTCGGGGCGTAGAGTCTTACGTGGGAAGCATTGTTGACGCACTGTCTAGGCCGTGGAGGGGGACGATAGGCGAGGCTGTAGATGCTCTAGCCGAAGCCGACATAGCTGTAGTCGCAGGCTGCGGGTACATGGGCCTCGCAGCCCACAGGTGGAGGACGGAGCTTGCAGAGAATGCCAAGATGCTCGCGAAGACCGAGGCGTACCCGGAGTCGGGCCATAACGACCTGGTCGCATACCAGTCTAGGCTGAGGCCTAAGACAGCCTTCATAATCCTCTTGGACAGGGGCGACCGCTTCTGCCGGGAGGTAATGGAGGCCGTGGCCGGAATCTACGAGGAGCAGGGTAGGCTTGTCATAGTAGAGCCGGAGGGAGATACGAGGCCGGCGAAACTCCTCCGCGGGGCCCAGCTCGCCGGCCTAGCCTCTACGCTTGCCGCCGAGAGAAGGGGCGTTGACCCAGAGTCTACGCCGATACTCCACAGGTATAGGGAAGCTGTTAGGAGGATCGGGGGCCTCTAGCCTCCCCTTCTTAAACCTCCACGGATAGAGGCGGCCGGGGCAGAAGCCTTGAGATACGACTACCAGATAGTAGGGGCCGGCCCCGCGGGAGCTGCCGCGGCCGCGGTACTCGCTAGGATGGGATACAAGGTTGCCGTCTACGAGGCCCTGCCCTCGCCGGGCCTCAAACCGTGTCGAAGGGGTATACCATCGCGGGGAGTCCTGCCAGTTGAGCTTCCCCGAGAGTCTATAGTTAGGCGTATACGCGGGGCGAGACTATACGTTGACGGCGAGCTAGCCGTAGAGCTGAGGAGCGGCCTGGAGGGCGTTATAGTAGACAAGGGGGCCATGATAGAGGCTATCATATCCTCTAGCGGGGCCGACCTCTACACGGATGCCTTCTACAAGGCCGGGTCCCGCAGGGTTAGAGTTGGGGGCGTCTACCACGAGGTGTCCAAGGGCATATTCGCTGCCGGCCACGGCTACTACGAGGGTGAGAAGATAGTGGCCGTCCAGTATAGGTTGAAGAGCCCCGTGTTCGAGGACATGGACTGGCTCGACATCTGGTTCGACACAGGCCTAATAGGATACTACTACGTGTTCCCCAATAGGAGCGACGAGGCAGACGTGGGAGTCGGCGGCTACGCCGACGCCAGCACGCTCTGGAAGCTCCTAGACAAGCTCATCGAGTCTAACCCCGACCTTGCAAACGCTAGGAGGTTAAAGAGGGAGGGGGCTAGAATAGCGGTCGGCGGCCTGAATCTCGGCTTCGTAGACGGGCTGGTCAAGGCAGGCGAGGCCGCCGGCTTCGTGCTCCCCCTCACCGGCGAGGGGATAAGGCCGAGCATGATATCCGGCTCCCTAGCTGCCAAGGCTCTAGGCGAGGGAGGGGACCCTGTAGAGGCTCAGGCTTCCTCGAGGATAGCCAGGGCCGTCCAGATCCAGAGGAGGATACTCGTAAAGGTCAAGGCCATGGACCGTGCTAGGAGAGCTAGACTCCTGAAGGAACTCCCGGCCGAGGCCCACGCTCTAATAGCCCTGGGCAGGATAGACCTGCCTAGGCTGGCGGCCGTGCTCGCTAGGAAGCCGAGGCTCCTAGCGAGAATGCTACGGCTGCTAGCCTAGCCGGGATGGGAGCGTGGTGCGAAGAGTGGCGCCTAGGGTCGACGAGAAGGATCTCCGTATACTCGAGATTCTCGAGAAGGACGCACGGGCTCCTTGGAGGAGGATAGCCAAAGAGCTGGGTGTGAGCGAGGCTACAGTCTACCTTAGGATAAAGAAGCTAACTGAAGCCGGCATATTAAAGGGGTTCACGGTCAAGGTCGACCATGCCGCCCTCGGGCTGCCGGCGGCGGCGTTCCTCCTAGTGAGGGCTGAGGCGAAGAGCATTCCTAGGGTGCGGTCCCAGCTCACAAGGGTGCGCTATGTTTCCGAGGTCTACGAGGTCTCCGGCCAATACCACTTCCTGGTTAAGGTCACCACGCCGAGCCTAGACGATATATCCAGGACCTCGGAGGAGATAATGGGCCTAGACGGGGTCGTAGAGGTGTTGACCTTCACAGTGTTGAGGGTGGTAAAGCAGGGGGCCGGCATAGTAGAGGACTATATCCGGTGGACTAGAGAGGGGTGAGGATAAACCTGCTGGGCGGTCGCGCGAGAGCCTCCGGCCATCGCCCTCGGGCTGGCCACGGTTTGCTACAGCTCATCCCGCCCGCTAGAAGTGGTGGGTCCCGGAGGGTTTACGGTCTTCTCCCTGCCGCCGCCCTTCTGGTCTCAGCATTCCTCTTCCGCACCATGCTAGCCTGTGGGACCTCGGGGAGTGATGTCCCACAGTTTCTAGCATTCGCCGAGACGATGGACCTGTGCGTCTACTCTAGCGGACACCCCGCCGGGCAGGTATGGCCCTATCCGTGGCCCTACCCCTACGGCCCCCTCCTGCTCCCCCTCCTGAAGCTGGCATACGAGATAGCATGCCCGTGCACCCTGGAGTTCTACCAGGAGATTGGGGGCCCTTACAGGGTGGTGGTCGACCCCCGCTGGGCCTGCACTCTCAAAGTAATGTATACCATCGCAGACCTCGCGGTTGCCGCCGCCCTATACTATGCTTTGAAGGGTCGTAGAGGGCTAGTGGCCGCGGGAGTCTACCTATACTCTCCCATAACCGTCTATGTTGCAAGCGTCTACGGGATGTTCGACCCTATACCCGTTGCCCTGCTAGTCTGGGGGCTCATACTATACGATAGGGGGAGGCGTGCCGCCGGTGGCGTCCTTTCGGGGATAGCTGTGGGCTTCAAGCAGACGGTTGTGCCACCCCTACTGGTAGCCTCGGCAGCCGCTAGCCCAGTGTTCCTGCTGGCCTGGGTCTCGACGGCCGCCCTGCCATACGCTGTGGTGCTGACCGCTTGCCCGGGGGATACCGGGTTCCTTCGAGATACTCTAGCGGTGCTAGGGTCCCCGTCCTTCCCGAGGCCCGTAGTGTATAGCATGAACGGCCTCATGAGCGCCGCGACGATACTGTATGACAGGGGGTTTGAGTGGGCGGCTGCCATCCCTAGAATGTGGCCCGTCCTCTTCGCGGCCCTCCTGGCGCCGTCGCTCTACGCCTCCGTGAGGTCCAGGGACCCCCTCCTGGCGGCGGCCCTCGGCTCCGCGGCCTTCACTGCATCTTATTGGAGGGTTAACCCACAGTATGTGGTTGTGCCTATCGCCCTACTGCTCCTAGCCTGGCCTAGGCTGGCCCGCTGGTCAAGGCCGGCAGCCGCCATGGCTGTCGCCGCGGCATCGGCCTGGGGCCTTCTCTACCCGCAGGGGTTCTGGGGTAGGGTCCACATGCCCCTGGAGACGTGGCAGGCTAGGCTCCTTGACCGCATAACGTTTGGCCCGGTCAGCGATACCGGCTATGCTATAGTAGAGTTGGCTTTCACACTATCACTCTGGGCGCTCGTGTGGGTGGAGGCCCTATGGCGGAGAGGCACCTCCTAGTAGGGGGCGTAGGCTTCCTGGGAGTGAACATTGCCAGTAGACTCGCGGGGGAGGGCGTAGAGGTAGTGGTTCTGGCTCGACGCTCGAGCGTTGAGAGGAGGAGGCGTCTCGCATCCGTGCTTGAGAAGCTTGGAGCCCGGATGGTAGTGGTCGAAACGCTGGGACCCGGGGATGTTGAGAGGGTCGAGCCCGACGTGATATATCATCTCGCGGGGAAGGCTGGGGGCCCCTACCGGGTCCAGTGGGAGGCCCACGTAGGCCTCCTGGAGAGGGAGATAGAGGCGGCCGAGAGGCTCGGGTCTAGGATAGTGTATGTTTCGAGCATAGCCCCCGCCGTAGACGCCTCCCCCCTCCCCCCAGGGTCTACGCTTGTCGAGGAGGAGGAGCACCTCTGGGGTGCAAAGCAGGGGTTCGAGACGATACATGCTGAGACGAAGGCGGAGGGGGAGAGGAGGCTTGTGGCAACGAGGCTCTACTGGGCAATACTGAGGCCCACCCTGATAGCTGGAAGGTACTCGTACCACGTGGAGTGGAGGATTGTGAGGCTTCTAGCCAGGCTCGGCCTAGCCCCCAATGCCAGGGTCCAGGCTGTGTCCGCTGGAGACGTTGCCAGGATAGCGGTTGAGGCTGGTCGGGGAGGCTTCGACGGCAGGTGGGTTAACATAGCATCCCCCTACACTATGGGAGACTATGCCCTCGCGACATGTAAGGGTCTCGGGAGGAGGCGGTGTGCGAGAATACCTGTGGAGGCGGCCCTCCGCCTGGGCAGGCTGGCCCCCCGCTCGAGCCCCGCGCGTCTAGCCTGGAGTATTGCCAGGAAGCGCTACATTATAGCCTCGAGGCTTTTGGAGGGGTTTGAGTGGAGCCTAGAGCCCTCCCTCTACGACTAGCCTTGCTATCTCCGCGAACCCCCTGCCGCCGGGGGCTTGGGCCACATAGTCTACTATCGCCTTAACCCTCTCATCCGCGTCTCCGGGACACGCGCTCGCCCCCACAGCCTCTAGCAACGGGATATCGTTTGGACCGTCTCCGACTGCTATGGTTTCGCTAGGATCTACTCCTACGAGTTGCAGCGCCCTCCTAACCCCTACTCCCTTGCCCCCGCCGGGGGGTTGGACGTGTAGGGCGTAGCCGCTATAGTATGCCTGCATACCATACTTCTCCACTACTCTCAGGGCGTCGTCCAGCCTCTCTCTGGGAACGTAGAATGCCAGGTCGTGGTGCCTGTAAGTGTTCTGCCAGCTCTGCCTAAACCCTAGAGACTCAAGCTCCGCCACGAGCTCGTCTGGCGGCCTGCCCTCGCAGACGTGTACAATCCTGCCCTCATGGAATATTACGCACCCGTTTTCCGCGACGCTTGGCCCGCGGGCCCCTATGTAGCGGGCTAGGCCGGCTGTTATCGGTAGGCTATTCCCGCTAACAAGCAACACTGTTATGCCCGAGGCTTCGAGCATCCTAACCGCCGCTACAGCCTCCACGCTGATGAGGAGGCTGCCTCTCCTCTCTGTTAGGGTCCCGTCGACATCCGCCGCTACAGCCTTCCACCGCACCATGTTCTCCCCGGCTCCCGCTGAAGGGGGGAGCGTTAAATGCTAGGAGACCCTACTCCTCGGCGAGGGTGGCCCGGATGGTCGAGGAGGGAGCATTCTACTGGTTCTGGATGATAGAGTGGGGCAGCCCGTGGAGCGCGCACATGCACGCCATTAAGAATGTGATCTACAAGGGGAAGTCTAAGTACCAGGATATCATGGTAGCAGAGTTCGTCGAACTGGGGAAGGCCCTCGTACTCGACGGCAAGACCCAGTCTGCCCTGGTAGACGAGTTCGTATACCACGAGGCTCTAGTCCAGCCGGCAATGATCCTCCACGGGAGCCCCGAGAGGGTCCTCATACTCGGCGGTGGAGAGGGGGCTACTGCCAGGGAGGTATTGAGGTTTGACACTGTGAAAGAGGTCGTCATGGTTGATATTGACGAGGAGGTTATCAGGGTGGCCAGAGAGTACCTGCCAGAGTGGCACCAGGGGGCTTTCGACGACCCGAGGCTGAAGCTAGTCATAATGGACGGGCTAAAGTATGTCGACGAGGCTCCCAGGGGGTACTTCGACGTTATAATAGCGGACCTCGCAGACCCGCTGGAGGCGGGTCCCGCCTACAAGCTCTACACCCTAGAATACTATGAGAAGCTGAAGGGCCTCCTAAGGCCTGGGGGCGTTTTCGTAACCCAGGCCACTAGCCCCACGCAGACCACGTTCACGCACGCAGTGATATACAATACTATAAGGAGGGTGTTCCGGCACGCCGCATACTATCATGTATACGTGAAGAGCTTCGACGGCATGTGGGGCTTCGTACTAGCCAGCGATGACAGGGACCCCGCCAGTCTAACCCCAGAATATGTTGACAAGTATATCGAGGAGCACGTGAAGGGAGAGAACCGGTTCTACGATGGAGTCAGCCACCTAAACATGTTCAGCGTGCCCAAGTATATTAGAAGGGAGATCGAGAAAGTGAAGGAGATAGCAACTATGGATAACCCAGTGTTCATGCCCGCCTAGCACGGCGGAATACATGGTAGACCCTAGTGTAGTCCTCTCCCCCCAGCCCCTCCAGTCTAGCGTAGGAGTATGCCGTCTTAGCCCCCAGCACGCCTGGGACTGGGATGCCAGCGTGGAAGGCGGCCCGGGCGGCGTACTCCAAGTCCTTCTCGGCTAGAGCCAGCGTGAAGCTGGCCTTGCCGTCAGGCTCCCTCCTCATCCTCTCCATGTACTTGTCTGCGAAGGCCGCGAATACGGTCTTGGAGAGGAGCTTGTGTAGAACCTCCGGGGGTACACCGTATGCCTCTGATAAGGCTGTAGCCTCCGCCAGCGACTCTATCGTTGATATTAGGAGTAGGTTGAACGAGAGCTTCAGCGCAGCGGCGGCACCCGTGTCTTCCCCGACCTCTATGGTTTCCGCGAACAAGTCTCTCAGCAGCCCGCTCGCCATTGACAGGCACGTCGGCTTTCCAGCCACTATGCCTATAGCCTGCCCCGACTCTACGGCCCTGGGACCCCCTACTATCGGGGCTTCAACGTAGCATGCTCCAAGGCCCTCAAGGTATCCTGCAACCCTTCTACTAGTCTGGGGCGTGATAGTGGAGGTGTCTACTACTATGAGCCCGTCAACCCTGTGGAACCTGCCGATAACACTATAGACTGCGTCATCATCAGCCAGTGCTAGGATTGCATACTGCGCCCTCTGGACGGCGTCGAAGGGCTCCCTTGTAACCTCGGCTCCCAGCTCTCCAGCGAGAGCCTTGGCCTTGTCAACAGTCCTGTTCCAGAGGACGAGCCTGTAGCCCGAAGCCGCAAGCCTCCTTGCTATGGCCGAGCCCATCCTTCCAGTTCCGAGAACCGCTACTACAGGCTCTGGCAAGGCCCGCGCCACCCGGCCTTCGATCTGCCCGCATGCCCAGCTTATAGCCGTCGGAGTATACGGTACCATGAATGGCTCGTGGAGGCTAGAGTGTAGAGGTGTACCGGCGGCGTGGGCAGGATAGCGCGGACATGTCCAAGGTGTGGCAGGAGCGAGGGCGAGGTGCCATTCATAGGCCCGCTGTGCAGAGACTGCTATGTCGAAGTCTACGGTCTAGCCAGGCTGCCCAGCCTCGTTAACTTCGTCTACTGCCAGTACTGCGGCCGATACAAGTATCAGGGGGGCTGGAACGAGCCCACGGGAGGCCTCGAGGAGACGCTGAGGGATTTCCTATACGTTTACCTCACTAAGAAGGTTAGGCCAACCGAGCATGTTGAGGAGGCCTGGATCGAGGATGTCAGGATGGAGAGGCCCGTGGTGGGCCCGGGCATCTACCGGGCTATTGTGACTGTCGCCGGCAGGGCCGGGTATACGATTGCCAGCGAGGAGAGGATAGTAAACGTGAAGGTAGACGCCGCGGTCTGCCCCTTCTGCACTAATAGGATTACGAAGAGGGGCTACAATGCGATTATACAGATTAGGGCTAGCGGGGGGAGGCTGCCCGAGGATCTCCGGAGGAGGGTTGAAGAATACCTGGCCGAGCATGTGTCGGGGAGGCTGGCCGAGTCTATCATAGGCGTGGAGGAGCAGAGGGAGGGATTCGACCTTCTCATATCGGATCCTAGCGTCGCTAGGATGATAGCCGCCAAGCTTAGGGCTGCCTTCATGGCCAAGACTATCGAGACTTTCAAGCTGGTGGGCAGGAATCAGGATGGGTCGAGGAAGGGGAGGCTCACGATAAGCGTTAGGATCCCAGACATACGTCCCGGCGATCTCATAGACATCGGCGGCAGGCCCCACCTCTTCCTAGCCCAGGGGAGGGGAGGGTCCCCGGTAATGGTCGACCTCACCACGGGCAGGGAGTATACGCTCGACCCGGAGGAGCTATGGCAGAAGGGGTTTAGAATACACCCTGAGGGTGTGGAGACCAGGAGATACATGCTAATGAGCCGGGGGCCTAGGACGACAGTCTTCCTAGACGCAGACTCCGGCTACACTAGGGTTGTCGAAGTACCCAGCGAGTATGTGAAAGTGTACGTGGAGGATTTCAGTGAGGGACGCGTGTTTAAAGTATTCATATCCGGCCGGAGAGTCTACGTGGTCGGATACTCGGAAGAGGAGGTGTAGGTGCTTGGCCAGAAAGCATGGGAAGCAGAAGAAGGGGGAGATGCCACTTCCAAACGAGGAAGAGGGCACTATGCTCTGCGTGGTAGTCCAGAATGTCGGGGCAGGCTTCCTTAAAGTCTACTGTACCGACGGGGAACACTATATGGCCAGGATACCGGGCACGATGAGGAGGAGGGTCTGGATTAGGGAGGGGGATGTGATACTCTTCCTCCCATGGGGCACTAGGGATATGAAGGGCGAGGTAGTATACAGGTATGTTAAAGACGAGGTGCGCAAACTGATAGAAATGGGCCTTATAACGGAGGACTTCCTAGAGGAGGGGCTAGAGTAGCGTGGGCAGGAAGGCTAGGTGGCTGAAGAGGAGACGGGAAGAGGAGAGAAGGCGCAAGGACGCCGACCTATTCAAGACTGTGGAGGAGGTTTTCGACTCATTCACACTATCCCACGTGTACAGGCTGGAGGCTAGAGGCGTAATATGGGAGCTTAAAGGCGTCGTCAGCGCCGGGAAGGAGGCTAGGGTCTACTGGGGGAAGGATAAGAGGGGCAGCGATATCGCCGTCAAGATATACCTCTCGGCAACAGCCGAGTTTAGGAAGAGTATTAGGAAGTATATCGAGGGGGACCCCAGGTTCGAGAACATACCCAAGGGCAACTTTAGGAGGCTCATCTACGAGTGGACTAGGAAGGAGTTTCGAAACCTTAGGAGGATGCGGGAGGCGGGCGTGAGGGTCCCGGAGCCAATAGCCTTCTCCGGCAATGTCCTGGTAATGGAGTTCCTCGGCGAGGAGGGGCGTAGAGCGCCCCTGCTGGCTGAGGCCGTCGAGCAGCTATCAGCGGGAGAGCTAGAAGAAATGTTCAACGACATAATAGGCCAGGTTAAGCTGATAGTCTGCCAGGCCGAACTGGTACACGCGGATCTAAGCGAGTACAATATAATGATATGGGAGGGGAAGCCCTGGATTATAGACGTGGCCCAGGCCGTACACTTGGAGCACCCCCACGCCTGGGAGTTCCTCGAGAGGGACGTTAGGAACATCTACTCCTTCTTCTCCGAGCATATAGACCCTGGAAGCCCAGACGACCTCCTGGGGGAGCTGCGACAATGCATGGAGGAGAGCCTGGCACCGTGAGGCCGAGGATCTACGTTAAGGTGCCCCTGGACAGGCTTGGAGCCGTTATAGGGAAGAAGGGCGAGGTCAAGAGGGAGCTCGCCGAGAGGCTCGGCGTTAGGATCACTGTAGACACCGAGAACTCCGTCGTCATAGTCGAGCCGGAGATAGCCGGGGTCCCGCCTGTCAACCTTATGAAGGCGGCCGAGATAGTGAAGGCGATCGCATACGGGTTCCCCCCGGAGAAGGCTATGAGGCTAATGGAGGACGACCAGATACTTGTGATCGTAGACCTCAAGCAGATAGTAGGGGACGCCCCCAACCACCTGAGGAGGGTTAAGGCGAGAATCATAGGGGAGAAGGGCAGGGCTAGGAAGACCATAGAGGAGATGACTGGAACCTACATAGTCGTCGGAGAATACCATGTGGCGATAATAGGCGACTATGAGAGAGCCATGGCTGCAAAGAAGGCGGTCGAAATGCTGGCAGAGGGTAGAATGCACAGCACCGTCTACAGGCACCTAGACATGGTCCTCCGCGAGATTAAGAGGCGGGAGCACCTACGCCTGTGGGCCAGGGACGAGTTCGGCCCATAACCCTTATCCCGCCGGCACCACAGTGTCCCCGGTGGGGGCGATGACGGGAGCCTGCGACGAGCAGAGCCCCGGGAGGGGCGGTGAGAAGGAAGAGCCGAATGAGCCCCCGCCTACCGACTGCCACTATAGGATTATAGGCGGGTCCCAGATCCTGGCGAGGATAGACGAGATAGCACGCCAGCCCTTCTACGAGTATAATTCTAGGATTTCTAAGACCGGCTACATGGTCAAGCCGGTGCACAAGGTCTACAAGAGGCTCTCAGACGGTACTAGGAGGATATACGTCTACTATGGAAGGTATTGGTGGCGCAGGCGTGGCAAGCGCTTCGTCTACTCGGGCACCGAGAAGCCTAGGCGTGTCAAACTGGAGCCGCCGCCCAACCCCCTCTACGGCCTCTCGATAATAGTTGACGGGGACGACCTCATAATATCCTGCGCCGACTATGAGAAATACAAGTACCTGTTTAGAGGCTACCCTGCCGTGAGGGAGGCGTAGAAGCGGCTACTCTATGGGGGCTAGGACAATCGTGTCTCCAATCTCTACCCCGAGCTTCCTAGCCGCGTTGCCCTGGTTGACCGCAAGCTCTATGTGGCCGAAGCTGTTAACGTAGAGTACCAGCTGGCCGGGTCGGACGTCGCTGAACTTCCTACCCACCATTGCAGCGTGTTGCTCTGTCTGGGTTTGGATGTAGACCCTCCTCCACTGGTATATGGGGAGGAGGCCCGGCTTGGCGGACAAGGCTATGTTGCCGAACTTGTCAATGTAGACTACTCTAGCCTTGAATCCTCCCTCCACCTTCTCCACATAGTCTATTACGAGCCTCTTCAGCCTATCCCTCTCCATAGGGGCGCCCAGCTCCTCCATATCGACCCCTACTGCTATCAGCGCCCCTGCCGGTAGGAAGACGTCTCTAGCATGGAACGTGTGGCTTAGGGGCCACCTGCCCTGCGGAAGCTTTCCGCGGAACCTTTCCTGGGCGGCTGCCACTACCTTCTCCATGTCCAGCTCGACAATCCTCTTGGCCCCCTCCTTCGATATGACAGGATATAGCAGTCCATTATTAGGGCCTACCAGAATATAGTCTCCTGCCTCCACCGCTATAGCCTCCCGGGGCCCTCCCACTCCAGGGTCCACTACGGCTACTATTACAGAGCTTCTAGGCGTCCAGTAGTAGGTGTTAGCTAGGACATATGCTCCTGCTAGTATCTTGAAGCTCGGAATACTGTGGTCCAGGTCTATAACAGACCCTTCCCCACCCATTATGTTCCTGGCGAGGGCTCTCAGTATGCCCGTGTATGGGCTGTCACCGAAGTCCGTGAGCAGGTAGACGTCTCTAGCCAACCGGCGCACGCACCCCCGCGGGCCGCAGGCTAGAGGTGTCCAGGATATCTATAACCCTCCCACACTATGTCTGCCAGGGGGTTGCGACTCCCGCCCGAGTCCCCCGAGCTTGGGGGTTCTATGGGGGCGGGCCTCTGACCCCCCGACACCGTGCCCACGATATCTACACGGGCCTCTAATTTGAGGCTGAGCCGAACAACTGGAATTGCTTATATAGTCATATATGGATTCTATAGTAACCGACCCCGAAAGCTCGGGGGAAGAGCGATGGCTGTAGTACACGACCCCTACGAGGAGGCCAAGAAGCAGCTCCGCCAGACCATAGAGCTTCTAGGCCTTAGCGAGGAGATTTACGAGATTCTAGCTGTACCTGAGAGGCTAATCCAGGTAAGGCTCCCAGTCAAGATGGATGATGGCACCGTCAAGGTGTTCATAGGCTGGAGAAGCCAGCACAACAGCGCCTTAGGCCCTTATAAGGGTGGAGTCAGGTACCACCCCGAGACCACGGTCAACGAGGTAATAGCCCTCAGCATGTGGATGACTTGGAAGAACAGCCTAGCCGGCCTCCCCTACGGTGGCGGCAAGGGCGGCATTAGGGTAGACCCACACAAGCTGAGCAAGGCGGAACTGGAGAGGCTCTCCAGGGCATACTTCGAGGCTATATCCGACGTTGTGGGCGTAGACCAGGATATCCCAGCCCCAGACGTGTACACTAACCCGCAGGTGATGGCATGGTTCTTCGACCAGTACAGCAGGGTTAAGAGAGGCCAGTACTTCGGCGTGGTCACTGGTAAGCCTCTAGAGCTTGGAGGCATGGAGACTAGGATAATCGCCACCGGCTTCGGCACAGCCGTTGCCGCCAGGGAGGTTGCAAAGAAGCTCTGGGGCGGCGTAGAGGGTAAGACGGTGGCAGTCCAGGGCTACGGGAACGCCGGATACTATGCGGCCAAGTTCCTACACGAGATGGGAGCCAAGGTCGTAGCGGTGAGCGACAGCAGGGGCGGCATCTATGTCCCTGAAGGCCTAGACCCCGACGAGGTCAAGAAGGTCAAGAACGAGACTGGGAGCGTGATAAACTACCCGAAGGCTACCAAGAAGATAACCAATGAAGAACTCCTAGAGCTCGAGGTCGACATACTAGTGCCTGCAGCCATTGAGAACGTGATAACCGAGGCCAACGCGGACAAGATAAAGGCTAAGGCAATCGTCGAGGCAGCCAACGGCCCAACAACGCCCGAGGCAGAGGAGATACTAACCAAGAAGGGAATAGTAGTAGTCCCCGACATACTGGCTAACGCTGGAGGCGTCATAATGAGCCACATAGAGTGGGTAAACAACAGGATGGGCGGCTGGATAACCGAGGAGGAGGCCAAGAACAGGCTAGAGGCCAAGATGACCAACAACTTCAACCGCGTATGGGACTACTGGCAGAACAAGCTAGACACCAGCAAGTACAACATGAGAGCGGCAGCCTACGCTATAGCAGTAGACCGCGTAGTAAGAGCTATGAAGCTAAGGGGCTGGATATAGCCTCCTAACCCCTTTCTTCCACACCCTCCTAGAACGGTTGGAAAGAGTTTTTGACTCACCCACACATCTTAACTAATTGGAACATTTAGGGGTGACAGCATGGTTAAGCTTGAAGAGGTTGAAATCCCCCTACCAGAGGGTACCAACGTCATAATCGGGAAGAGCCATTTCATTAAGACCGTGGAGGACCTGTACGAGGCGCTTGTCACCTCCTGCCCCTCGCTAAGGTTTGGCATAGCCTTCTGCGAGGCCAGCGGCAAGCGCCTTATACGCCGAGATGGCAACGACGAGGAACTAATCAACACCGCCGTTGAGGCGTGTAAGAGGATTGCCGCGGGCCACGTCTTTGTGATATACCTGCGTGGCGGCTGGCCTATAAACGTGCTCAACGCGATCAAGTCAGTGCAAGAGGTTGTATCTGTAGAGGCGGCCACCGCTAACCCTGTCAAGGCTATAGTAGCAGACCTTGGAGAACAGAGGGCGCTCTTGGGTGTCGCTGACGGCTTCAAGCCTCTCGGCGTGGAGAATGAGGAAGATGTTGAGGAGAGAAAGAGGTTCCTGCGCGAGATAGGCTACAAGCGGTAACCCTAGCCTACTATGTTCTTGGCAGCCTCAACTATTTTCCTCGCACCCTCCTCGATATTCTCCATTGAGGTCGCGAAGCTCAGCCTCACAAAGTCTGCGCCGGCCTTGTCCGGGAAGCTCGTACCCGGCAATACTAGGACGCCGTACTCGTATAGCAGCTTGTTGACAAGCTCTTCCACGCTAAGGCCGGCCTTCTCGAGTAGACCCCTGACCCGTGGGAACATGTAGAATGCTCCGTGGGGCTTGTACGGCTCTATACCAGGCGCCTCCCGGAGTATCTCGTAGAGCCTCTTAGCCCTCCTCTCGAATTCTGCTATCATCTCCCTTACCGGGGTCCAGTCGCCGCGCAGAGCCTCTACGCCAGCCTTCTGGGCGAAGCTCGGGGCACAGCTGTACAGTGAGACCGCTAGGTCTAGGAGTCTTGGTATGACCTCTTTGCGGGCGACTAGGTAGCCGAGCCTCCAGCCAGTCATTGAAAAGGTCTTCGAGAACCCGTTTACGTAGATGACATAGTCTCTCCAGTCGGAGGCGGAGAGGGCGCTGTAGAATCTGGCTCCCTCATATACGAAGTTGTCGTATATCTCGTCGGCCACTACTAGTAGATTGTGCTTCCTAGCAATCTCTAGGAGTCCCTCAATCTGCTCCTTATCATACACGGCGCCGGTGGGGTTGTGCGGGTTGTTTATCACTATCATTCTAGTCTTGTCGGTCACAGCCCTCTCTATCAGCTCCAGGTCTAGGCTGAATCCGGCGTCGGGTTCGAACCTCATGGGGACGAAGACCGGTTTCGCCCCCAGGTACTTCGCGATCTGGCTGTACGCATAGTAGCTTGGCTCGGGAACTATCACCTCGTCACCCGGCCTTAGATAGGATGCGAGGGCTAGGAATATCGCCGTCTTAGCGCCCGTAGTAACTATTACCTCGTCTGGCTCAACCCTACCGTAGCGTGAGAGGTACTCGGCTATAGCCTCCCTAAGCTCCGGTATACCCGCGGTCTCAGTGTAGCCTGTGAAGCCCTCGTCGAGAGCCCTCTTAGCAGCCTCCCTAATATGCCGGGGGGTGGGGAAATCGGGCTGACCAATCCCGAAGCTTATGACACGCTTACCCTTCGACTCTAACTCTCTCGCTATTGCGAGGAATGTGAATGCGGTCTCCCCCATTATCTCGTAGAGGCGCGGGTTCAACTCCATAGCAGGCGGATTACCGGCCACGCTGGTCACCGATCCACTGCCAGGCTGTCTCAAGTAATTAAGGGTGGCTAGAAGCCGGTTTAGACGGTGCCAGGAGGGTTGCCGGCAAAACAGAAGGTGAAAGTGAGGCTAACCTGGTACGTCTACGTGAAGAGGCAGTATGGCCCTGTAACACTGGGAGTGCTAGTACCGGGGAGGAGGCACGAGAGTGAGGAGGTCGGCAGCCCAGTAGAAGTTATGCTCTCCGTCGTAGAATCCGCCTCCAGGAAGTCAATGGGCGACTACCTGGAGGTCGAGGTCGAGGGGCAAGGGATAGTGGAGAGGATGGGCGAGTCGCCAAAGTACAGGGCCCAAAGACTACTATTCCCTAGGCCTGCCCGCCTTAGGAAGGTTGGAATACTAGACCGAGAGGCTCTTAACAAGGCTTCGAAAGGACTAGGCTACATAGTCTTCGATAAGACTAGCATGAAGTGGTTCAGCGTAGAAGAAGAAGTCTACGTGTACGAGGGCACAATCACCGCGCCGGAAGACGTGATAGCAGTCTACCTCGAAACAGACGAGGGTGGAAGGCTAGTCTTCAACCCAGCCTACGAGCGGCGCTTGAAAGACGTTCTGCTTCCCGATCAATCAAGTCGAGAATATCACGGGGATGAACCCGGACAAGGTGGAGATAGTAGCCTTTAGGCATGAAGGGGCCCCGACCGCATAAGGGGCAGGAGACACCACCCCTCGCATGAAGTCTAAGCCTCAGGCCCACGTTCCTAGCCGCCTGCACCATCACCTTAGAGGCTAGGGTAGGGTTAAACTCGTCTGGCTCGATCATACCACTAGCTATCTTGGCCACGCCCTGCACTAGCTGCTCTCTAACCCTATCCTTCAGCGAGGGCACACGCCATCCTCCCTGCTTTAGGGTAGTATCGGCCGGAGCCTCTTACCGTCTCCCTCCACGATAGGTATTATCTCAATATACTCTCTTATTAGAGACGTGTTTATCTTTGGTAGTAGCACCTTCTCTATCTGGAACACTCCTGCAAGATCGCTCATCCTTACTATAATTCTCAGAGGCCTCTCCACCCCCTCTTGTATCTCAACTCTCCTAATGCTTAGAGCGGAGAGCGCGTGCATGTCTATCTTGCCCTTATGGTAGGGTAGCCTCGCCCTACCCTCAGCCATGTCGGTGGCATCGGCTACCTTGACTATACTCGCCTCTATAGTTAGGGCTTCCACGTTGTAGTTCGTAGCATATATGGCGTGCATGACCTCACTCCTTATGCGATAGGCTAGCCTCTGCTTCTCGAATCCTATTATCTCGGGTAGTATTCTCGTGAGTATGTTGCCTGCGAGTATTGCTCCTATAAGCTCGTGGTTAACCCTGTGTACGGCGTTACCTATATCGTGGAGGTAGGCGGCTAGCAGTATTATCAGTCTGGCGTGATCCTCGTCGTCTACAACTCTGTGTACTATGCTGGAGGGTCTGAGCCCATGTTTTCGCAGGATCTCGTAGATCTCGAGAGCACTGCCGGCGACTATCTGGGCGTGCACAGGCCCGTGGTCGTTGTAGAGTAGTCGCTCCACGGCGTTGACATTGGCCATTCTAAGGTATTCCGATATCTCCGGGTCCCTCCGGAGTATGTTCCACGCCTTCGACAGTATCGGGCTCCTTGAAACATGTTTCTCTACGAGGCTAGGACTCACCAGCGCCACCTTCCTTCACCTCGCCCTCCAGCCACTCAAGGTAGTCTTTGAGGCCGGCGATGATTGGGAGCACTATTATCTCGGGGACCTCGTATGGGTGTATCTCTCTCACCTTCTCCTCAAGTCTAGGCAGGATGCCCGCTGAAGTCTTCACTATGAGCAAGGCCTCGCTGTCGCTTTCAACATTCCCCCTCCACCAGTATATGCTCGTTACCCCTTTCACTATGTTTACACAGGCTGCCAGCCTCTCCTCGACAAGGGTTCTCGCTATCCTCTCCGCCTCGGACTCTGGCGTTGTGATTAAGACCACCACAGGGCCTCTAAGCATATGCTACACCTCACCTTCTAAACGGCCTTATGCCGGCATACACTGCGTCGCCGGCAAGGATTGATTCTATCTCGAGGAGCCTATTGTATTTTGAAGTCCGCTCTCCACGTGCCGGAGCCCCTGTCTTTATGAGTCCGGCCGACATTGCCACGGCGAAGTCTGCTATGAAGGGGTCCTCGGTGTCGCCGCTCCTATGGCTTATTACTGCCCTCATCCCAGCCCACTTTGCTCTTTCTACGAAGTCCACGGTCTCTGTGAGTGTTCCCACCTGGTTTATCTTTACTAGCACGGCGTTTGTGGACTTAGACTCTATGCCCCTCTCGAGTATCCTAACGTTAGTTGTGTAGAGGTCGTCTCCGGTTACGAGTACTTTGGATCCTATCCTTGCCGTCAGCTTGGCGTGTGACTCGAAGTCGTTCTCGTCGAATGGGTCCTCCAAGTATTTTATGGGATACTCGCCTACCAGGCTCTCGTAGTAATCGGCCAGTTCGCTAGGGGTGTACTCGCGGCCGTCCACCCTATAGACTCCTCTGTTGCCATCGTAGACCTGGCTCGCGGCCGCGTCTATCCCGAGGTAGAAGTGGGAGCCTGGCTCGTAGCCGGCCCTTTTAATGGCTTCTACGAGGGCATCTAGCGCTTGCCTCGTCTCCCTCATCGGCGGGGCAAACCCGCCCTCATCGCCGACGTTGACGGCGTTTGGCCCATACTTTTCCTTGAGCAGGTCCTTCAGCTCCCAGTACACTTCAACCGCGGCCCTCAGCGCTTCCGTGAAGGAGTCGAAGCCCGCGGGTATTATCATGAACTCTTGCAGGCTGAGCTCGTTGCCCGCGTGTACACCCCCGTTTATAACGTTGAGAAGCGGTGTTGGGAGTAGGCGGGCTCCCGGACCACCTAGATACTCGAAAAGCTCTAGGCCGGCAGTGTCTGCGGCGGCCCTTGCAACCGCGATGCTAGTCGCTGTAGTAGTATTCCCTCCGAGCCTAGACTTGTTCGGGGTCCCGTCGAGCGCTATTAGGAGGCCGTCTATCCTAGCCTGCCATCTCGAATCAAGGCCTACGATTCTCGGAGCCACCTGGGACTCTATTATCGCCAGCGCCTTCGAGACACCATACCCCCTCCACGCCCTGCCCCCGTCTCGGAGTTCCACGGCCTCCCTCTCGCCCCTACTCGCGCCGCTGGGAGCGTAGCCGTAGCCTCTACCGCCGCCCGCGGTCTCGACTACAACCTTGACAGTAGGCCTACCTCTAGAGTCTATCGCTAGGAGGCCGGCAACCCTGGATATCCTAAAATCTCCGCTAGATGCAACCATGCGTGCCACCGCCAATGCTGGGAGGCGAAGCCAGCATATAGCTCTCCTCCTCCAGGCCGTCCCAGGGAGGCCTGCCGGGGGCGGCCCTAGATTGAAGATACTCATAATAGGCGCGGGTAGAGTGGGGAGCAACCTTGCAGCCAAACTAGTCCAGAGTGGCCACTCCGTCACGGTTATAGATAAGGACGAGGACAAGGTGATGAACCCGGAGAATATCGACGCGGAGTTCCTGTTGAGGGATGCCACCGACCCCAAAGTGTATGAGGAGCTGCAGCTTAGAAACTATGACGTCGTAGTAGCGGTTACTGATAAGGATGAGGTTAACCTTTTCGTCGCCGCAGTGGCGAAGCTCTATGATGTGGAGAAGATATATGTGAGGGTCAAGAACCCGGAGACCTCTCGACTGCTGAGGCTCCTAGGCGTGGAGGGTGTAGTTGTAACACCCCTCATAGCATCTAACATCCTGTACAGTATGATAGAGGGGAGGTATAGGCCTGTGAGAGTCGTTTACACGCTTATCGGAGAATTCCACGTAGTAAGCCTCACGGTCAAGGACACTAGCAGGATAAGGGGGCTAACCCCCGAGGAGCTTGAGAGGAGGGGTCTCCTGCCACGGGGAGTCAAAATACTCAGCGTCTACCATGAGGGAGTCTTCCACGATCCGGAAGAAGCTCCCCCTCTAGAGCCTGGCTTCGTTGTGATTGCGCTTGTACACGAGGAAGCTATCAAGGAGTTTAGTGAACTGTTCTAGGAGGTGACGTCGGGAGTGGACGCCTGGGATATGATAAGGTATGTTGAGAGCATTGTCTCCAACGATCTCATACAAAGACTACTAATATCCCTCGTGATCTTACTCGCCTCAATAATAGTCCTAGAGATAACGAAAAGGATACTCCTGAGGATTACCGCCGGGAGGGTTAGGGAGAGGAGGGCGGCTGAGAACACTTTCAGGATGGTTAAAGCGGTCGTCGCATCTGTCACGTTCCTCCTCATACTCTACGTTATCACCAAGCAGGTCATAGTAGTATACTTCATACTAGTAGCGATAGTCGTGGTGATGCTTGCCTCCTGGGAGCTTATAGCTAACCTCATGAGCTACTACGCCATACTCCTCTACGAGGTAGTGACGCCTGGAGAGTACGTGGAGATCGGCGAGTATTCGGGGAGGGTTAGAGAGGTAACCCCACTATACACTATAGTGGAGGACGATTATGGAGTATACGCTGTCCCCAACCGTCTGCTGGTGTCGAAGGGCAGGAGGCTCCGGAGGGAGCCCGTAGTTGTGACTGTGACTGTTAGGGTTTGGGGGCTTGAGGAGCCTCGGAGCCTAGAGGATCTCCTGCAGGGGATAAGGGAGCGGTTGGAGCCCGCTCTACGCATGATATCCGCCGTGCCAAGCGAGGTTACACACTACATTGACGAGATCTCGGCCGATAGCGTGTCGATAAAGCTTGAAGTCCTAATGCCGGGTCCCAGGGTTAGCAAGGCAAGGCTAGACTCCCTCCTAAGGGAGATAGCTGCATTCATGTGGAGTACGGGATACTCTTTTAGCGTGTCCGTCGAGAGCGTAGGTGGCTGGAGGGTGAGGTAGGTGCCTAGGAGGAGGCAGAAGGACCCCTATGTCTGCCCAAAGTGTGGGACCCGGGTAACAGAGCCGGCTAAGACGTGGACCATAACTTCACCCCTGCCAGACAAGTATGGCCGCATAACTGTTACCGTGATGGCTAGCTTCGTCTGCCCCAACTGCGGCTACAAGTGGAGGGCACCCATCAAGAAGTTGAAGGTTGGCGGTGAGGAGCCCGGCGAGAGGGGCCGCGAGGAGAAGCCGGAACCAGGCACGATAATAGAGATAGACCTGGACGATCTCGACGACGTGGACTAGCCTACTCCCACTCTATCGTTGCCGGAGGCTTACTCGTCACATCGTAGACTACTCGGGTAACCTCCCCAATCTCCCCGGTAATCCTAGATGCTATCTTCTCCAACACCTCCCAAGGTAGCCTTGCGGGCGAAGCGGTCATAGCATCACTACTCTCCACCACCCTCACCACGATAACATGCCCGTAGGCCCTCCTGTCACCCTTAACCCCCGTCGCCATGCTCCGCGATAGTATAGCGAAATACTGCCATAGGCTCCTTGCAAGCCCTGCCCGCTCGATCTCCTCCCTAACTATCCTGTCGGCCTTCCTTACTAGCTCTACCCGACCCCGGTCTACGGGGCCCTCGACTCTCACCGCTAGCCCAGGGCCCGGAACCGGCTGCTTGTATACTAGGCTCTCGGGGAGGCCTAGCGCCAGGCCTATCTTCCTAACCTCGTCCTTGTAGAAGAGCCTAAGGGGCTCCACCAGCTTCAGCCCGAACTTCTCTGGGAGGCCTCCGACGTTATGGTGGCTCTTTATTATGTCCGCACCCCTTCTGCCCCCGGACTCTATTACATCGGGGTAGATGGTGCCCTGGACTAGGAACTCTGCTCCAACACTCTTAGCCTCCTCCTCTAGGACCTCGGCGTATACCCTGCCGAATATCTTCCTCTTCTCCTCCGGGTCTGCGACACCCTCTAGTGCTGAGAAGAACCGGTCAGCTGCATCTACGACCTTCGGCTTTATTCCAAGCCTCGTGAGAGCCTCGACGGCTCTCTCGACCTCTCCGTCCGGGTGGAAGCCGTGATCTATTAGGATTGGCACAAGCCTATCGCCCAGAGCCTTGTGGGCTATGACTGCGGCCACGGTGGAGTCGACGCCGCCGCTAACGGCTGCTACCGCGACACCATCCCCCACGGTCCTCCTAACATAGTCGACTAGCTCGTCTATTAGATTTACGGGCCTCCAACCCCTCCGGGCTCCGGCCAGTTTCAACCAGTTTTCTAGAAGCTTCATCCCTAGCTGAGAGTGTGAGACCTCCGGGTGCCACTGCACGCCGAAGACGAGTCCCTCCGCCTCGAGGGCTGCCACTGGGCTACCCTCGCTTACAGCTAGAACCCTAACCTTCTCCGGAACCTCGAGCACTGCGTCGTTATGGCTCATCCACACTGTGAGCTCGCGGGGAAACCCCTCCAGCACGCCTCGGGCCTCGACTATCCTAACCCGGGTTGGGCCGAACTCTGGCTTGGGGCTAGGCCCTACCCTGCCTCCAAGGATCTTTCCTAGAAGCTGGTGACCATAGCATATGCCTAGGACGGGCTTGCCCTGGGAGATAACCTCTTCAACTATCCTATCGTGAGAGGCTTCCCAGACGCTGCCGGGGCCACCGCTCAACACCACGCCAGCCGACTCTTCTAGCATATCCCCTGCCTCGTCTGGGTAGGCTAGCTCCGTGTATACACCCAGCTCCCTGAGCCTCCTGCTTATTAGATGGGCGTATTGTCCTCCGAAATCGACCACTAGTATGGTATCGTAGCCTGCCACAGTCGTGTACCCGGGGGTGGCTACGGGTTCCTGGAGGTTTAATCTCTAGGCCGGCGCGCAAACCCGCCGTCACAGCTTCCCGCGGCCCGCGGGCCTCCGGCGGGCACGGGTGCTTTCGTTACAACCTGTGTTTCCGAGAGGATAATAGCGTAGCCCTACCGTTGTAGTCATCTATTAAACCCCGCCCTCCATGCATTTGGATTGGTGATATAACGGTGATCTACACAAGGCCGCCGAAGCTCGAGGAGGCAAAGTTCGAAGGTGTCGCCAAGGCTGGGGTGCCAGTGGTTCTCCCAGTCTACCAGTCTGAGGGGAAGCCGCTAGTAGAGGGCATTGTAGGCAAGGTTAACGAGGAGTCCGGCGGGCTTCTTGAGAAGGTGTTTGAGGCTGGCTTGTTCAAGGCTGGAATGGGCGAGGTGTACACTCTCACTGTCGACGGAGGCATAGTATACCTTGTGGGACTTGGCGAGAAGAAGGGAGACCTACTCGAGAACGCTAGGAGGGCTCTGGCGAAGATTGCCAAGCAGGTGGTAGACAAGTATGAGAAGGTTCTCCTAGTTTTGGACGATCTCGACGGGGATGCGGCTAGAGAGGCGCTTATCGGCTTCCTGCTGGGAGCCTACAGGCTTGAGGCCTTCAAGAGTGAGAAGAAGACTAAACTGGCCACCGTAGCCTTCTCAGGAAGTGTTGATAAGAAGTATGTGGAGGCCGTAGTGGAGGGTGTGTACCTCGCCAGGGACGTGGCGAATGCCCCGCCCAACGACCTGTACCCGGAGAGGCTGGCGGAGAGGGTGGTAGAACTCTTCCGCGACACTCCCGTTGAGGTTGAGGTATTCGACTATGACAGACTAGTGAAGGAGGGCTTCGGAGGCATTGTAAACGTTGGCAAGGGCAGCGTGCACAAGCCGAGGCTCATAATCCTCCATTATAAGGGCGGCGAGAGGAAGGTGGCTGTTGTAGGTAAGACTCTGGTATTCGACGCTGGAGGCATGCAGATCAAGCCGGGCATGAGCATGTTCACGATGTACGCCGACAAGGCTGGAGGCGCTGCAGTCCTCGGCCTAATGTGGGCTGCCGCCAAGCTGGGGCTACCGCTCGACCTCTACGGCCTCCTGGGAGCGGCGATCAACGTTCCCAGCGCCGAGTCATATCTGCCGAGCGACGTGATAAGGATGTGGGATGGGACCACCGTCGACGTTGGCCACACTGATGCCGAGGGCAGGCTCGTTATAGCCGACGCTATAGCATACGCTGCCAAGAAGATAGACGCCGAGATAGTGATAGACCTCGCCACCCTAACCGGCGCGGCAGTCGTAGCATTGGGCCCCCTAATAGCTGCACTCTTCACCCGTGACGAAGAGCTTGCTAGTAAGATAGAGGACGCTAGCAAGAAGACGGGAGAGCTAGTATGGAGGCTTCCAATGGCCGACGTGTATAAGCCACTCCTAACAAAGAACGCTAGGCTCGCAGACATAAACAACGTTGGAGGCCGCTGGGGAGGAGCTATATACGGAGCCCTATTCCTGGAAAGGTTCTCCCATGGCAAGAAGTTCGTACACCTCGACATAGCAGGCCCTGGTATCGGAGGGCCCGACGCCGCCCAGGTTGCGCCAGAGTACTGGCCTGGCAGGCACGCTCCAGGCTACGGCGTGAGGCTGGTCCTGGAGACACTCCTAAACCTCTAACCGGCCTACGGCTAAACGTTTTCTTTCCCATACCCTACAGTCCCGTAGGGGGATATCCTTGTACGGCCTGCTAGAGGAGAAGTGTAAGCCGCTCATAGGAGTCGTTCACCTGCCTCCACTCCCCGGCTCCTACGGCTACAATAGGGTCCCCTACCCTCCCCTCCACGGCAGGAGGTGGTCGTTCGAGGAGATACTAGACTTCGCCGTGGAGGAGGCTAGAAGGTATGAGGAGGCAGGCTTCGACGGTGTGATAATAGAAAACTATGGTGACAGACCCTACACTATCAGGGTGGGGACTGGCCAGACTGCTGCGATGTCTAGGATTGTCGCCGAGGTCAAGAAGAGCGTATCTATCCCAGTTGGCGTCAACATGTTGAGGAATAGCGCCTACGAGGCCGTCTACGTAGCCTATATTTCTGGGGCGGAGATGGTCCGTGTCAATAGTATATGCGAGCACAGGCTAGCCCCGGAGGGCTCTCTAGAGCCGGCTGTCCACGAGATTGCCAGGGCTGTCAGCGAACTTGACATATACGATACCCTGGCTAAGGGGAAGCTCCTCATCCTCGGCGACGTCGACGTGAAGCACAGCTACCCGCTAGCCTCCAGGTATGAGGCGGACCAAATAGTTGAAGACTGCTTAACACGCGCCGGCTTTCCAATCCACGGCATAATAGTGTCGGGAGCATCAACCGGAGAGGAGCCGGAAATAGCTTACGTGGAGGAGCTGGCAGGCCCGGCAAGAAAGTATGGTGCGAAGGTCATAGTGGGTAGCGGGATTAGCACGGAGAACATTGCAAACTACTGGAGGCTTGCAGACGCCTTCATAGTAGGCACCTCCGTGAAGCTTGGAGGCGTAACTGAGAACAGGGTGAGCCTGGAGAAGGCTAGAAGCCTAGTTAGGATCGCCGAACAGTATAGGAAGACCTGGCCGTGCCATCACGGCCGGTGAGGAGTAGAACCCGGACTACAGAGGCCCCCAGTGGGGCCTGTGACGAATCCTAGTCCATCCGAGGCGGTAATACTGTGTCTAAATCCTCTCCAACCCGCCACTGCCAGTTAGTAGAACAGGCTGATAGGTATGGGAGAGGTAGACGTAGCCCCACGGGGGACTGTAGGGCCCGGGGTCGGGCTTGAGACTGGTATAGAGTGGGAGGCGAGCCTGTTCGCCTCACTAGTCACCACTGCCCTCCTGGACAGGGGTCTCGAGAAAGACCTTGTTGTGGAGGCGGCGTCAATCTTCCAGGAGGCTATACTCCCCGAGCTAGTGGGACTCGTTGACGAGGAGGCCGCCAGCCTAATTGAGGGCCCCGTAGTCGATATCGTCGAGCTAGTAGACTGCGTGGGAGGCGATATTGTCGGCGAGGCACTAAACTGGGCGTACAGCGTACTCGCAGGCCGGAGTGTCGAAGGCGAGCCGGAGGGCTTAGACATTCTCGCAGACTGCCTGGGCTGGGCCGAGGACCCCGAAAGCCTACCTCCAAGCCTAAAGGCAAGCCTAGTGATAGCTTCGCTTATAGCATCCCTAAACAAGTATCTCGCTAGCATAGCCTAGCTCTTAACCCTCCATCCAAATCAAATTATCCCGGGGCCAATGAGGACCGATGGGCAGCCTTACCGGCGTAGTCTCCGGGGTGCTGAGCCATTGTAGCCCCGAGGCCCCTGAATGTGGCTGCGACGAGCGACATACACAGCCCCAGGTATCTCCCACTGCTGAGGGAGGCTACAGTATCCTACCAGGGGAGCCCCTGCGCCCTCATTCTAGCTGGAGACCTCGTAGACCGGGGCATAGTGTCCAGCCTGAAACCAGTCCTTGACATACTCCGCGGCAAGTTTCCGGAGACGCCAATAATCGCGGTCTTCGGCAACGAGGAATACCATGATCGGGAGGACGAGTTTAGGAGAGGCTACCCTGAGATTACCTGGCTAGACGACGACTACACAATCTTGGAGTGTGGAGAGGAGAACCTCGCAATAATTGGGACTAGAGGCGCACTTCAGAGGCCGACAAGGTGGCAAAGGAGGCACATGCCCTGGCTAGAGAGAGTCTATCGAGAGAGACCGGCGATCATAGCTAGGCTCATAGACGAGGCTAGACGGGAAGCTAGCAGAGTCGTACTCGTCTCACACTACGCCCTCTCCAGGAAGACCATAGAAGGCGAGCCCCCGAGAATATGGCCGGAACTATACAGCCCGCTCATGGAGAAAGTGGTGGTCGAGAAGAAGCCCGACGCAGCAATACACGGCCACGCCCACAACGGCAAGCCCTACGCGATTGTGGCTGGAGTCCCAGTGTATAATGTGGCACTCCCCCTAAACAAGCGTCTGGTAACGGTGAAGGCTGGGCGCAGATCCATTCTAGACTACGCTTAGACGCGCGGGATAAAACGGTTAAGAATACTGAAACCCATAAGTCTCGAGGGGCACTGCCCCAGTTCCGGCGTGGCGGGGTGAGCCTAGAACGGGTCGACTAGCCTGGCTTGTGGGACTGCTAGCATCGGCGCTGGTCGGATGGATGATAGCGTCGGGAGCCTACGCTGCAGGAATGATAGCTGGCAGGCAGCTTAGCGTAGAGGCTATCGCAGCCATATTCATAGCCTCTACAATCCTCGTGTTCGCCCTAGCAAAATACATAGCGGGCCTCATAGTTAGGGCTATCCTAAACGTTGTAAACGAGCCCTCCCTAGAAGTTCTAGACTTCGGGGAGGAGTATTTAGATATAAATGAGGACCAGCTCTACTATGCATGGATGCTCGTTAATAGGATTGTTAGAGAGGCCGCCCCCCACGCCAGGACAGTCCTAGTCACGATAGATACCGGAGAACTCCAATACGAGTACCCTGAGGCAGCCTATGAAGAGACCGTGAAAAACGTGGATTCGACGGGCAGAGTGAAGGCAATACTCTACGGCGACGGGGCTGTTAGAATAGTGTTAGACACTGACGCCGCAGTCAGGATAGCAAAGGCGGTAGAGAAGGGGGGAGGCGAAAAGGCTGTAGTGGCAGACGAGGAGACACTTGTCACGCTCTACGAGATAGCCAAGAAGGCCTACAAGGTCACATACAATGCTAGCGAGGATATAGCAGCATACACGGCATACAAGACGATACTAAAGCTTGTAAGAGAAGGGGTAGTCGAGGTTCCAGGAAACATGCTCGACATACTACCCTTCGAGGCCGCAGAATTGAGAGAAAGGATAATAGCCCAGGTTAAAGAAGAGGAAGAGTACTAGCCTACCTCCTAGACAATAGTATCCCGGCAACAATACCTAGTATCCCCGTGAAGACTCCAGCAGCCCCTACCCCTATTGCAACATAGTAGCTCCTGCCAGACGACGCTAAGCTGGCTTGTAGCCTCTCTATCATGGCTTCCCGGGCTTCGAGCCTTGCCTTTAACTCGGCATTCTCCTGCTCGAGCTTTGACATATTCTCCCTCATAGCCTGGAGAAGCTCGAGCTGAGACTTGTTAATCCTAGAGCTTAGCTCTCCAACCGCGCGCTCTAGATGCTCGACCCGGTCCTGGAGCCGTTAGGTGCTATCAGACACTTCTGCAATAGCTAACTCGAAGCTCTGTAGCGTTAAATTCAACGTGTTAAAGTAGTATAACATGCTATTATACTTCCCTTTCAGAGTTATGTAGTCTCTCGCTGAGCAAGTTTATTTCACGGGTAACGTTCGCAATATACGTATCGCCAACGACCACACCATCTTCTACATAGAACCTGTCGAACGCTACTAGTATGTAGCGTTCTGGAAAGAATCCTCTGGCCTCAATATACCATGGAACCGAGGACCCCGTTTTCACAGCCAAGTATATGTCTTGGAACACATCTACGGTAACATAGAGTCTTACCTCATGCCACCCCTTTGTTAGCGGCGGCACCCTGATAGTTTTTACAAAACTAGAATTATATATTGAAGGTTCAAACACTAGTATTGGAGTATCATCTATCGTCATAACGAATGTTTGAACCATATCGTAAATATTAGTGACTGTAATTCAAAGAGTGTCTCCAACGTTAACATACCTAGGGTAGACTGATACTTCTGGGATTGCAACCTGTATGGTGTAACTGTAGGAGTCATTAATACAGTTTAGAATTATAGTATGGTATCCCTCACGTGT
>CAYRZG010000003.1:0-27115 GCA_964428695.1 uncultured Desulfurococcales archaeon
ACGGCTACCTTCCCAAGTATGAGCTCGACTTCCTAAACGAGACGCTCAACAAGTACCCCGACAAGATAGCGATATTGTTCTTCCACCACCCCATCTTCAACCAGCCAGGCGAGTATGAGGGGCCCGTGGACAACTGGATAAGCAACGTCTATAGCAGCTGGAGGGACCATGAGGACAGCCTACGCACCCTTATAAAGATCATAGAGGAGCACCCCAACGTCGTAGCAGTGTTGGCGGGCCACATCCACAGAGACGCCGACGCCATACTACACATTGGCGACAGAAAAGTCTACTTCATAACAACCACCACGGCAAACCATGGGACCCCGACATACTGGGGGTTCAAGATAATCCGGGTATACTCTAACGGCACAGTGCAAGTGATACTGCCGCCTGGCAAGAAGGACCTGTTCAACGGCAGGACCAGCTTCAACACGGAATACTATAAGACCTATGAGATCACCAACGACGATCACACCACTGTAGTATGGCAGCTCTACGCCAGCAGGCTAGCGGAGCTAGACGTGTCGAACGTGACCCTATACTTCTACATGAACGCCACCGGCGGGCCGTACAAGATATTCGACAGGGAGGGCCTGGTTAAGGGCTACAAGGTGTACAAGTATGAGGACTACATCGTATACCAGGTTCAGGCAAGCGTCCCCAACGACAGGATAGCATACGTGGTAGTCAGCAACGAGGAGGACAAGCAGCCGCCGACAATACTGTCAACCTCCGTGACCCCGGCCAAGCCGAGGGCCGGGCAGCCAGTCTTCATCTACGTCCAGGCCGCAGACAGCGGCTGGGGCCTCGCTGGAGTAGAGGTGGCCTTCAGGGTAAACAACGGCGAGTGGCAGACGCTGCCGGTCTCAAACAAGGGTGGAATGTACGTTGCGAGGATAGACAAAGCTCCCGCGGGCACAGTTGAGATAGTCGTGAAGGTGTGGGACTACAACCTCAACATGGCAAACAAGACCGTAACCCTGCAGGTAGAGGCCCCGCAGACCACTACGACCACTACGACACAGCAGGAGACGACAACTACAACCACAACCGCCCAGACTACGACTACTAGCCAGGCCACGACAACTACAACCACGCCAGCGGCCACGACTGAGGCGGCTAGAGAGGCCGCATCCTCCACCACTACTACGACAGGTGGAGGGAAGGCGCAGCTCGCCGCGGCTGTAGTGATAGCGGTGATAGTGATAGCCCTAATAGCGACGCTAGTAAAGAGGTAGCCCTGCAAAAGTATAGCATATACGATACTATATACGACCCTCATATTTTCTATACGCCCACCGGGTGTCTAGAGTGGGATGCGTGGCACCACCTCCGAGAGTGTTCACCTGCCCCGTCTGCGGAGCAAGGGTGTTGGAGACCACCACGCTCAAGCTAGTATACGGTGGCAAGGTCTACTATTTCGATAGGCCAGAGTGTATGGAGGAGTTCCAGAAGAACCCGGAGAAGTACGCTGTGTAGCGCTAGTATTGGGTTAGACCGTTTAACCTCCACCCCGCTCTTTTCTCATGTGGAGTATCCGGGTTGAACGCAGAGGATATCGATGGTATAGTAGACTTCCACGTGCATCTGCCATGGCGGTACAGGGACCCGGTGCAGGCTGCGAGAAGGCTAGTGGCCGCCATGGACGAGGCGGGAGTGCAGGTAGCCGTAGTCATAGCTGTTGAGGCGGGAGTTGAGACGTTCAGGAGGAACACTAGCAGGCGGGAGGTAAAGAGGGCGCTGGAGGAGGTCGCAGACTACATTATGCTAGGCAGGGTCCCGGGGATCCAGAGGCTCCTCTACAATACGGGCGAGGCCCTTAGGGAGCACGAGGACCTCATAAGGGAGCACAGGAGGACCACCGAGGAGGTGGTAGAGGCGGCTCGAGCCTATCCGGACAGGCTACTTCCCGTGGGAAGCTTCTGCCCCGACAGGGGAGTGGAGGACACGCTTAGGAGGCTCAGGAGGTTTGAGGACGAGCTCCTCGGCGTCAAGATCTATCCGACGCTCCACTATGTGAGACCCAACGATAGGAGGCTCGAACCGCTATACAGGTGGGCCGAGGAGTCTGGGAAGATAGTCATAGTCCACACGGGCTGCGACCCGGGCCTCTGGGAGCTGCCGAGGATGTGCAGGTATGCTAGGCCAAAGTATGTGGCCGAGGCTGCTAGGAGGCATAGGGATGCGGTCTTCATAGTCGCCCACATGGGCTCCTACAGTGCCATAATGCCCGGCATATTCTTCCACGAGGCTCTGGAGGCGGCCAGCCTGGACAACGTCTACCTGGACACCAGCGCCGTCGATCCCTTCTTCGTGGACCTTGCAGTGGAGAAGATCGGGTATGACAAGCTCCTCTTCGGCAGCGACTACCCGTACATGGTCGGCCTCACGATAAAGGACGTGGTCATGGACATTCTACGCCTCGACATCCCCGTGGAGGCTAAGAGGGCGATACTACGAGACAATGCCGTCCGGCTGTTGAAGAGGCTCGGGAGGCTCCCAAAGCGCCTTGAATAGGTAATACCGGGGCCATTCCACACTCGGTGGGCATAGGGGTAAACCCGCCCCCGGGGGCCCCTGGGGTTGCCGTGGCCACACGAGATTGTAGGCGTAGCCAGGAGGATCATCGAGGCCGTCAACAGGCCAGGCGAGGCCAAGCCGCCGAGCCCGCTTAGGCTAGACCAGGCCATACTCGCTAGGAGCCCCGTGGAGGAGGCGGGGCCGGTGAAGGGGAGGGTCCTCGAACTCTACTCTAGGCCCCTGGTTGCGAGGAGGCCCCGCCCCCAGTGGAGGCCCCGGCTTGTGGTAGGTGTAGACTCCGGCTCTAGGAGCTTCGAGACTCCAGGCGCCAGCTTCGTAGTATCGGCTGTTAGCGTCTCCTCAAACCTCGTGCCAGGCCTCGGAGACCACCCAGGCCTGCTTGCCCGCCAGCTCCCCGGGGTCAGGGAGGCTTTCGTGAGAATACTCCCTAACGACGGCGTTGAGCTGGATGATGGTCCCGGCTGGGTCTCCCTGGAAAACCCTGCCGGCCACCGCTACCACGGCGAGTACAGCCTCGCCCAGGCGATGGACGAGGCTAGGGTCGCCTTGGAGAACGCCGCCCTCCACACCCTGGCCGAGGCTGGCGAAGGAGGGCTCCTAGACCTGGATGGGGCCCTGGTGCTGGTTGACGGCCCCCTGTACCCGGCAACCACAGCCATCTACCACGCCGAGGTTAGAGAAGAGTATAGGGAGGCTTGGAGGACCCTACTAGCTTCGAGGATAGAGGCGGTGGAGAGGCTGGAGAGGCTCGGGGCTAGGGTAGCGGGCGTGGTTAAGAGGATTCAGAAGGCTAGGCTCATACCTTCCATACCGGGGCTCCGGGAGAGGGTAGAGGAGTGCGCCGGCCAGGCTTCGACAGACCTCATGGCCCTACACGCCAGCCTCCGCGGCAGGTGCGCCCCTAAGGCGCCGGGAAGGGTCTACGCTACCCCGGCCTTCACGTTCAGGAGCGCTGGGGTCCCGGAGAGGGTTGCACGCTACGCGGTAGTCCCCGCCAGCAGGGGTGCAGTGGCAGGCGTTAGCGCCAGGTTCTACCGTGTGGAGACCACGCTCACCCAGTGGGCTGGGGGGCACGACCCTCTAGACTCTCTGCTCGCCGACAGCGTGGCCAGGGGGTCGCAGGCGCCCGTAACCATAGCGTTGAGCGACAGGCGCGCCAGGACCACGGCGGGGCTGCTGCAGCAGCTCCTCTACACGGGGGCCGTAGAGGCGAGGGTGCCCGCATCGTACTCCAGCGAGCTGGAGGTGATAGCTGGTGGATGGAGGGCTTGAACGCTGGATACCCCCAGATAGGGTGAGCCTCTACGAGAAGCTGGAGGACCGTGTGAGGGCGGCCTTCGAGAGGGCCCGGGGGCTCGGCCGTATAGTCGGGAGGGTTGCAAGGTACGAGCCCATAGGCGTGGAGCCCGGGCAGAGCATTGTGGTCGAGGTCTCCCCCGAAGTATACTACTCCAGGCCGGGACCCTACTGGAGGGTCGGCGACTACCTTGCAATAGTCGACCTTAAGGGGGAGGCGGTGGTACTGGCTAGGGTATCGGCCGTCGAGAGGAGGGACCTTCTAAGCTACCTTGGAGCCCAGGCTCCAGCAGACCCTCTAGTATGGGAGCCCGACCCTGCAAGCCTCCTAACCCAGACAATACTGAGAGTGGAGCCCGTTCTCGAAGTCCGCCTCGGCGGCGGAGAGCCGAGCGGGGAGCCCGTGCCGGCAGTGTCCAGTATTGAGCCGCAGAGCCCGGTCGTCGAGCCGAGGCCCGAGGTTCTCCGGAGCCTCCTGGGCCTCCCAGAGGAGGGGCTCCTCCTCGGCGCCCTCGCAACCCCGGCTGGGCTGGCGGCGGACGGGAGGGTCCCCGTGGTTCTACCCTACAAGAGCCTCCTACAGCACACACTGATCATAGGTACGACTGGCGCGGGGAAGACCACGCTCCTCAAGAACATGGCCGCATACCTGGCTTCGAAGGGTGGGGAGAGGGCTCCCACGCCCATATTCGTGGATATGAACCAGGACTTCGTCCAGCTACTATTCCCGCCCCTCGACAGTGCAGGCTTGGCCCAGGACGCCGTCTACAGGAGCCTCCTGTCGAGGGTGGAGCCGCCTAGGTCCCTGGTAGTCGTAGCGCCCGTGACTAGGCGCGTTATCGTCGAGGCCCTCGACCCCGAGAGTGGGGGATGGTGTGACATAGCCTCCAGGATAGCAGGCATATACCTCGCGGAGGTCGTCCAGCCCCTCCTAGACGCTTCCGGCTACGAGGTTGAAGGCGGGAAGGACTGGTCGAGGGACGGGACCTGTATAGTCTCATACACCCTCCGCGGGGCCGGGCCTGCCAGGAGGCTCCACTTCATACCCTACACTGTCAACACTCTCGGGGATGACAGTGATAGGGTTGCAACTCTCCTCCACGGGCTAACCCCGCTCGCGAAGGACTTCTTCCGGAGGGGTAGGGAGAGGTTCCACTCCAAGACCGGAGCATACCCGCCCCTCCCAGTGGTTGCGGCCGCCCTACGGGCCTACGCCGAGTACCTCAACCTCCCCAAGCAGGCTAGGAGCGACTATGACCCCGGCGAGACTCTATCCTCCATGCTCTCCTCGGCTGTAGCGGCTAGGATTGGCGGTGAGGCGGCCGCGATCGGCGGTAGTGGCGGGCTGCTGGAGCAGGCCCAGGAATACTATAGTATACTCTCAGACCTCCTCCCCCACCGTGGCACTGTCGAGGCACTGTATAGGAGGGTCTCGAGCCTCCTCGACACTGGGATAGTGGACGTCGCCTACGCCCTCCCAGAGAGCGGGGGTCCCAGGCTAGAGTTCGCCCCGGAACCCTCATGGCCCAGCATAGTGTCACTGGCGGGCGAGGAGAGGGCTCCCGTGGTCCTAGACCTCCGCTGGGCCCACGACAAGGGGCTCGGGAGCATAGAGGGGCCGAGGCTGGCCGCCTACAGGATGCTAGACAGGCTACGCTCCTGGAGGCAGGAGGAGTGGAGGAAGAGGAAGACCATCACAAGGCCCATACTAGTCGTTATAGACGAGGCTCACCAGTTCTTCCCCCAGGAGAAGGGCCTGCAGGAGGAGAGGGAGGCCTCACGCCAGGTGGCCGGGATGATAGCGAGCATAGCCAGGCTCGGCAGGGCTAGGGGTATAGGACTGGTATTCGCAACCCACAGCCCCAGGGACCTCCACGACATCATACTACAGCTCGCCAACACCAAGATACTGTTGAGGACCGAGAAGGCTCAGGCCGAGGCCCTAAACATTCCAAGCGACGCCCGGGAGATACTGCCACGCCTCCCCGACAGGTTCATGGTGGTGTTAAGCCACGCGTTCAGGGAGGGCTACATTATGGCGGCCACCAGCCCGCCTGTCACAATGCACTATGACGTATCTGCCGGCCTCTAACCCCTCCTCTCCCGAGCCCTCACGGTCAGGCGGTAGCCGTGCCTCGAAGCCATTGCCAGGAGCCTCCTTAGACCAGGCAGGATGTCGCCGGCCGCCCGCCCGGCCTCCTCCAAGACTGTCTCCAGGTCCACCTCGCCCTCCCTTAGCCTCACTAGTAGGTCGTAGAGGGCCCTAGCCTCCTCGGGTATGAGCCTCCTCCTAGCCTCGTCGACTATCTCGAGGGCCCTCCTAGCCGCCTCCTCAGCGCCCGCCGGGTCCCTGGCAGGGTCTGCGGCCTCCAGTATCTCCTCAGCCCTCCTAGCGGCGGCGAGGACCTCCTGCTCCTGCACCCCGCCGACTCCGGCGGCCTCAGCCCTCAACCTTTCAACCTGCACCCTCGCCCTCTCGAGCGCATCTCTAGCCCTCTCCACCCTCTCATCGAACACCCGCTTGACCATGGAGGCTGCCTGCCCTGCGAGGGTCTGAGCACTCGAGGCGTGTTCAACAGCCCTCTCAAGCAGGCCTAGACAGTATTTGAGGGCGTTTTCCGAGTCTATGCACTTCCCACTCCTATGGTAGCCGGCCGCCTGGCCTACCAGGTTCTCGGCCATGGATAGGCTTCTCCGAGCCTCGGCGAGAAGCCTCTCAGCCTCGCCCACGTCTACGTGTGAGGAGAGCCTCGCGACAGTGGCCTCCGCCGCCCTAAGCGCCTCCTCCGCCTCCTCGAGCCTCCCCCTGGCCGAGTCGAGCCTAGCCTCCAGCCTCCTAGCCCTCTCCGCCCTAGACTCTACCTCCCGTAGCTCCGACTCTAGTGTGCTTAGCGTGTATTCGAGCGCCCTCGCGAGGCTCATCTTGCCCGCATCGTCTAGGATCTTAGAGGATACCGCGTCGGGGTCCATGCCCAGGCCCTTTATCCTGTCGGCCAGCATGGCGGCGAGTGTTGCCAGCTCCACAGCCTTCCTCGACTTTTCCTCGACTGTGGCGACCACCTTTCCGCCAATGGCCTGCCAGTAGTAGAGGTGGGGGCTGTAGTAGTGTGGGGGAGGCCTCCTGTTTCTCCCCTCACACTTTCGGAAGAACATGTCGTCTGCCTCCCCGCCAAGCCTGCCCCTTGCAGGGTCTTCGACGAGCCCGTCTCCCAGCTCCATGGCGGTTGCGACTCCCCTGGCTAGCGCCTCTAACGCCTCGGCGAGGAGCCCCTCGATCTCCCCGCGGATCCTTGAGACGAGCTCGGCTGTAGGCCCCTCGCCCCGTATGAGGTCCCTCAGCCTTCCCAGCCTCTCCTCGGCCTGGCGCCGCGCCTCGCTAATCTGGTCTCGGAGACCACGTATCGACTGGGTTAGCGCCTCTACCGCCTTCTCGGCCAGCTGGGCTATGTAAAGGTTGTAGACTTTGATCGTGGAATCATAGTATTGGCGTCTCGCCGGGGTCCCGTTCCACACCCTCCTAAGCTCCTGCAGGTAATCGTAGACTTCCTCGAGGAGCCTGGGGGTTATGATCTTCGCGTCCTTCTGCTTGTACACTAGAAGGGTCCCAAGGTGTTTGGGCATGGTTCCGGGCGACACTCTTGCTATGAGCGTGGCCGCCGCCTCTATCTGCCGCCTTAGGCTGCCAGCCGCGCGGGGCCCGTAGGTGGGGGCGGGGATGGTCTTCCTCTCCCTCCTAACCTCGTATAGCTCCCCCCTCCTCCCTATAATGTCGACGTATCCGAGGTGTGATAGGGCCTCCAGCCTCGCCTTAACCCTGGCCTCGGCCTCGCGCCTGTATGCCTCGTCGACTGGGAGTATGAAGGCTTCGAGTATCTGTTCAAGAGTTGCCTTCTTGCCCTGGAAGGCCTCTATTATCCTAGAGGCTATCCTCTCCCTGCGGACTATGGAGGCTACGAGCCCTCTACTGTGGGCGGCTAGACCCTCGTGTACCAGGTAGTCGACGGCCCTGGAGATGGCCTCCTCGACCTCGCCCCGGCTCTTACCAATGTCTACGTCGGACAGTCTTGGTATCTGGACGCCGCACCAGTGTGAGGTTTTAGCATAGGGGGTCAGCTCCGCCAGTATCCCTGCGGCCCTGGCCGCCTCCTCCCTCCCCGCCGAACCCTCGGGGGACCCTGCCACGACTAGATAGTAGTGGGCGTCGGCCAGGAGCATTGAGGCCTTCACTATATCCCTGCCGACGCCGAGGGCGGACTGGGCCAGGTACAGGGCTTCGCTCCTAGGCTCCACTATTATCCCGGCCTCCCTCAGCCTCTCAGCGGCCCCCGCCAGGGCTTCTGGCAGGCCCAGGTCCCTTGCCAGCCTGATGGCCGTGTCTCCCAGGAGGTCGTGGTCTACTTGCACCCTGTGCTTGTCGGCCGCCTCGAGGCCGGCTGCTATGAGTGCTAGCCTCCTCCTAACACCCGCCTCCAACGGGACCCCTGTGAGGCCCGGGCAGGATTCCTCCCGGGACTCTCCGCCTGGGACTAGTATGATGCTGGCCTTCAGCTTCGGGTTCTCCCTGCAGGCTTCGACCGGCCTGGCTCCAGCCGGGATTATGTGGACTGGCACCTCGTAGCGGGTCGAAGCCCCGTAGCCCTGCCAATCGTACCGGTAAACGTATACTCCCGGGTGCTCGCCCGGCCTCGCTAACCCGGAGTACTCGAGTATCACTCTTAGCCCCTGGGCTACAAGCTCCTCCATGCGCTCCCTGCTCTCCTCCGCGGCTCTCAGCAGGTCCCTCGCATGCTCTCGAGCCTTGGGGCTAGGCAGGAACTCTAGGCCTGTGGGGGGCCTCGACTTGTATATGCGGCCCGCATACTCGGGGCGCAGGGTTACCCATCCCTGCATGCCCGGGCCTGGGCGTATGGCCTCGTATACCTCCCTGGGGTCCCGGCCGCCCGTCCACCCGTAGTATTCGAGCCATGAGGCGAGCTCTCCCGGGTCCCTTGGTAGTGTAAGTATCCACCCGTATCCTGGATGATAGTGTACCAGGCTTCCAACGCTGCTCCTAAGCTCTGCTACGCACAGCTCTCCCCCATCCCTACACAGCTTCTCCCTCACGGCCTCAAACCAGTCTGCCAGGTCGCCTATCCGGTAGGCTATGACGCGGGCATAGCCCACCCTCCCAGCCTGGAGAGCAGGGGCTGCCCTAACAGCCTCCTCTGGAGCTAGGGTTGAGGTGGAGGCGACTAGTAGGAGGGCCTCCCGGGACACGCGTAGCCTGGCTAGGAGGGCCTCCGCCTCCTCCCTGTCGAGGGGCGTGTACTGGGCTCCAGACTCGCTCGTGACAGTGATCTGGGAGAGGGTGTCCAGGAGGCTAGCGGGGGTCACCCTGCATAGGCATCCGCCGCCGCATGCCCTAATGTGGGCTCTCAGGGTTTTGATTAGTGCTTCTAGGAGGGTTCCCGGGACCCCTCCCGACACTGTGTGGAATACTTCGAGCAGCCTCTCGTCCTCGAACACCTCTCCAGGACTCCTCCCGGTTAGTGCCTCGACATAGTAGCGGGCCAGGCGTATACTCTCGTATCTGGCGAGGGGCTGGAGGAACACGACGTCGCTCCTGCGGAGGAACCTACCGCCTACACCGGCCTCCTCGAGGAGCCCCCTGAGATGGTTGAAGGCCTCTCTAGTCATGAGTAGTACGAGGGTCAGCCTCCCCCTTAGGAGCCCGCCATACTTTAGGCGGGGGTCGAACAGGGATTTGAGTATGTCTAGGAACGCCTGTACCGCCGCCCTGTCGGGCTCGGTGGCCTGGCCCCGTATGCTCCTAAGAATCCCCTCCACCTCGTCTACCACTACCACCGCTGGCAGTCCTGGCTTTGAGAGGCTCTCGATCATGGCTTCCCGTGCCAGCCGGGGGTCGGCCCTCCCCTCCATAGCCTGGAGTGCCGTGTCGACGAGGTTGTCCAGGTGTTCCAGCCTAGCCTCCACACCCCTAGCGCGGAGGGCTTCCACAACCTTGGCTCCGGCCCACGACTTGCCCATGCCCCACTCGCCGACTATGGCGTAGACCTTGCCGTATACGCCGCGCCCCGCCTCCTCGGCTATCCTCTCGGCGAGCCGTACTACTCCAAGCCTGGACTCTGGGAGGGGCGCCTCCTCCAGGAGTCTTGCCGGGAGCGTGGCGGCCCCGGACTCGTAGGAGGCTATGAGGCGCTCCAGCCTCTCCACTACGCCTGGTTCTAGCGGTATTCTAGCAGTGCAGTCCACCCTCGGACACCCCGTGGCTATCCCTCTTCCTAACCCTTGCAACGCTCGGGAGGGGGGCTGGGTTCATCTGGCCGTGGATTATCGCCACGCCCTTCTCCATAGTGGAGAGCCTCGCCTTCAGGCCGCCTGGGAGGCCCCCGGTTACCTGCTCGACGAAGCCCACGTCAGCCGGCGGGACCCTGTGGATTATGAACGTGTTCATCATGGAGAGGACTACCGGGTCCACGTACTTGGGCCTCTGGGTTACGATTGCGAGGCTTAGGCCGAACTTCCTACCCTGCGTGGCTACCGTGTAGAGTATGCTCCTCGCTATGCTGAACCCTATCTGGTATACTGGGAGGTTGGGGGCGAAGTTCTGCGCCTCCTCAAGCACGTAGAGGATTACCCTGTCGCTCCTAGACTCTCCCATCTTATAGTCGACGAACTTCTTGTAGAGGAGCTTCGAAATATAGTAGACGATGAACTGTTTGACGTCCAGCCCGGTGGGGGCGCCGTCTATGGTGAAGTCTACTATCGCCAGCCCTGGCTCGTCTGGGTTGGTCAGCTCGTCTATGAACTCGCCGCCCACCGTAGGGGTCTCGGAGACCAGCCTGTTCCTCGAGAGGCTCCTGTAGAAGGTGTTAAGCTGCCTCTCCACTGCCCTGGCTGTCGCCGCGTGTATCTCGGCGTCCCTGCCCCTCGACTTCTCGAGTATATCGCTGATAAGCTCGCCGACGAGCTTCTTCGAGGAGAATAGCTCGTTGTAGCTTGTTATGGCCAGCCTCTCCTCTAGGTATTCTTTGTCCAGGTGCTCGGCTAGGACCGACTCCTGTATGGCGGTAGCCTCTCCGGGACCCCTACGGTATAGGACTACTATGGCCTCCGCCAGCTCGTGGGGCTCGAGGATGTCCAGGTCGAGGTGGAGTGGGAGGAGGACCTGCTTCACATGCGTACCCCCGCGGGACTGGTAGGCCCTACTGTTCTCGAGCACTAGCCTGTAGACCCTCCAGTATGAGGGTACCAGGTCCGGGTTGCAGTAGTAGTCCAGGTAGTCTCCGTTAATGTCTACTATGAGGGCCGGTATTGTTACGGGGAGCCTTGCTATACCCACGTCTACCCCCGTTTTCCGGCCGAGCTCCTCTATTATCACGCCCATAGTGTTGCTCTTCCCCGAGCCCGTGGTGCCGACCACGGCCATGTGCATGGTTATAGCCCGGAGGTCTAATGGTGCCGAGAGGCGCTCGCTGCCAGTATAGCCGTAGAGGTCTCCCACCACTATCGCCCAATCCGGCGGGTCCCCGCTGGGGTCGAAGCCGTATACCGGCTTCAGCTCCGCCCCGGTTACTGTTGAGACCGTCGCCCCTGGCGGCGGCGGTCTCGGCGGGTTCTGAAGGGTGTCACCGCTCACATAGCCTACTATTCTAGCCGTGGCCCTTAGGTATCTTCTCGCAACACCCTCCGGAGGCCTCCTGCCCTTGCGTAGCGCCTCTACCCAGACCTCGCCCTCCTCGTAGAACTCGTGTACGTGGCTCAGCTCCTCCACAACTCCAAGGTATACCCCGCCCCCGGCTATGGCTGCGACATACTTGCCCTCCACAACCGTGTCCTCGGCGTCCTCTAGGACTATGAAGTCGAACCTCCTCGTGGTAGACCCGGAGAGGACTATGCCGACCCTCCTCGAAGCGGCCGCCTGCAAGGGATGGGCTACCCCGGGAACAGGTCCGGCCCGGGTAGGGGTATATCCGGGTATCCCCCTAGTCTAGGAGCCACTCGAAGCCGGGTGGGGGCCGGCCCTCCGACTCGACAGTCTTCCTGGCATACCTCGTGGCCGCCTCCCTCAGGAGTTTGAGGCTCTCCCTCCTCCTAATCGTACACGCCTTGTGGGCTAGGAGCACGGGCTCCGGCATCCAGGCGCCCTCCACCAGCCTTGCCTCAACCATGGCCGCCGCCTCCAGGGCGGCCTCCGAGGGGTCCCCGCCCGGGGGGACTAGGAATTCTATCCTAGCAGGCTTCCTCATGTTCCCAGAGCAGGCTCCGGGAACGGTTAGAGCGTGGTAGACCCTCCAGCCTCCCATGGCCTCCTCGTATACTCTAACATCCGGTGCCCTCTCGGCCGGGAGCGGATAGGGCTTAGTCACTATCGCTGCAACCCTGTCTCCACGGCACTCGCCCATCCCTCTCAGTATGCCCGCGACCTGGTGGGCGTAGGCCTGGGCTAGGAAGTAGTCGTTGACCTCTCTAAGCCACTCCCAGCCGGTCTCCTCGAAGAGCATGTCAGCATACATCCTGCCTGTAAGCCTCTTCACGAAACCTACGATACTACCGCCGAGCCTGGCGGCGGCCTCAGCCCTCCTCTCCACGTACCTCCTATACTTTTCCTCGAGGCCTCCGGAGACGCTCCTCGAGAGGCTGGGCGGGTCAACTATGGGCCCGTCAAGGTATACCGGGACCCCCTCCTTCGACGCTTCGTGGAGCGCCTCGGCCTCCAACCTGAACATTTCAAGGGTTATCTCGAGCAAAGCCTTCTCTGGTGGGGCGTCCTCCGGCACTATCTTGGGGGAGACTCTCATGAACTCCACGCGGGCCTCGTCTTGCGAGTCCCGTGGGGGGAGGCGGACGGCGGCCGCGGAGATGAAGGAGACCAGCCTAAACCCTACTCGGACAGGCTTGGTCCTGCTCGAGTCGACCCCGTATACTGGCCCCAACCCCCTCCTAGCCCCCCGGGAGACCGGGGTCCCGGGGTAGGCTAGGAGGTCTTCCAGGCTAGGTGCTGGGAGGAGGCGGCTAAGCCCTTCCTCGACGTCTCTTAGGGCCCTCCTCCACTTGACTGCGGCCTCCCTGGCAACCTCGGCTCCAGCAGTACTGGCTCCCCTGACTGCTTCGATCCAGAACTCTACGCTAGCCTCTCTCCTCTTCCTACCACCCGGCAACTGGGTGCGCCGGGCAAAAGGTGTACGTGGGCCGCATTTAACCGTCAACGGCGTGTAGCGTGCAGGGTGGCCTGATGAGGCTAGAGGACCTGCTGGGTGAGTGTAGGAGGAGGCTCGAGGGTCTAGGCAGGTATCTCGTGGCTCACCACTGGGACGCCGACGGTGTTGCGACAGCCGCTCTCCTCCTTAGGCATCTCCCCGGCCGTGGGAGGCCAGAGCCGGTTAGGATAGGCTTCTACACGTGGCAAGCCATACCTAGGCCCGCCAGTGGAGAGGCGCTAGCCGTGGTAGACTATGGTATACCAGGCGGCGAGTATGACAGGCTAGCCTCGCTCGTGAGGCTTGAAATCGTGTTAGACCACCATAGGGTCCCGCCGCCCAGCCGGTTCGCAGCCTACTGTAACCCGGTGGCCCTGGGCCTGGCGGGCGAATCCGACTACCCTGGGGCGAGCGTGCTAGCCTACCATGTTCTCGGCTCCCCGGGGGACGAGGAGTCCAAGGGCCTCGCAGCCCTCGGGGCTGTGGGAGACCTTGCACCATACTATGATAGTGGGAGAAGCCACCCAGGCCTAAAAGTAGCCGAGCGACTAGTGGAGGGGACAAGGTACACGCTCCAGCGCCTGCGGAGGACCGCCGACCTTGTAGACTCAGCCTACCGGGTCATAGACCACGACTGCCTCGCCCAGGCTGCCATGGCTGCGTCGGAGGGTGGAATCGAAGCCCTCGAGACCCTCCCATGCCTCCTGAGAGCATATGAGAGGAGCACCACACTGCTCGAGGAGGCGGTGGAGAAGCTGGAGGGGCCAACGCTCCTCCCGGGAGGCGTGAGGCTCTACAAGCTCGAGATGGACGCCCACGTTACCAGCGCCGTAGGGAGGAGGCTCGCATCCGAAAACCCGGACTCCATCATAGCACTCCTACACGTCATCCCAGAGATGGGGGTTGCGAGGCTATACGTTAGAAGCGTTTCCAAGCCCCTAGTCGCCCTAAGGGAGGCTCTCTCCTCCACGGGGGTAAGGGTGGCGGGGAAGGAGAGTGTCATAGTAGCCGAGGCCCCAGCCGCGAGGGCCGGCTGGCTCGCTGAGAAGCTGCGGGAGGCGGCTAGTAGACTATCCTAAACCCCTGGAACTCGCCACGGTAGGGTTCGAAGCGTACCTCCACAGCCTCAACCCTGGCCGCCGGGGGGCCGTGGAGGCTCCAGCATATCACCTTCTCCACCCTATCCCTGGGACCCTCCAGCACAGCCTCCACGGTTCGCCCGTCAGGGAGGTTCCTAACCCACCCCGAGACACCATGCTCTTCGGCGACTCGCTTCATGTTAGCCCTGAAGAACACACCCTGCACCCTGCCATGCACGAGTAGGTGGGCTCTAACCATCTCCGCCACGCCCACCACCCAGCATCATAACTGTAATGGCTTGGGAGGATAACGTTAACGGCCCCCGGGAGGTCAGCGCTCGGCTGTAAGGCTGCACATCCCCCCGGCTGGTTCGCTCTAATCCCAGCACTTCACCCCTCCCGGGAGGCCGTGTCTACTCTTCCCGCCGACTCCTATATGATGATGGCGGCCCCCTTCATTTCCCGGAGGCGTCGTATTGCCTCTTCCAGTGTTATCTCCCGCCTAAAGTAGAGTCTCACTATCTTGTCTGCCTCTCCCTCGTCTCTAGCCGCTAGGGCTAGGGCGAGGAGCAGGCCTATGCTAGGCTTGCTCGACTCCGCCAACCCTTACACCGGTCGAGGTCGTCGCCGCTACAGGTCTTATACCATGTCTATACACTTATACGGAAGTCTTCTACGCCTCTAACGACTGGACCTATATGATGTTAGCCCTCGTGGGTAGGAGTCGTAGTCTCTCGATAGCCTCCTCTAGGCTTATCTCCCGTTTCAGGTACTTCTTCACTATCTCGTCCGCCTTCTCCTGGTCCTCGGCCGCCAGGGCTAGCGCTAGTAGTAGGCCTAGGCTGGGCTTGCTGGACGCCTGCACCCCAACCCACCCTCTATTCGTATAATACGTGGGATTTTTTAAGTTAAATGTAAGTGTGCTCTGGAAGATTTTTACACTACTGGTAGAAATCGTTTGTACTGTGCGGCCGCCCGCTTTAGACTCCTCCCCGCCCCCGGCCCGGGCCGGGGGCCAGGGTTGGGTAGAGTGGTCTATGAGCCCGCGCCCGACGTTTGCCGAGTTGTCGACGCACTGCTGGATGCCGGCCTATTCCCCCATGTTAGGAGGGACCGGGTCTTCTGCGTGCGGAGCAGGGGGGCCCGGACCACGGCTGTTGCTAGGATCTACGGGCTCCCCAGGCCCTGGGTTGCCGTGGGCCTCGAGCCGGGCTATGTTATCGAGGTCGTCTCTGAGAGGTACTACAGGCTCCCGTGTATGGAGCGCGCCCGTGTTATACTGCACGAGCTCCTACACATACCCTACTCCTTCTCCGGCGGCCTACGCGGCCACGGCCCGGTCTTCCGGAGGCTCTGGAGGAGCCTGTCCAGGAGGGTCCCCGAGGAGGCTGTGAGGAGGGCCTGCCTCGAGTAGTACCCGGGGCGTACCCTGGTTTTCCCGGGGCCCACCCGGCTAGAGCTGTGGGGCACTCTACAATATACTGGTGGCGTGTGGTGCCCGGTGTTGAGGTAACCGTGGTACATGTTGACAAGCTAGGCTACCGTGTCGCCGGCGGCTCCAGGGTGTTCGACGAGGCCGGCCTAGCAAGGGCTGTGGTGGCGCTAGCCCGTGGGATGGTAGCAGTCTCCAGGGCCCTCGGCATGCCCGCTGGGAGCGTGAAGATAGACTGGGACGGGGCGACCATGGTTGTAGGCGTTAAGAACGGGGAGGTCTACGCTGTGCTAGTGTCGAGCGGAGGCGTGGAGGCGCCGGGGACTATAGCAGGGCGTGCTAAGGCCACGGTCTAGCCTCCTGCAAGGGCCTGCTCCCTCGCTCTCCTAGCCTCGTGCTTCTTCACCATCCTCTCATGCTCCCTGTCGCCCTCCGGCCCGGCAAGCCTCCTTGACAGGCTCTCGATAGCCTCCTCGTGCCCGTACACTATCAGCTCGTCTCCCGGGAGGATCCTGGTGTCGGGTCCCGGGGCGCCGATGTAGACCACCTCGCCCCTGCCGTGCCTCCTGTAGATGCCGAGGACCACTACACCCTCCTCCCTCAGCCCAGCTTCCCTGAGCGTTTTACCCGCTAGCCACGAGTCCTCGGACACCCTGAACGTGGAGACGATGTAGCCGTGGCCCACGCCTAGTAGGCTCTCGTAGTCTACCACTCTAATCGAGGTGAACCGGTCGAGCGCCCAGTCTATAATCCTGCCTAGTAGCCTGTCCACAGTCTTACTCCAGGCGAAGACGGCTAGGGCCCCGATACCGGCGGCTAGGAGGAGTATGTTGGTTATGGCCTCCTCCCTAGTGTTGCCGACGAAGGTTAAGACTAGCGTGGCCATGGCGCTGGTCAGGCCGGCGCTTCCGAGGAGTATGAGTATTCTAATAATCCTCCTCCGTACTGGATGGTTGACAACATACTCTGCCTCGCTGGTGGTGAAGCCTGTCCCGGAGAAGGCGCTCTGTGCCTGAAATGATGCGACGTCCTTCGAGAGACCCGTCCTCATTAGGGCTTTTGCGGCTATCTTGTTAACGATAATGCTGAAGAGTATGATTAGGAGTAGCGTTATTAGGGCCTCCACCCAAAGTTTCACCAGAGGAGTGTTTCGCCTCCTGGAGGCTAAAACCTTGTGGATTCTAGGCTGCCTCCACGCCCACCTGCCTGTAAGCCGGCTCTCTAGACACTAGGGCCTCCACCATCTTTAGGAAGCCTAGATGCAACGCTACCGTGAGCCCAGCCAGCTTGGCGGCCTCTTCTTCTGGCAGGCCACTAGCGGCGTAGCGCTCCAAGTTCTCTAGGAGCTCCACTACAACATGGTCTCTGCCTCGGAGCACAAGGTGCTCGGGTGGAACCGCTAGGCTCCGGAAATTCTCCTCGAGAATCTCCCTAGCCTCCGCCTCCAACGCCTCGGGTACTTGAGAGGGCAGGTAGAGCCAGAGGATCAGCCTGCCATCCCTACAGTAGGCTCCATATTCCGGCGTCTCACGCCTCCTCCCCAGGAGCCTGGCGAGCAGCCCGTACTGGGGCCTACCAACACGCAGCCCGTGGACCACTGAGACCTCCTCGAGTATCCTCTCGCATAGCCTCTCGGCCTCTGGCAAGCGCCCACCCTTACCAGTATTGGGGCCTACGCTAGTGTTAGAAGGGTCCCCCACGATATTACCCGGCTGAGTGTAGCCTTCCAGGCGGGGTTGGAGCGGATTGCACCCTCCCATGCCAGTGGTTGACCTCCACCAGGATATCGCCTACTACCTGCAGACGTGCATGGAGTGCAGGGGGCTGGGGGAGGACAAGCCCGGCCGCCAGAGCGACCTGCCGAAGATGGAGAGGGGTAATGTTAGGATAGTCTTCGGAGCAGTCTTCACCGGCCTCCCACTGTTAGGCGGCCACGACTTCTCGGCCTCGCCGGCGCTGGCACGCTACCAGGTTAGGCTCTACCGCCTCCTAGCCGGGAGGCACGAGCCTGTAAACCTAATCCTAGGACGCCGAGACCTGGATGTCTTGGAGGGCCCCTGGCGGCTGGGCGTACTCGTGTCGCTCGAGGGGGCATACCCGCTGGCCGAGCCGTGGGAGCTTGAAGACTACTACCACCTCGGCGTCCGCGCCGTGGGGCTTACGTGGAACGTTGGAAACAGGTACGCGCAGGGCTGCTGCCCCCGTGGAGGGGCTCCCGAGAGGGACTACGGGCTCACCGGCGACGGCCTCGAACTCATAGGCGTGGCTAACAGGCTGGGCGTTATAGTCGACGTGGCCCACGCGAGCAGGAGGGCGGCGGTGGAAGCAATAGAGGCCAGCAGCGACCCTGTGATACTGAGCCACGGCGCGCCAGGCGACGGTCCCAGGCAGTCCGGCCACGAGGTGCTCCAGGCCCTCGCTGACAAGGGCGGCGTTTTCGGCGTCACCTTCATACCGAAACTCTACCGGGACCCAAGCCTCGACACCATAGCCGATACGATAGTCTCCCTCATAGACGCGTACGGCCACCGCCTCCCGGCCATAGGCAGCGACTTCCACGGGATATCATCCACGCCCCGGGGCCTGGAGAGCGTCGACAAGCTCCCCAGCCTAGCCAGGGCGCTACTTGAAAGGGGTCTCTCGAAGGGGGAGGTCGAGGCTGTAATGTATGGCAACGCCCTAAGGGTGCTCCGCCAGGTGCTAAGGTAGTCTAGGGTGGCCGCAAGGCTCCCGTGGTCACGGCACCCCACGGTACGACGTGGGACTCCCACGGGCACCGCTCCGAGACTAGCGGGTGGAGGCCTAAATACTATTCTAGAAGGGCTAGCACCCTCGCAGGCGCGCCGCTCCCACCCTCGACCTTCATGGGCGCGACTATAAGGGTGAACCTGCCGGCCTCAAGTAGGGCCTCCGCCGAGGCCAGGTTCTCGACTATCAGCACGCCGTTGGAGAGTAGGAGGCGGTGCACCGGGTAGGGCGGGTAGTCGGGGCTCGGCGTGTCCAACGCCACCCCGGCTATGCCAGAGTCTACTATTGCGCCGGCGGCCTCCACGGTGAGGGGCGGGTACCGGCCGCCGTTGTAGCCTGTCACTATTACGAGCCAGTAGCCCTCCCCTGCCCTTTCCAGCCCCCGCCTCACGGTGTCTAGGCCTATCTCATCCACGCCGCGGGCGTCCACGGCTACGGCAGGGGCTACAAGCCTGTCCACTGGCACCCGGTCGACGGTTTCCCCGCCCTCTATGAAGTGTGCCGGGGCGTCGAGGTGTGTGCCTGTATGCTCGCCTATTATGAGGAGGTTCATGTAGTAGCCGTCCTCCCTTATCGTGGCCCACTTGTGGACGACTATTGGAGGGTCCCCGGGGTAGGGTGGGGGGCCCGTGCGTATCGGGCGTGTTAGGTCTACTATCCTCAAGGGCTAGGCCTCACCCGCCAGCATCCCCTGCTCGTCGAATATTCTAATCTTGCCCGGTCTAGCGTAGAGTTTCACCCTTCCACCCTGCTCTACGGGCAGGTCGCCGGAGAACCTTGCCACGACCACGACGTCTCCCGTGTCGACGTGTATTATCGTGTCGCTCCCCAGCCGTTCGACGAAGTCTACTCTACCCTCCAGGCTCGGGGCGCCGGGTATAGGCTGGAGGGAGAAGTGCTCCGGCCTAACGCCTACAAGCACCCTTCCCCTTAGACTCTTGGGTGCAGGGACCCTTAGGCCTCCAGCCGCCTCGATAACCCCGTCCTCCGCCTTGCCGGGGATGAGGTTCATCTGCGGGCTCCCTATGAATGTGGCCACGAATGTGGTTGCAGGCCTGTCGTACACCTCCTGGGGGGTTCCAACCTGGATTATCCTCCCCTTGTTCATCACCGCTATCCTGTCACCCATAGTCATGGCTTCGACCTGGTCGTGGGTCACGTATATTGTCGTGTAGCCTAGCCTCCTCTGGAGCTTCTTTATCTCGCTCCTCATCCTCACACGCAATACCGCGTCAAGGTTTGAGAGGGGCTCGTCCATAAGCATCACGTCTGGCTCGACCACTATAGCCCTGGCTACCGCAACCCTCTGCCTCTGCCCCCCGCTAAGCTGGGCCGGATACCTGTCTAGAAGCTCCTCTATGCCGAGCAGCTCTGCGGCCCACCTGACCCGCCTGCGTATCTCCTCCTCGGGGACCCTCCTAATCCGGAGGGGGAAGGCTATGTTATCGTACACCTTCATATGGGGCCAGACGGCGTAGCTCTGGAACACCATGCTGACGTTCCTCTTCCTCGGCGGCAGGTGTGTGACGTCTCGGTCTCCGAAGAGTATCCTGCCCTCGTCGGGCTTCTCCAGGCCCGCTATGAGTCTAAGCGTGGTTGTCTTCCCGCACCCGCTGGGGCCGAGGAGGACTATGAACTCCCCATCCCTAATCTCGAGGTCCACATGGTCCACTGCGACAGTCTTGCCGAACCTCTTAGTCACGCCCTCCAGCCTCACCTCGACCAATCGCCTCACCCCGAGGCTAGCGTAGGGTTACACCCCACATTGTCACCAGGTATCTCCTGGCTAGTGCGACGAATACCAGGGCGGGAGTCACTATGAGTATGGTTGCGGCGAACTTTATGAGGTCAGTCGCCGCCTGAGCCTGGACCAGAACGAACGCCGGGAGCGTCCTATTGGTCAGCGTCAATATGCTTGCCACGAACACCTCGTTCCAGCTAAGCAGGAAGGCGAATATCGCGGCCGCCGCCAGGCCGGGGGCTGCCATGGGCAGGGTAATCTTTAGAAATACGCCCTTCCCGTCGAGGCCGAATACTAGGCCCGCCTCCTCCAAGTCTCTGGGGATGCCAGCGAATATGCTAGACGTTATGAGCACTACAAATGGGAGTGCCATGCTAGTGTGGGCCAGCGCGACTCCTAGGAGGCTGTCGCTGAGCCCCACCCTAATGTAGAGGACTAGGAGGGGCACGGCAATCACTACGACTGGGAACATCCTCGTCGCAACCAGGGCTAGCTTGACAGTATCTCGTCCCCGGAAGTTATACCTTGCAATAGCGTAGCCCGCGGGCAGGCCTAGGGCAAAGCTCAACGCCACAGTGGCTAGCGCGACTATTATGCTGTTGACTATGGCTCTCCCGGCGCCAAGGGCTATCAGCTCCCTCAACTGCTCCAGCGTGAACCTGGTAGGCACGACCTTTCCGGGGTCGTAGTAGTCTTCGGGCGAGGAGAATGCGTAGAGGTATGACACCGCCAAGGGGACGGCTATCCATGCTACGGCGAGGGCTACGAGTGCTGCCTTGGCTATCCCTGCTAGCCTAGCCCTAGCCTCCGGGTTCACCCCCTCACACCCCCTGCCTCAAGATATCTTGCACGGAACACTCGCAGGTACACCATGCCCAGGGCTAGGCTGAACGCTGCTATGATGAGAGCGTAGAGCGCCGCCACTCCAGTATGGCGGAGATACACTTGCTCATAGTAGGCCTCCCCGGCGAGCACGGGGATGTCGCGGCCTGCTAGGATCCAGATGTCGCCGAAGACCTGGAATGCGAACAGCGTCCTGATTATTAGGGCCGCCTGGAGGCTCGGCTTGAGCAGAGGTATCACTATGTGCCTCGCCTTCTGCACCCAGTTCGCGCCGAAGACCTCGGCCGCCTCGAGCAGGTCTCCGCTTATCATCTGGAGGCCGGCGAAAACTATTATGAATACTATCGAGGTGCTCCTCCAGACCTCTGTCACGACTATTGCTGCGAACTCTCTCGCGAGATACTCTCTGCCGAAGATGTAGACTGGCTGGCTTATCACTCCAAGGTTGAGGAGGAGCTTGTTTAGGAAGCCGCCCGTGGTGAGCATTGTGTACCATATGAGGCCTGCCGCCACGTCGCTGATTACCAGGGGGACTACGAGCACGTATACTGCGGCGTCCCTGCCCCGGAACCTAGAGGAGAGGAGCATGGCCAGCCCAATGGCTAGGAGCGCCTCCACTGGTATGACTATGGCGGCGAGCGCTAGCGTGTACTTGAGGGCGTCCCAGAACAGGCTGCTGGGGCTGTGTAGCAGGTAGTCGAGGTTCTCCAGCGACAGTCGGCCGTCGGGGCCTGTGAAGGCTAGGCGGACTCCCTCGACAAGCGGGTAGCCTATGAAGAAGGCCAGGTACGCGAGGCTGGGTGCTATCAGCAGGTATGGCGTGAGGCCCTCCCTGTCCACATTCAAGCCTTACACCCACGTCGCCTGGGAGGAAAAATGTTGGAGGGGAGCAGCCGGGACCCTAGCCCTGGTCGGGCGGGGGTAGCGGGGCGCCGGTCTCCTGGAAGAGGCCTAGCAGCTGCTCCTTCAGCTGTGGTAGCACCTGGTTGGGATCCTTGCCCTCTAGCACTATCTGCCTGAAGGCGGTCAGGTAGACTTCCTTGAAGTCTCCACCCTTCTCTCCCAGGCTGGGTATCATCGCCACTAGGGCGTCGGGCGCCGACAGCTGGGCTTGGACGCCGTCTATCATCACCTTGAGGCCGCCGCTGGGAACTGCGCCGCTAGCCTCCTTCACCGTGGGGAAGAAGCCGACGTTCTCCAACACCTTGACCTGCACGTCTGGGCGGGTTAGGTATTCGATAAGCTTCCACGCCTCCTGCGGGTGTGGGGCGTCCTTGGGGATGGCGAGGCCTGCCACTACTAGTATGAAGGCCCTGCCATGCGGCCCCTTGGGCACCGGCACTACCACGAACTGGTCGGGCTTCTGGACTATGGCGTCCTTAACCCTCGCCGTGTGGTCCCAGGCTATCCACACCTCTCCCCTTAGTAGCGGGTCTGCCATCGCATCCCAGGTTGTGCTGGAGGGGTGCACGTACTTCCATAGCTCGGATAGGTAGTTCCACATTTCAACGGCCTCGGGGCTGTCGAAGTTCTTCACCTGCGCCCCGGTGAAGGCGGGGTAGAGGTAGCCGTGGAGGAACCTCACGAAGAGGCCGTTGGGGCCTGCTGGGAACCCTAGCTTGGGGCTCCCCGTCTCCTCGTAGAGCCGCTTAGCCCACTCTAGAAGGGCCTGGTAGGTCCACTTATCGGTCCCCTTTACAACGTCCTCCATGGTCAGCCCGTCGGGGAGGTAGTTGAAAGCCTCCTTGTTCACGACCATAACGTAGGTGGCCGTCATCCAGGGGACGTAAGCCTTGATACCATACATGTTGGAGAGCTGCTCTAGGCTTGGGAGGAAGGTTCTACCCTGGAGCGTGCCGAACTGGGAGAGGTCCATCAGCCACCCCTTACTGGCATACAAGTCTAGGCCGCCGTGCAGGTCTCCGATAACGTCTATCGTGACCTTGCCGCTCTTCATCTCAGCCTCGAGCCTAGTGGCGAGGTCGCCGTAGCTCATGGCTATGAAGTCGACCTTTATACCAGTCTCATTGGTGAACGGTGGGAGCAGCTGGTCTTTGACGAACGCCTGCTCCTTTGGAGGTGCCAGCTGGGTCGAAACCCATGTTATCGTGACCTGCTGGGCGCCCCCGCCCCCGCCCTGCCTTGTGGCAACGTAGGCGGCGCCGGCAACTACGAGTATTACTACTACCACGGCTAGGGCTAAGAGGCTCTTCGACGCCACCATGGACACCTCCCTTGCCTCGAGAAGGGATTTTCGATACCCTGTAACCTAATAGTTGGGAGGAGTGTTTTATGTTTTACCTGGAGTTCATCCACCTAACGCTCAGCCAGGCTGAGACCGCTATGGTGGCGAGGGCTAGTAGGGCTAGCACGGCCGCCTCGAACCCATAGTTGTCTATCGGCCTTCCTATAAGGTGGTACCTCACTATGTCCGCGGCGTATGTTACCGGGTTGGCCTTTGCCAGGGTCTTCAGCCAGTCTGGCATCTGCTCCAGGGGGAATATGGCGTTGCTCGTAAACATTAGCGGGAGGTTCACCAGGTTGCCGACTGCGAATACTACCTCCTGGTTTTCAGCGTAGAAGCTTAGAGCCGTGTAGGCTGATGCTATCGTAGCCGCTAGGGCTAGGCTAGCCGCCCATGCGGCCAGTAGGTCTAACGGTGTTATCCCCTCCTTCAACCGCATGCCCAGGGCTAGGCTTGCCGCTAACAGTATGGTGCCTAGTATTGTGACCCTGACCAGGGTTGCCAGTACTTTGCCGGCGAATATTGAGATCCTGGGTATAGGGGCTACTAGCATGCGGTCTAGGTAGCCGAGCCTCTTGTCGAATATCACGCTTATGCCGGAGAACATGCCCTGGAAGACCATGAATACTACTAGCATGCCGCTGGCGAAGTATGTGAAGTAGTCCGTGGTGCCGAAGAGTTGGAGTAGCCTCTGCTCGAACATCCTCCTGACGGCTTCGACTATCTGCTGTGGGACGCCCGGGGGCGGCGAGCCTCCCAGGAGGGCCGTGGGGTTGAAGCTCTTCCCGAACAGGGCTATCCATATTATCGGGGTGGCTAGGCTCACCACGAGGACTGGGCGGCGGCCCACCCACTTCTTGAGATCCCGTGTAGCAACCACCAGGGTTGCCGTGAGGGGCCCGGGCATCCCGGTTCACCTCCTAAGCCTTCTAGCCAACACTCTCGCCCGGAAGGCGTCGAGTGGCTCCTCTTCCCTCAGGTGCCTGCCGGTCAGCTCGAGGAAGACCTCCTCAAGGTTGGGCCTAGCCACTCTAATCTCGAGGGCCCCAGAGAGTAGGGGGGCTAGCCTGGGCAGCGCCTGGGCCGCGTTCTCAACTGTCACTACAACCTCGAGGCCGACCTGTCTGGCCTTCCAACCCTCCCCGGCGAGCCTCTCGGCTAGAGCCCTCGCCTCCTCGGGCGAGGCTAGCTTCACGTGTATCCTCTCCCCACCAAGCCTGGCCTTGAGCTCGTCGGGGGTCCCCTCCGCTATTATCCTACCCCTGTCTATGATTGCCACCCTGTCGCTGAGCTGGTCCGCCTCCTCCATATAGTGGGTTGTTAATAGTATCGTCACCCCACTCTTCTTGAGGCTCCTTACCAGCTCCCATAGGCTCCTCCTACTCTGCACGTCCAATCCTAGCGTGGGCTCGTCTAGGAATATGACTCGGGGGTCGTTAACCAGGCTCATGGCTATCTCTAGCCTCCTCCTCATCCCACCACTGTAGGTTGCCACCTTCCTGTGGGCTGCCTCCCAGAGTCCAACCTGTTCGAGGACTTCCCTAGCCTTCCTCCTAGCCTCCCCTCGTGGGAGGCCGTATAGGCGGGCCTGGATTACAACGTTGTCGAACCCAGTCATCTCATCGTCGCTTGTCAGGTCCTGGGGGACCAGGCCTATGACCCGCCTAACCTTGTCGGGCTCCCGGACTATACTGTAGCCTTCGATCCTCGCATCCCCGGCTGTGGGCCTGGCTAGGGTGGCGAGCATCCTCACCGTGGTCGTCTTGCCGGCTCCGTTGGGGCCTAGGAGGCTGAAGACCTCGCCCCTCCTAATGCAGAAGGAGACTCCGTCCACGGCACGTATGCCGCCAGGGTATACTTTTACCAGTCTGTCGGCTTCCACGCTGCAGTCTGGCATCGTATAGTGCACCGGTCTACCCTGGCGGAGAGTATAGGGGTATATATCTGTCGCCGATATATGCTAGCAGCCGAGCATGGGCATCCAGATCCCCTTCTCACATGCAGTCCTCCTAGCCCTCTCATAGCCCGCATCAGCGTGCCTAACCACTCCCAGGCCGGGGTCTACGGTTAGAACCCTCTCAGCCCTCTTCTCGCTCTCCTCGCTACCATCCAGCACCAGGCCCAGACCAGCGTGTATAGAGTAGCCTATCCCAACCCCTCCACCGTGGTGGAAGCATACCCAGGTAGCCCCCGCCGCAGCGTTGAGGAGCGCGTTCAGGACAGGCCAGTCTCCTATAGCGTCGCTCCCATCCTTCATCCCCTCGGTCTCCCTGTAGGGGCTGGCAACGCTACCAGAGTCGAGGTGGTCCCTGCCAATCCACATCGGCCCGATCTCGCCGAGGCGTATGAGGCTGTTCATCAGCTTGCCGAACCTAGCCCTCTCACCATAACCCAGCCATACCACCCTGGCAGGCAGGCCCTGGAACTTCACATACCTCCTAGCCTTCTCCACCCAGCGGACCAGCCTCTTATTCTCCTTGAACGTCGCTATAAGCTCGTCGTCGAGCCTCTCAATATCCTTCGGGTTGCCCGTGAGGCTAGTGTAGCGGAATGGGCCCCTACCCTCCTCGAACATGGGCCTAATGTAGGCTTGCACGAAGCCTGGGAAGGCGAAGGCATCCTTGTAGCCGGCCTCGTAAGCCATCTTCCTAATATTATTACCATACTCGAACACGACGGCGCCCTTCCTCTGGAATGCCACCATAGCCTCAACCTGCCGCCTCATACTCTTCAACGCCAGCTCCCTATACTTCTCCGGATCCGTGTTCCTCAGCTCCTCCGCCTCCTCCAACGATAGCTCCGCCGGCACATAGCTCAGCGGATCATGGGCAGGCGTCTGATCGGTAACCACGTCGGGCACGATACCCATCTCTAGAATCTTCGGGTACACCTCGGCAGCATTGCCTAGAAGCCCAATGCTGAGCGGCTCCCGCTTCTCCTTCGCCTCCAGTGCCATGTCGAGGGCCTTGTCGAGACTGTCAGTCCAAGTGTCGAGGTAGCCGTGGCGTATCCTCCTCTCAATCATCCTCCTATCAACCTCTACGACAATCGCCACGCCACCATTCATCTTCACAGCCAATGGCTGGGCGCCACCCATCTCCCCAAGGCCAGCGGTTAGGACAAGCCGGCCCTCAAGGGTCCCCTCGGGGAAGTGCTTCTCAGCGGCAAAAGCGAGAGTCTCATAAGTACCCTGGAGAATGCCCTGCGTCCCAATATAAGCCCAGCACCCAGCCGTCATCTGCCCATACATCGTAAGCCCACGCCTCTCCAACTCCCTGAAATACTCCCAGTCAGCCCACTTGGGGACAAGCATAGCATTGCTAATCACAACCCTCGGCGCCAACCGGTGAGTACGGAAAACAGCAACAGGCTTACCAGACTGCACGACAAGCGTCTGATCCACATCCATCTCCATAAGAGTCTCCGCAATAGCCTCGAAAGCCTCCCAACTCCTAGCAGCCCTCCCAGTACCACCATACACAATAAGATGCTCCGGATCCTTAGCAACCTCCGGATCCAAAACATGGAAAAGCATCCTCAAGACTCCTTCAAGCTGCCACGAACCACTCCTAACATGCAAATCCCAACCAGTAATATGGCGAACACGAAGCCTCTCCCAAGGCCGATAATAGCCCTCCTCAATCAACCTCCAAATAGGCCGCCCAGAATACCTCTCACGAACCCACGAGGGCACCCCAGACACACAAACCACCATCCACAAAACTAAAAGCAAACCCAGAGGCTATTGAAACATCCATATAACAAGTATAGACCCCACCCAAAACACACCACCAAACCCCAACAAAAACCAAAATATAATCTGACTATACCAACAAACAGCCCAATCATCTTCCTCAGGGAGGTTATTAACAAGCCAGCGGAGATTTCGACACTTTCAAATCCCTATGGGAAATTCATGTCACGGTTTTTGTTTTTGTTATTGTGACTGTTGGCGGTCTTTCAAATCCCTATGGGAAATTCTCTTGG
>CAYRZG010000004.1:0-26406 GCA_964428695.1 uncultured Desulfurococcales archaeon
GGGGGAGTGGGTTGGTGATGCATGGGCCCGGGCCACGGAGATGCACGTCTGCTTCCACGAGGGCTGGTGCGCAAGGGAGGACGTCGAGGCCTCAATAAAGCATATCGAGAAATTAGTCGAAGAAATAGCCTCCAGGATCAAAAGAAGAAGATAGGCTTAGGTTTAGATCGGTTTAGAGTAGACTGTTAGCCCATAGCCACTTAACATAAAATGCTAACAGCTTGCCAGGCCCAAGCTACTGTGCTGAGGTAGTGTTTAGTCCTATCAATTCAGTTCACGCGGCATTAATGATGCCAGCTTCTGCTGGTATGTTGTGCTCGTGTGCAAGTTGAGGGTATTTGGATAGCAGGCCTACTGTACAGCTTGGCCTGCGCACTCAGCTCGCGCATTTTCTTTTAACCGTCTATGTGTTAGGACTAGAAGCCTAGTCTGCTTACGCTGCCCAGCACGAGCAAGTAGGATGCAAAGCTGTCGTTAGCGCGGAATCTTAGCTCTATGCTCTATGTTAGTGTTACTAGCATCATAAAATGACTAATGCTGAAATTTTTTGTTTTTAATAAGTATATGTCTCCTAAGCCTGGCACCGCTAAATAGCTAGTGTAATGCTCCTAGTCCAACTTGCTTACAGCATATCCCTGAGTGCCCTAGTATAGCTTTTCATCAACAGTTGCATGTCTCCCACTTTGTGGGGTCCTGGCTAGAGAGTAGATAAGTTTGGTACTACACAAGTTCAGCAGCACAATCGGATAGAGATGGCGGATTAACAAAGCCGCCGCATCACATGCTTGTACCTGCTCACCCCTACTCTCCGGCTAGTGTTAGAATGTTGAAAGCCCACATGATATGTATAATTAGCCTTCATTGGCCCCTGCGGTTAGGGCAGAGTAGTCCGGATGCCCTGCGTGATTGCCCTATTCTTGCCTCGGACCGATGTCATCTCTTCTTGGCGGTTTTATCTCGGTTATGCTTTGCCTGAAGAATTCTAGCATCTCTCTTCTACGTTCACGCCTCTTCCTTGCCTCTTCGGCTAGTTTTAGCTGCCACTCTTCTGTTAGGGTGGGTTGTGGTACTGGTTTAGGCTTCCAGTCGGGGCCTAGGTGTACCATTGTGAAGTAGCTTGAGGCGGCCTTCCGTAGTTCTCCGGTGTCTGGGTCTTCTACTATGGCTTTCACTGTGATCTCCATGCTTGTCCTGCCAGTGTATGTTAGGGCTGCGTGGACTCCGAGTATCTTGCCTACTAGTATTGGTGTGAGGAAGTCTGTCGCGTCTACAGCCGCTGTTACTACGGGTCCCCGGGCATATGATATCGCTACTATGCCGGAGAGTTCGTCCATTATGTGCATTAGTCTCCCGCCGTGCATTGCGTTGTAGGCTAGCGTGTCCTCTGGGTTGACAAGCCTATGAGTGGACCTTGAGGCTCCGGGGACTATTGGTCTAGGCAGCTCAATGTCGTGCACGTCCTTCCTGGGACTCCTATGCCTCCTCCGCTCCAAAGCCCTCTCCTGTAGCATCCTCTCCTGCTGGTTGGCGGGCTCTATGCAAGCTCCTACCGGCCTGGGCCTAAGCCTCTCGTCTACCGCCACGTACGTCATGTGTGCCGCAGTGCTTAGGGTTCTCTCCCCGGTGATGGGGTCCTCTTCCTCTAGGAGAACTGTTAGCTCCATGCTGGTCCTGCCTACTAGTTCTACCCAGGCGGTTACCACCGCGTTCTTCCCAAGCCTTACAGGGTTTAGGAAGAACACGTGGTCCAAGTGAGCTATTAGCGTGGGGGATCTAGCGACACGCATTGAAGCCATGCTTCCCGCGGTTATCATCCACCGGAGGGCCACGCCCCCGTGGAGTGTGCCGAGAGGGTTTATGGAGCGGGTGGTGACAAGGTGTATGGTTTCGATCATAGTGTCTGAAATGGATAGTCTCCTCTGGCATTCACCTTTCAAGATGAGTATCCCCAGGGTTTAGGGTAATGGTTTAGATAATCAAGGAATGTATGGGGGCAGCTAGTATGTGGGGTTACTCTTCGCTCTTAGAAGCTGTTGTGACTACGGTTCCTCCGGCCTCCTGTATCTTCTTAACAGCTATCTCGCTGGCTAGCGGGACTATTACTTTGACCGGCCCCCTGGCCTTGCCCTCTCCTAGTAGCTTGTGTATCCCCATTGACGCCAGGTCTACTACTGGTATGTCGCCTTCATATGATAGCCTGCCTTCGAGCTTTAGCTTCTCTACTAGCTCGTATACTTCGCCCACGTTTATCGTCTTGGGCCTGTAGCCTACCCTTATCCTCGGCGGGTTGAAGCCGTGCTTACCATACCATGTTGGCGCATACTTGATCGTCCATGTCCACTCGTGTTTGCCCAAGCCGGCTGCTCCCTTTCCACCCTTGCTGCCGCTCTTCCTATGCTGTCCTATCCTGCCCCAGCCCATAGTCCTGGTTCTCCCACGCAGCTTCCTAGTCTTCTTCCTCCTCCTAACCACCATGATCCTTCACCCCTCTAGAGCATCCTTAGCACGAGCTCGTTTATCGCGCTGCCCCTATAGCCTAGCTCTCCACCGTTAGTGTAGTGCCTCTTTATCGTCCTCTTAAACCCGCCGCGGGGAGGGTGCAGTCTAAAGAAGGGTTTCACCCCCTTCTCCTCGAGCTTGTGGAAGTGTATCTCCCCCGCGAGTAGCTTGTCTGCAAGCTCCGGTATGCCCCCGTAGAGGCCGAGGTTCTGGGCGACCCACTCGTCTGTTAGGGGCTTGTCGCCGAGTATCCTGCCCCTCACGCGTAGTAGTTGTATTAGGGTGTCCCTGTCTATCTCGCCCCAGGTTATCCAGTCCTGCGCCTTGCGGAGCATGCCCTCTATGCCTGGCAGGCTGCTATGGTATAGGGACGCAGCATACTTCCTCCTAAGCCTTAGCAGGTAGAGGGTCTTCTCAATGTCTGGGTGAACGTCTACTGTACCCCTAATCCTTATGGCGAGATATAGTGGCATCCCTCTCACCCCTGGCAGGCTACCTTACCCAGTCTAGCGGCGTCATGAACTTGTACGTGTTCCTCAGCGCCAGATACGTGGCTCTGGCGAAGTTGTAGCTGGTCCTAGTCTCACCCTTAGTGAAGGTCCAAACGTCCCTAATGCCAGCTAGCCTTAGAACTGTCTTCGCCACATCCCCGGCTACCAGGCCGGTACCCTTGGGTGCAGGCTTCAGTATGACCTCTACGCTACCGCTCTTACCCCTAACCATGAAGGGGACGCTGTGGGGCTCTCCACATGTACACTCCCAGCTGCCGCAGCCCCTCCTCACCGGGGTTATGTTGAGCTTCGCATTCCTAAGCGCCTTCTCCACGGCGGCCCTAAACTGTTTGGCCTTACCCTTGCCCAGCCCGACGTAGCCGTCCCTGTTGCCAACGACCACCACCGCCCTGAACCTGGTTATCCTGCCGGCGTCGGTCATCTTCTGCACTATGCTCACGTCTATGACCTCGTGCTCCAGGTTTGGTAGGAGGAAGTCTACTATCTCGGGCTCGAGTATTGGCAGGTTGCGCTTGAACAGCTCGTCTATACTGGTGATCCTACCCTCCTTTACGAGCCTGCCAACCCTAGTCCTGGGCACCCAGCCCTCCTCTAGCACCTGGCTCATGCCTTACCACCCCTAGCCGCCTGGGCCTGGGCTAGCTTCACCTCATATTCTCTCCGTATCCTCTCCGCTACCTCGTCGAAGTGTTCTGGGAGCCCTTCTGGCTTGAACCCCCTGGCCAGGTAGCGGGAGAACTGCCTCTTATACTTCTCCGGGTCCTCCTTTGCCAGCTCCTCGGCCCAAGAGGCGATGTGCTCTCCCCTAATCCTCTCCTCGGATGGGAGTATCTCCTCCGAGTGGGGTATCTTTAGGCCGGCGTCCAGCGCGCCCTTCAGGGCGGCGAACACCCTAGCCCCAGGCACCGGGTCGTTTAGGCCGATATCTAGCACGGCCTCCTCTATGCCGGCGAGCCTGGCCCTGTAGCCTGCTAGCAGGCCTGTGAGGTAGGCTGCTGCAGTGTTCTTGGTGCCGCCCTTCCACCCGTACTTCTTGACTAGCTCCCTGCTGTGGGCTGCCGCTATTATATGGTCGCCCTCTATCCTAGCCTCGGCGAACTGCACTATGATATAGTTGAGGGTCTTCCTCACAACCATCCTCGGCTTACCCGACTTTATCAGCTTCAGCCTCTTATAGTAGTTCGTCTTACCCTCTCTGCGCCTCCTCCACGGGACCCTATACCTTGGACCGTGCCCCATTACTGGCCACCCTCCTTCAGCACGCCGGCCTCTATCATGTGCCTCCTGAGGTCGGCTAGGCTACGGAACGTGCCTCCCTTGGCCAGCATGTAGTATCGCCTATAAGTCCTCCTGTCGATAACACCATGGTCCCGCAGCCAGCGTAGGTAGCGGCGTATCTTCCTAATCCTGTTAACCCACTCCTCCTTCGGGTCACTCCTGGCTGTCGCGGCGCCCTTCCTCTTACCATAGCCTCTCCTGCGACCCTTCTTCCTCTGCTCGTGCCTCTCCCTCCACCTAGCCCTAGAGTTGCCCTTCGCCGGCCTCACCCGGATGAGGCCCCTCTTAATGAGGAATTCAACATCCTTCTTCGTGACAGCCTGCTCTATATCCTCAGCCTTCTCCGGGTCTGGATCAATCCATATCCTGGACTCTCCAACCCCGAGTATTTCAGCCGCGAGCCTCCTCTGCAGCCTATAGTCCATGCCATATCACCCGTTGGCCACCCTGAACCCCTTGGCCCTCGCAGCCTCCAGTATTTGGAGCCTCTTCCTCAACCCCACAGTCGAGGCTATAACGACTATGTGCTTCTTCGGGTCCAGCTTCTCGAGATCAGAGACGCTCGACACCCTAACAGGCTCCAGCCCGCTCGGGTGCAGCCCCCTAAGCTCCCTGGGCGTCCTATAGCCAACCTTGACTATGGGCGGGTAGCCCTTCAGCTGCAGCCTCATCTTGTTATCGTTCCCCTTAGGCTTCCTCCAGTACTCTCTACGCTCGAACTTCCAGAACCGCCAGGAGAGGTACCTCCGGAACTCGGGCTTACCCCTCCTGGCGGCTGCCAGCCTCTTCTGGAGCCTCCTCCTCTCCCGGAGTAGACTCCTAGCATCCACGCTCATCACTCAGCCACCCCCTTCTCGTAAATGTATATGCCATCCATGAACTTCCTCCTGTCGAACTCGGTTATCTTAGTCGCAAGCTCTATGTTTGCAGCCGTCTGACCCACGGCCTCAATATCTATGCCCTCGACTATTACGTCGTTACCCTTAACCTGAACCTTCACACCTGGCAGGATCTTTGCGACCCTAGGAGCCTTCTCTCCGAGGAAGTTAGAGATTATGAACTTGTCACCCTTAACCTCCGTCTTAATAGGGAAGTGGCTATATATTATCTTCAACTTGTACCTGTAACCCTTAGTCACTCCGACGATCATATTCCTAATATGCGCGGCTATAGTGCCCACCATAGCCCTCTTCCTAGCGTTGGCGAAATAGGCTTCCACCACAACCTTAGAGTCCTCCTTCCTAATCAGCACGCCCTTAGGTACTACGAACTCTCTCGAAAGCTCCCCCTTGGGACCCTTGACCGTGACCTTAGACCCCTCTATCTCTACATCGACCCCTTCGGGTATTTCGACTGTCTTCACTACGTGCACGTCTTTTGCCATAGGGTCGTCACCACTCCCCAGTGCCAGAAGAGGGCTGGGAGAGACCCCTTTTTTAGAATATTGCCTCGGAGGAGGAGTGGGGGGCTAGTAGACGTAGGCGATAACTATGCCGCCTATCTTCCTCTCGATAGCCTCCTTGTGAGTCATAACACCCTGGCTCGTGGAGATTATCAGGACTCCGATATCCCTGCTAGCAAGGTACTTTCTCAGGCTGTCGGGCAGCTCGAGTAGGTCCCTGTAGGACACCGGCATCCTCGGCTTCACTACTCCAACCTTGTTTATCCTGCCCAGCAGCTTTACCCTAAACTTCCCCCATCTCCCATCGTCGATATACTCGAATTCGCCAATATACCCCTCTTTCTGGAGCACTCTGAGCACGGCGGCAATCAGCTTGGATGCGGGCATTATTATGGCCTCTGGCTTACCCCTCATCTCCGCGTTCTGAATTGTGGCTAGAGCGTTAGCCAGAGTATCCAACATCACCATGGCACGCCACCCCCTCACCTATACTTCTTGAAGCCGAGAAGTGGCGCTATCTCCCTGAAGCACTGTCTGCACAGGTATAGGCCGTACTTCTGTATGACCGCGTCCCTAGTGCCACACCTCTGGCACCTCTGAGCACCGCGGCCCATCCTCTTAGGCTTCGGAGGCCTTATCTTAGCCATCCACACCACCCCCTCAGATGAACTTGACTCCGAACATCTGGTTCAGCAGTACCATCGTCTCCTCCTTCGTCACCCTGTGGCGGCGGGGTATATGGCTCTTGCGCGCCCTCTTCCTCCTCACTATCCTATGACCTGGCCTCTCTATTGTTATCGCCACATCCATTCCCAGGATTCCAACCTCCGGATCGTACTTTACCCCTGGGATTAGTATGTGCTCCTCTATTCCAAAGGCTATGTTTCCATGCTCGTCAATGCTGCTCGCCTTGAGCCTAAAGTTTACGGCTTCGAGGGCCTTTTTGAGGAACTCTATAGCCCTCTCCTTGCGCAGCGTGACCATAACTGCGATGTTCTCGCCCTTCCTAACTCCAAACGCTCTAATGGTCTTCTTAGCCCTCCTCATTACAGGCTTCTGTCCCGTTATCTCCTCCAGCACCTTGGCGGCTTTGAGTAGTCTCTCACCGCTCTGTCCTAGCGCTATGTTTACGGTGACCTTGGCTATTCTAGGCTTTCTCATGGGGTGTTTCTTCCAGTCTTCCAGTATCTCCTCAACCCTCTCTGGGGGTATAGGCAGGCTCACTTCCACGCACCCTCCGGTAGGCTGATGACCGGCTTCTCCCGGCCTATAACGAATACGTATTCCAGCGTCGTCTGGAACTGGTTCCCCGACGGGTCCTCTAGTGTGACTATGCTCCTCTTCCTACCCCAGCCCCTCTGGACTCCCAGTATCCTTCCAACTCTTCCCACGTTCCTACCGGCTATGATTATTGCCAGCGCTCCCTCCTCGAACTTGATGTGTTCCCTGATCTCCTGCTCTGGGAGTGTGATGAGCAGGGTGTCAAGCGTCTTATAGACGTCTTCCACCGGCCTCCTCGGGTCCTTGACCTTCACCAGTATGTTCCTGCCATCGTGGAGGTTGAGCTGGATGTGGCCGCCCTTCACGGTAGTCTTATTGTTTATCCTCACAGGCTTCAGGTTGGCCTCTTCTCTCGGTATCTCGTGGAGCTTGAAGAACTTCACAGGGTATGGTATGAACCTGTAGGCTTCCCCAGTATCTACGATCTCGATAACATCCATTAGGCCGACCGGGTACTTGTAGTCCTTCCTAACCCTGCCGTCTACCTTGAAGTGGCCCTCGGCGATGATCTTCCTAGCCTCCCTAGCCGTCTTAGCGTAGCCTAGCACGTCCCTCACTATGAGGAGGAGTGGAAGACTGTACTCCATGGGGTGGGGTCCCGGCCTGGGCTTTACAGTCCACTTGTACTCCTTCCTCAGGACGGGCCAGAACTTCGGCGACGCTAGAGCCTTGAGCCTCCTCTGTCCTCCCATTCTAGCCACTCACATCACCCCTGCTGCTCTCCAGCCTCCAGCTGCCCCGCCCGGTGCTTGGACCGGCGCTCTATAATCTTCCTCCTCCACTCGTCGTCGAGCTTAAGGTCGATTATCATAACGTTGGACGGGTGTATGGGTCTAAACACTGGGGTCCCGTCAGCCTTCTTGATGGTCACGCCGTCTACGTAGATTGCAATCCTCTTAAGGTCGACCCTAACAACTTCTCCCTCGTGGCCCTTGAAGTCGCCCCTCATTATTCTTACCTTGTCACCCTTACGCACCGGCAGCCTCTTCACGCCGTACTTCTCTCTAAGCTCCCTGCTTAGTGGGGCGGTTACGAGCTTCTGCCTCACGTGGAGGGGGGCGTTGAAGAGTGCCCTCCTCTGCTTCCTGGGCTGCTTGCTCTGGGTTAGACGTGCCATACTCTACCACCCTCATATTATGATGGTTGCAAGCTTGGCTATCCTAGGCCACCTGTCGGCGGCCTCCTTGGCGACGGGGCCCCTAATCTCGCTACCCTTCGGGGTCCCGTCCTGAGACACTATTACAACGGCGTTGTCCTCGAAGCTCACCCAGGTACCGTCGGGCCTGCGGAAGGGCCTCTTCTGCCTAATGATCACCGCGTAGGTGACCTGCTTCCTCATCTGCGGTGTACCCTTCTTCACCGTGACAACTACTAGATCCCCGACTCCAGCGGCCGGGATCCTCCTAAGCCTACCCTTAACCTGTGGCACGTTGATTATCATTACCTCCCTGGCGCCGCTGTTATCGGCTACCTTCACGTAGCTCCCAACCTGAAGGCCAGTATTGATACCCCTACGGGACAGCACGGCACCATACTTCTTCTTCTTTGGCATCTCCTACCCCACCTCCGCGACTAGCCTTCCGGGGGTTTAACTAGACTTCTTCACCCCGAGTACCACGAACTTTACCGTCTTCGAGATCGGGCGTGTCTCTCCTATAACTACCCTGTCTCCAGGCTTGACGGTTATACAGTCTGGCAGGTGGGCGTGTATCTTCTTACTCCTCCTCTCGTACCTCTTGTACTTGGGGTCATAGTATAGGTAGACATGCCTGACTACAACCATCCTCTTAGCCTTAGCCTTTTCCACTATACCCTCTAGCAGGATGCCTCTGACCCTAAGGCTTCCATGCCATGGGCAGTTGGGGTCGTTGCACACCGTCTCCGGCGGCTCCACGCCTGGTATCTTGAGGTTCTTCACCTGCTTGAATGCCGGCATTCCCTACCTCACCCGCACTAGCCTCTTCGCCCTCTCTCCAGGCGTGCCCAATAAATGGTCTCCCCTCACAGGGACCCATCCATACTCTTCCAGGTAGAATTCGAAGACAGTCCCTGGCTTGACCACTCTAACCAGCCTGTCTCCCACGTTTATTAGGATAGTCCTCGTTGTCTCCCAGTAAACTCTACCCTCTAAGCCCTGGAGGGAGGGGTCCCAGGAGTATCGGACGCGGACCGGGAGGCCTATGAGCTCGTGAAAAATTATGTTCCAGGGCTTCCTCTTCAAGCCTTCCCAGCCTTCAGCTCCTCCTCGCGGTTAATGGTCAGTATCCTAGCTATGTTACGCTTGATCTCCCTAAGCCTGCCCGGGTTCTCGAGGAGGCCCACCGCTGCTTTGTGCCTCAGCGTTATCAGCTCCATCCTAAGCTCGCGGAGTAGCTTCTCCCTCTCCTCCCTGCTCATCTTCCTAATCTCGTCCGCGCTGATCTTATGCTTCGCCACCCTCCTTCACCTCCTCCAGCATCTCCTTAAGCTCTCCTGGAAGCTCGCCCTCCTCCCTCTCAGCCCTAATCTTCTCTATGAACTCTCGGACCTCGTCCTCCTCCTTTATTCTAATGTAGTCTGCCGGCTTGCCAGGCCTCGCTATTATGACCTCGACTCCGATCACGCCCTTGGGCAGTCTAGCATAGGCTACCGCCCTGTCTACCAGCTCGTCTACAATATGGCCAGCCTTGTACACCTTGCCCGCACTATACTTCTCGAATCTGGCCCTCTCACTCGTCAGCTTGCCGCTTATCTTTATCTCAACTCCCACGGCGCCATTGGCCATGATTCTGCGTAGGGCTGCGAAGGCGACCCTCCTAAAGTGGAAGCCCCTCTCGATTGCACGCGCTATCCTGAAAGCCTGAATCCTAGCGTCAAGCTCCGGCGCCTCCGGCTGGCTCACCGTTATCTGCACATTCTCGAAGCCGAACACCTGCTCGAATATCGCGCTCAGCCTCCTAATAGTGCTACCCCTCTTCCCTATGATCAGCGCGGGCCGCTCCGCGTAGATGTGTATCCTCGTCCCAAGACCCGTCTGGGTTATCACGACCCCACTGTAGCCTGCTTCGTAGAAGTTCTGGGCCAGGTATTCGTCGACCTTAGCCCGGAGGATAGCCTGCTTTAGGAATATCTCGTCCGGCTTACCCATACCCTATCACCCCTTCTCCTCAACAACCACCTCTATGTGACTATGCACCCTGAACTTCGGGCTAGCTCGCCCGAACGCCCTAGGCATCCACCTCTTCAACGTTATCCCCTTGTGTGCCGCAACGTGTATTATCTTGAGCCTCTCAACGTCGAGCTGCTTCTGGGCAGCATTATTCTCCACGTTCTCTAGGAGCTTCAACATATACTTTGCGGCCTTCACCGGATACCTGCCGACAGGCCAGCCCCACCTGTCTGCGAGCCCCCTCCTATGAGCCTGCTTCCCATGTGCCCTCCTGAACGGAACCGCCTGCTTCTTGGCGATAACGTCTCTTAGGAACTTCTTGGCCTCCTGGAGCCCCATGCCCCTAATTGCGGCGGCAACCTCCCTCATAACCTTGGGGTGTACGGGCACATCCCACATCATAGCCTTGGCTATCTTACTCTCATCCCGGAACTTAACACTATACTTCCAGTTGGGCATGCCATTTCACCCCCTCTACTTGCTAGCCACGTGCAGGCTGCTCCTAGTTGCCTTCAGTCCTGGCTCGCCATGCTGCACTATCTTTGTCGTGTGGCTGAACTCTCCGAGATAGTGGCCTATCATCTCCGGGACTATCCTTACGGGCACAAACTCCTTGCCGTTGTAGACGGCGATCGTCATACCAACCATCTCGGGCAGTATGACAAGGTCCCTGACATGGGTCCTTATCACGGGAGGCCTCTTACCCTTCTTGAGGGCCTCTATGACCTTGGGCCTCATCTTCCTAATCTTTAGGAGGAGCTTCTTCTGCGCGGGAGTAAACCCCCTAAGCAGGCTACGCCTCTGCCTGGCCGGGAGGAGCTTGACCAGCTCGTCTAGAGGCATTTCTAGTAGCTCCTCTAGCGTCTTACCCCTGTAGCGGAACTTCTTCCACTCTGGCGGGATCTCCAGCTCCGTCGCCAACCCGCTACCCCCCTGCTAGCCTCCACTTCAGCACTCTAAATATCCTCCTCTCCCGCCCCTGCAGGTGTCGGGTAAATAGAGGTTTCCCAAGCCGGCCCGGTCAGCGTAGGAGTGCTCTTAGAATCTCCCGGGCCGCGCCCCGAGCGTTGGGCGTGACCACAACCCTGGCGCCGAGGGATTCTAGCCTCAGCCTCGAATCGACGTCATGCTTCCTGGGAACTATGAAGACTAGCTTCTTGCCCGAACGGAGGAGCCTTAGGGCCGCGTCGGCCACCGGCTCGTCTTCCACAGTCTGGTACAGGTCGGTTATCACCACTACCCTGCTGACTCCGGGGATCCTGGCGTTGCGGAGTGCGGCGGAGATGTTAGTGTAGCCCTGGAAGCTTGTCGACACAAGTATCTCGGCTAGCATCCTCCTAGTTATAGGCGGGTCATAGACCTCGACCTTGTGGCTGAAGACTATGAGCCTCCTAAGATGACGTGGGAACATGCTCGCCACGGCGATACTCCAAGAGGAGTACTCGAGCATGGACCCGCTCGCATCTAGGGCTAGCACTACTGGGGTGGCGCGGAGCCTCCTCTTATACGCCGTGTAGGGGTAGGCCCATCTCATTCTACGGTATATGGTCCTCTTCACATCAAGCCTACCGGGGGGTGACAGATAGACCTTCTTCCTGGGGAGAAGCCTGGACCCCTCGAGGGAGGAGACCCGAGCCAACAGCTTATCCATGGCTGTGACAGCTATCCTTCTCCACTCTCCCCCTCGAGTGTAGAGGCCTCTCAACACGATGACAGATTCTGGCAGGGCCAGCCTGTTGAGTAGGGCGTCTAGGGAGGAGCCTTCGGCAACACCGTTGTCGAGTATGTCTAGAAGGAGGTCCACGGCCTCCACGAGCCTCTTTATACTATCGAATCTAGAGTCGCCGTCGTCGATCATGCTGCGTGACTTGTCGAGATAGAAGTGTGCCATGTCGGCCCTACCCTCCTCGCCCGTTTCAACGTAGAGTAATGCTTCTCGGAGCGCCCTCGCAGCGTTTGAGGCTGCGGCCAGCCAGGGGTCCCGCCTGTCCCTTATAGCCCAGAGATACTCTATTCCGATAGCCTCGGCTATCTTCTTAACTGACTCGGCCGGGGCCCCTCTAAGGCCTTTGGCTAGGTATTTGCCCCCCTCCTCCACGCCGAGACTCCTTGCTATGAGGGCTATGTCGTCGGCCTGCATGCCTCTAACGGGCCTCCCGGAGGCTAGTGATAGGTTCCTAAGCGTTGAAGGCGATAGAAGCCCCTCCTTCTCGAGTATCCTGGCGGCCCTCTCGGGGTCTGCTATCTTCTCGCCGCGATTAATCCTGGCCGCAAGCTCCTCCGCAGCCATCCGGGCTAGCCTAGCCTCGCCCTTCCGCAACGCCGCCTCCGCGGCGTCTAGGAGCCTCTCGCTACTCATGGACTCGAAGGCTTTCCTCGAGAATTCGAAGCCCGCATCGGCATAGTCTAGTAGCGCGTCCCTGGACAGCTTCCCAGCCCTGCTGTTCAGCGCATCGTATAGGGACTCGTAGCCCTCCCTGGCTAGCCTGTAGGCTAGCCTCTCAAGCTCCCTCCTATCGGCTACCCTAAGCCTCCCGTTCCTGTCACGTATGGCTCCAATCTTGCGGAGTATAACGTAGGCGGACTTGGCCCTCCTTCTCTCCTTCTTAGACTTCCCAGACACTATATGTTTGAGTGAGGCCCTCCCTCCCGGGTGGAGGCCGGCCTCGCCTATCTTCTCCTCTATCTCCGAGAGTATCCTCTTAGCCCTATCCAGCAGCGTTGCCTCCATAGTCGCCTCCTTAACGAGTTCTCCTACCTCCTCTACTCCGAGACGAGCGGTTGTAAACGAGGCGGCGATAATCGAGGAGAGATCCTCCCATGTGAGCCTGCCGACTAGGGCCTCGTAGCTCTTGGCTAGCTCGACAGCTTTCACTATCTCAGCCGTTGACACGCGGTAACCTCTACTTCTAAGCCTCCATGCAACCTCCACGATTAAGGATGCCAGGTCCCCGCCCCGGCCAGGAAGGGTCAACGGGCACCACCCAGGTGCCTTTCAACCGCCGACTCCACGTCTTCCCTGTCTTCCTCCCTCTTCACAAGGACGGTGTAGGCTGATAGCACAACATCGTCCCTCGTTACGCGATCGGAGCCGCGTAGAGAAGCTATGCTCTGCGCCATCCTAGCCCAGAGCACAGTCTCAGCAGGGCCTGGCTTGTGCTGTATAGATGATCTTCGCAGGTATTCTACGACGCGAAGCATAGAGTCTAGCAGGTCAGGGGGGAGCCGGGGCTCCCTCATGGACCGCATCCTCACTATCTTCAGCTCCACGTCCCTGCTTGGATAGTTGAAGCTTACCCTCACAACCCTCCTTAGGAAGGCGTCGCTAAGCTCATTCTGGGCTATATCCTCGGGGTTGCTCGTGAAAACCAGCTGGAAGCCCGCGCCGCGGGCTCGGAATACACGGCGAAGCTCTGGTACGACTATCCTCCTCTTATCGGCGATATCGAGTAGCATGTTTTGGAACTCCTCGTTACTCCGCCTAATCTCGTCTACGAGTACGCCGGTGTCTAGGATTAGAGCGGCCAGTAGAGGTCGGGGGATGAAGCTCTCCTCGTTGAACCCTTTATTCATTGCTAGGAGAGGGTGGAAGTCTCCTATCACCTTATACTCGTCATAGTTCTCGCTACACGGGAGGATGAAGGGCTTCCTCCCAGCCCACAGCTCTAGCAGAGCCTCGCCAATCTCGGTCTTCCCAGTACCCGGGGGTCCCTCGAATAGGACAGGCCTGCCATTCATGAATGCAGCATAGGTTAGCGCTATCACTCTCTCGTCTACGAGGAGGCTGTACTCCTCCTCTAGGATCCTCCTCGCTACCCGTGGATTCCTGACAGGGCCGCCTACCCGGGCTTTGATGGTCTCGCCGTATATCTCTCGGACTATCTCTTCAATGCTCGCCATAGCTGCTTCTAGCCCCTAAGCCCGGGTGGGTAGCGGAGGCTAATAGGATAGCCGTCTACGAGAATGTTTCATCCACGTATCTCCCCTCAAGCCAGGAGCCTGGCTCGTAGAGATCCTCCGCGTCCAGCTTCCTGTCCAGCTCCTCGCAGACCTCCCGGAATGGGCATTTCCCGCACTTTCTGGGACTCCTGAGAGCTTTGGGTACTATACCAAAGTATTTGACTAGCACTATGTCGTCCAACAGCCTTGTTACCAGCGCAACCTTATCGCTGTCTAGGTTAGACTCGCGGCGGGCGCCTGGATACTCTACCCTAATCCTCGCTTGCGGGTGGCCGTACATCCTGGAGAGTATTAGGGCGTATATCGAAGCCTGGACGGCGTCGCTAGTCCAAGCCCCTTTCCTCGGTGGCTTCGAACTCTTCCTCTCAACGATAAGTAGGTGGTCCTCCGAAACTTCGAAGGCGTCGGGTCTGCCGCGGATTGTGACAGCTCCAAGCCTGGCTTCAAAGGGCTCCTCGACCCTTCTCCCCCGCACCCTGTCCCCCAAGCCTAGCAGGTAGTGGTAGACTCGTCCAATGAGTAGTCGGAACCTCTCCCAGAGACTCCTCTCCCTGCCCAAGTAGAGTTCGAAGAAGTAGAGCCTAGGACAATAGGCGAACGTGTGGGCCTCGCTCGGCCAGACTACGATCCTATCCTCGGCCACACAGACCTCACCCTAGAGTATTAGCGCCTGAATAGTGCCCCCTACTTTGTAGTGTCAATCCAGACAACCTTCACGTGCATGGAGCCTATAATGTTTGAAACAATATCCCTAATCTCGTCCTCTAGGCCCGGCTGCTCTACTAGGACTTCTATAAACCGGAAGTCTGGGTGAACTCTAGACTTGTGGTCCACGATCTCAGCGCCGAACTTGCTCGCTATCTCCCGTTTAACCTGCTCGTGCAGGCTATCGTCGAACACGCTGTAGAACACCCTATAAAGCCTCTTCCCAGCCGCCATACCCCATTCCCCGCTCCGACATCAATATGATGTCGAGTACGTGGATATATTAGGCTCGCAGGGGTGTGAGATATGCTCGGGAATGTATGCCTTTAGACGTAAAGATATGAGACAACTTAAATACTTCTGGTAATCCTAGAGCTAAACGAAGATGGGGGATCGGTGGGATGAGGCTAGTCTCCCTCGTGAAAGTTGATTCCAAGGGAAGGATTACCATCCCTCAGACTGTTAGAGAGGCCCTAGACATAGATACCGGGATGGTACTCGTGCTCATAGCTGATATTGAGAAGCGTGAGATCCTCATATCGCCAGTGTCGAAGGCGGAGAACATATACCAGATTGAAGTGGAACTATACGATAAGCCGGGGGCTCTAGCGAAGCTTACCAGTAAGCTAGCGGAGCTTGGAGTGGACATAGTGACGTCGAAATGTGCGTCTATAGCGAGAGGGGAGACGGGAGAGTGTACCGTTATAGTTGATCTTGGAAAGTCTCATGTAAGCCCAGACGAGGTTAGAACAGCTCTGGAGAACCTTGACGTTGTAACAGTTGTGAAGATAAGGCCCTTCGAGCAGGCAGTCTAAAATGACGGTAAGAAGACTGTCTAGAAGGGTATTCCTCATACTCTACCCCGGCCTCTCCACCCCCATAGATTCTATAGTGGCCCTCGTGGCCGGCGAGGATAGTGCTGTAGTCGTAGACTCCGGCGCCGGCTTAGAGTCCTCCATAGCCGCCCTAACTGTCGGAATAGCGGAGGCTTACTCCATGCTGGGGACCCGACTGCCTGTTGAGCTGGTAGTTAACACTCACGGCCATGTTACCAATGCGGGAGGCGACTACTGGTTCCACGAAGAGCTAGGCTCCATAATCGCAGCTAGAGAGCCCGACTCCAGGTGGATAGAGACGGGCGACCCGGTCAAGACAGCGGCCTCTGACTTCGGCGTGGTTTTCCGTGGCGTGCCTGTAGGACTCGTGATAAGGGAAGACCCCTTCACGATACTCTCCTCCAGAGAGGTGAGGGTCGAAGCACTGCACACGCCAGGCCATACTCCAGGCAGCCAGAGCCTCCTCATAGAAGACGGTGGCCGCAGGATAATTCTAGTCGGGGACGCGCTGGGCAGACTCTCTAAGAGATGGGATAGCTGTGAGAGGGACTGGTATAGGAGCCTCGAGAGAATAAGGGAGGCAAGCCCACACATTCTATGCACCAGCGCCATATGCTATGAGGGAGAGGCTGTGGGCGAGTTCCTCGATAAGGTTGAGGAGGCGGGGCCACAATGGGTTTAGGAAAGATAATCGTCGGCACCTGCGGCTTCTCGGCGTCGAGGAAGAAGATATACGCCGACCTAGACGCAGTCGAGGTACAACAGACCTTCTACGATCCCAGGCCGCCCGAATCGTTTAGAAAATACAGGGAAGAGGCGCCGGAAGACTTCCGGTTCACGGTGAAAGCTTGGATGCTAGTAACGCACGGTTATAACAAGAGGCTCTGGAGGAGGCTCAAAAGCCCGCCGCCCGGAGACCCCTCAGCATACAAGTCATTCGCGGACACTAGAGAAGTCTGGGAAGCATGGAAGACGACGCTGGACGCCGCGGATGCGCTGCGGGCCGATGCAATCGTCTTGCAGACGCCAGCATCGTTCACGCCGAGCAGAGAGAACGTTGAGAGGCTGGAAAACTTCTTCTCAAAGGCTGAGAGGCGAGGCTTCACAATAGTATGGGAGCCGAGGGGCGAATGGTGGAAGCCGGAGAACAGGGGGCTCCTCGACAGGATAAGCAGGGACTATGATATCTCGATAGCGGGCGACTTCCTGAGAGGCCGCCTGCCCACAGAGCATAGCATGGTAGCCTATGCCCGTCTACACGGCCTTGGCGGCGGAGAGGTTAACTACAAATACCGCTATACAGACGACGATCTGGAGCGGCTGAAGTCCATAGTCCTAGGCCTGCGCCAGCGGCAGATATATGTTATGTTCAACAACGTATACTCGTACACGGACGCGGTGAGATTCAAGCGGCTCCTAGAAGCGTAGAGGTGACAGCCTCTTTACCCCCGCCAGTAGCAAGAAACTGTGTGGGTCCGACCGATGATCCGCGGCAACTGCGGCGGGCTACAGGCTCCCTGGGGCCCGCATGGTAGGCCGCGGAGAGGCATGTAGGACCGGCCTGGATGCCGCCGGGGGTGCGTGACGTGGACAGGGCTACCCTAGCCTGGTATTCGTGCAGCCTCTGCGGCCGGAAAGGCGCCGTGTACGACTGCGAAGTCGACGGTCGCAGGACAAGCCTGTGCCCCTACTGCGCCCTAGCCCTATCATCCGCCGGGAGGAAGGTCTCGTGTAGGGGTATACGGCTCCCGTCGCTGAGGGCTCCGGTAAGGCAGGTTGAGGCGGACGTGGAGGAGCTTGTGGCTAGGGTGAGAGGCGGCCTATCCTCTAAGTCCTCTAAGGCTGGCAGGCCTAGGAGGGGGTCGAGCTATAAAAGGGGCGGGTCCCGAAGGCGCTACTCTGCTGGGGCAACGTAGAGTATCAGCTTCTCCGCGTTCGGGAAGGTGAACTCTATCTTTAGGGGGTAGTTTGTGTCGAACTCCACCCTAACACTCTCGGCCGCCCCCGTAGGCTTGGTGGCGACCTGCAGGGCGTTTATCGTGTAGCTGCTCACAGCCTCCTCGTCCACGTCCAGGCTTATGAGCGGGTCTCCGTCCCTCAGGATCCACTCGTATTCCTTCTCGGCCTCGCTAGCCTTCGCCACAACCTTCTCCGGGTCAGCTTTCAACTCGAGGACGTCTCCCACGATCTTGGCGTCCTGGATCATGGCCTTGAAGTCGTCGGTCATCATTGTGAAGCGGGCGTGGCCCTCTATCCGTGGCTCCCTAGCCTCCTTCGCCTCCTGGACTATGACTGGAAGGAGGAATACCCTGGGGACGCCAGTCTTCCTATCCCTCAACGTAATCTGGAGCGCCTGCTCGTCAGCCTTATACTCTATTATGAGGTCGTCGTTCCTCGTAGCCCTCTTAACAATCTTGTTAAACTCGTCGGTCCTAATAGTGAAGGTTAGCTCCTCGTCAACCTCGTACTCGTCGAACGACATCACTGGAGCCCTAAGCACGGCAAGGCTAGTCTTATCGGGGCTCATAATGTAAGCTATGAGACCCTCCAGCGTGAATATAAGGTCGCCCTCATCGTTTATCTTCGCTAGGGTTTGGGTGATGTACTTGAACTTGGACGCGGCCGAGTAGACCACTCTAACTGGCATCCCCTACACCCTCATACCATTCCAGATTCTAGCAGGCCACCTAGTATAATAAACCCGCCAGTGCCGGATACCCTCGGGGCTAGGTGGCTAGACATGGCCAAGAAGGTAGTGGTGGAGGTTGACCTCGGCAAGTATAAGAGTGTGGAGCTACCCCTCGATGAAGCCGAGAAGCTACTTGCCGCCGTCACTGACCGGCTCGGATTCGAGTCCAACGATGTAAACGAGACCTACAGGATACTTAGGAATTTCGAGGCGTTCTACGAGACTATGAAGAAGAAGTTCAAAGACTATCTAGTACCGTCTAAGAGTATGAACGACATGATACTAGGCAGGGTTGTCATAGACAAGGTTAAGCTAGTGAAAGAGGGAGATGAGAAGAAGGTTGTCCTAGTATTCGATAGGAGAGTTCCAGTTGACGTTATAGTAGAGGCGCTCGGAGAACTGGGGTATGAGGCAGAGGTTAAGGTGCAGAAGCTGGTTTAAGCCTCCTTCTTCCTCGTCCTCCTAGACCTCTTTCTAGTCGACTTCTTCTCGCCGGAAGCCTTCTTCCTCGACCTGGCAGGCCTCGAAGATTCTCTAATAGACTCTATGACGCTGGCAATCTTCTCCTCATAGATCGCTTTAGCCTCGCTCAGCGTTATCTCGCCACGAGCTAGCCTCTCCAGCAGCTCAGTCGCCACGATCATAGCCCTTAGTATCTCGGGGCTTGCAACGGCGAACTGTGTAACCTCCGCAGCCTCTTCCTCCTCCGCCACGATTGAACACCTGTCTTTGAGAGGAGTGTCTGCTACCGGGTATTTTATCCGTGACTGGGTCGGAGAGGCTTCACCACGGCAAGCCGTGGGCCGCAGTACGGGGTTGCTATAAGGTAGCCCGCCCCCACCAGGTCTGCTAGACGCCTAGCCCACTGGGGCTGGAGGGTCTCGAGAATCGACGCTAGCGCCGCCGGGTCCCCGGTGTCACCTATGAGAGCCACCATGTCGCCCCGGCGTACTGGGAAGAGCCTCCCCTGGGGTAGCATGCAGGAGCCTATAATCGCGGGCTTGTCCGGCGGTGCCAGCTGGAGTAGGAGTTCGAGCGGCTTCTCACAGGAGCCTAGTATGATGAGGCTTGCGCTACTGCTTCTGTCATGTATCTCGGAGATAGCCTCGTGTAACTCTACACCGTGCAAGTTCACGTATTCGATCCCTGCCAAGGCTAGGAGGCTCCTCGAAGGCCTATAGTTGCCTGCGTCTAGGTCGAAGACCATCTTAACACCCGTATAGTCCTGGGCCAGCGACGTGGCTATGGGAAGCCAGTCCTTAGAGAACACGAGAATAGTGTAGACTCGGCCCAACCCCACCCTGGCGGGGGAGTGTTCAGAGCATGCTATAACGCGGTCCTTCCAACGGACGCTGGCGGGGCCCCCGATCGATCTCGTGGGAGACGTCACAGCCTCGACGGCGTGGAGTATGCCGATAATCCTGCTGCCACACGTTATGGGGGGTAGCGGCGCGGTGGAAGCGTAGAGGGCGGCCGCCGGAGCCCAGAGGGGTCCCAGGCCAGCGAGGAAGCCTATCACCATGGCTCGGAGCGGAGACACCTGCCTCGCGGCGACGAGCGCGGAGAACGCAACGGCCGGCAGGTAGTATTTGTATTCAACAATACTGAGGCCAAGCCAGTATGCGAGAGCCGTGGAGGCTCCAGCGGCCAGGACCGGGGACAGGTAGACTTTTCCGGGGAAGAGCAGGTATTCCAGGACACTATCATAGACGCCGCCGCGGGCTGCCCTCACGGTTAAGAAGAGGAATACTGCAGCGTAGAGGATTAGTCCAGAGACGCCGCCCGGCTCTCGGGACAGTAGGTAGTCAAGACCCACCGCCGAGGCGGCCCCTGCGACGATACTCCTGGACAGAGTGCCGAACAGCAACGCTGCGAGAGGGGGGATGAACGGCTTGGCAATACCTAGAAGGCCGGCAAGTGCTGGGGTGTTCGAGGCTCTCGCTAGAAACGCCAATACCACGGCCCAGCCGGCAACGTACACTATAGGCCTCAGCCTGCACGTCAAAAGCGTGCTCCCACGGCATAATACCCCTGCCGGATATAGTTGTCTTCCCACTGGCGGCTCCCAGGCAGGGTGAAGGGGCTAAGCGAATGGCGAGACTCGAGGGCAGAGCGGCAAGCCTACTGCATCCAAAGGTTGTAGAAGTAGCTGTAGAACTCGGATACAGGAGGCTACTACCAGTCCAGGAGAAAGCCATACCCGTCATACTCACGGGATCGCACACCCTAGTCACCGCTCCGACGGGAAGCGGTAAGACCGAGGCAGCACTCTTCCCCGTGCTCACGATGCTCCTAAAAGACATCGAGAAGAGGGGCGACCTCGGGGGAGTCCGAGCCATCTACATAACGCCTCTAAGGGCCCTCAACAGGGACGTAACCTACAGGATCAGGAGGATAGTCGAGGGAGTAGGCCTCCGCATACTTCTAAGGCACGGTGACACCACGCAGTCTGCGAGGAGAGAGTTCCTTAGGAACCCCCCACACATAATGGTTACCACTCCCGAAAGCCTGAACCTTCTCCTCACAGTGGGAAGGGAAGGCCTGTGGAGGCACGTATCATGGGTTATAGTTGACGAGGTACACGAGCTGATAGAAAGCAAGCGGGGCGCAGAACTGTCCGTCGTACTGGAGAGGCTGGAGGACCATTCGAGGTTTAGGATACAGAGGATAGGCCTCTCTGCAACACTCTCGAGGAGATCCATAGCCGAGGCCATGGACCTGCTAGCGCATGGGAGGAGGGTCGTGCACGTAGCCGACGACACGCCCAAAGAGTATAGTATAGGCGTCTCGATCATAGACGCCGACGCGGCCGACGAGAGCCTCTGGTCAAAGTCTGTTGAAGAGATACTGAGGCTAGCATCCACGGTTCCAGGCTCGATACTCGTATTCACAAACACAAGGTCTACAGCCGAGAAGCTTGCCGCAACACTGGCGAGGCGGGCCAAAGAAAAGGGGTTGAAGTACAGGGTGGAAGTTCACCATGGAAGCCTTAGCAGGACTGTCAGGGAGACTGTCGAATCCGACTTTAGAGCCGGCAAGGTGAAGATACTGGTGGCAACGTCCAGCATGGAGCTTGGAATAGACATTGGTAGCGTGGACCTAGTCGTCCAGTTCATGTCGCCGAGGCAGGTTACTGCAATGGTGCAGAGGGCTGGGAGAGCGGGGCATAGGTTCGGCGAGGTTAGCAGAGCCCAGATAGTTACGATGGCCAACCTCTTCGAGATACTAGAGTCCGGCGTCATAGCGTTGAGAGCTGAGAAGGGCCACCTCGAGGACATGAGAATGCATAGGGGCTCCTACGATGTGGCATCCCACCAGCTGGCAGGCATGGTCATAGAGCGTGGTGGTATGCTCACGCTAAACGAGGCTCTAACCGTAATGAATAGGAGCGGCTCGCTATCCCAGCTCTCCATGCAGGAACTTGAAGAGATAGCCGAGCACCTCGACAATGTTAGAATCGTGAGATACGACCCGGAGAGCGGCATGGTAAGGCAGGGTAGGAAGACGAGATCCTACTTCTACAAGGTCTCAATGATCCCCGACGAGAACACTTTCACAGTATACAATATAGCAAACGGCGAGAAGATCGGCGAAGTGAGTGAAAGGTTCGTGGAGACTAGGCTAATGGAGGTTAAGGATGAGAGGGAACTACGCTTCGTACTGGGAGGCAGGGTCTGGCAGGCAGTAACAGTGGACTATGAGAAGGGTAGGATAGACGCCGTGCTCCTAGGCGATGTTCCAGGACTAGTCCCGGCATGGGAGGGCGAGCTTATACCTGTAAGCTACAAGGTGGCCAGGGAAGTCTGCGGCATAATGTCGATATGCATGCAGGACAGGGGCGACTGCATACGCATGTTGAGGGCTAGGAAGATTTCCGGGAGATATGCGGAGATGATAGCCGACATTCTAGGTGAGACCAGGAGGATGCTGGGAACGGTACTAGCACCGCGCACTCCGGTCATAGAGGAGTCGAGGGGAGCCGCCATACTGTACGCGTGCCTGGGCAGCAATGGCAACCTTGCCCTAGCGCTACTCTTGTCGAGGATACTCGAGGCGGAGCGGGGCAGGAGAGTGGAATTCTACTACACACCCTACGCTATAGTATTCACCTCCCCCCTCGGAGTGAGAGGCGAGGACGTGGCGTGGGCTCTTAGGAGGGCGAGAGAGTGGGATAGGGTTGAACGCCTAATCCACATCCAGGAGGCAGCCAGGTCGACTCGCACATACCTCGTGAGGCTACACTGGGTCGCCAAGAGGATGGGGGTCATAGAGCCGGGCAAGCGCGTGCACTCGTCGATACTGAGGAAGATAGTCCCCGCCCTAAAAGACACGGTAGTAGACAGGGAGGCTCTTAGAGAGATGCTACACGACAAGATAGACTTAGACGCACTTAACGAGTACCTAGACAATATCGGAGACCCGCAAGTGGTGGTAGTAGAGAAGCCGACCCCGCTCGCAGTGCAGGTCGTGGAGAACCCATACGTTAGGCTGGACGCCGCCGTACACATTAAACAGTTGGCGATGGAGAAGATTATAGAGTCTATAAAGAGGAGTCTGGCGAGAAGGAAGGTGAGACTACTCTGCCTCAACTGTGGGAGGGTTACAACGATAACTGTCGGGAAGGCGGGCAACGGGACCCTCTCATGCCCCTACTGTGGCTCCCGACTGCTAGCACCTCTGCCCGACTCCGAGTATGGAGACAGGATGGTGGAAGCTTACAGGAAGCACAGGTCGGGTGAGAGGTTGAGGGGCGAGGAGAAGAAGTTGGCCCGAGAGGTCATACAGAGGGCCAAACTCTACCTATCCTATGCAGGCCAGGGCGCCGGTAGGTATGTTATAGAGGCGCTAATGGCCTACGGCGTTGGAGTGAGCAGGGCCCAGAAACTGCTCTCAACGTACTTCGAGCGTGGGGAGAAGAGCTTCTACGACGAGCTTCTAAGGGCTATGCAAGACTACTCATACACCCGCCAGTTCTGGGCGGACAAAAAAGGAAGGAGAGGGCAACAATAATAAGACCCGCCCGCAGAACTTTTAACGTAAGGAATACTGGCGAGGGTGTGGTTCTTGCAGGAACAGTGCAAGGTTGCCGTAATAGCCGACTGGGACGCTGACGGCGTGGTAGGAGCGGCCCTCATATACTATGCCCAGGAGAAGAAGGGCGTCTTCCCAGTCAAGGGGAGGGAGAAGGTCTGCCTAATCCCGGCAGGCCCGCGGAGTATAGTCGAGGAAATGGGCGAGGAATGCTGGGACAACCTAGTCATAGTAGACATACCTGTAACCGACGAGGTCATAAAAGCTCTCGCAGCCTTTAGGGAGCGATGCTCTAACTCAAAAATATACTATTTCGACCACCACTCTTCAACTCTAAAGAATATACACGAGCTAGAAGACAAGTACAATGTCTTCGCAGTAGTTGGTAAATCACCCTCATCCGTTATAATAAAGAGGTTCCTTGAAGGATTGAACGTCAGGTTTACCAGGAGGCTCGAAGACTTCGTAGCCGCCATAGCGGTTCTGGAGGGGAGCAGTAGCCTCAAGAGGCAAGTTGACGTTAGCCAGAAGCTGGTTGAGATGGCCGCGGCCATCTCTAAAATGCTGAACGTGACCAGGAGCCGGGAGGCTTGGGTAAAATACGTGAGATGGCTTGCCAACCCGCTACCCTTCGAAGACCCGGGAGTTAGGCTTGCCGCCCTGCTAAAAGAGAGCGAGGGCAAGGTAAACCTGCTCGAAGCGAGCGAGGAACTCTCCAAGAAGGCTGACGAGGAGGTTAGGAGGGTTGCAACAGAGCTGGCAATGTCAGCCGTGAACCTGGGATACGTTAAGTTCGTAGATGCTAGAGGAAAGTGGAACAAGAGAGGGGCCTCCGCCCTAGCCTCAGCGATCTACAAGATTGTGGGCCAGCCAGTGGCAGTCCTCTTCGAGAGGGCCGACGGGACCCGCCTGCTTGTCATAAGATCTGGTCGCGGGGAAGCGTCTAGGATCCTAGACATTCTCAGGGAACAGGGTATAGTGGAGGACAAGGGGGGACACGGCAACATAGCTGTGGCTAGGCTGAACGAGGCCGTCACAGTAAGGATGCTGGAGCAGGCTCTCAGGAGAGCAGCCTTCGAAGCCGCTAGAAGGTCCTCGTCCAACATATGGTGAGAGGAGGGCCCGGGTAGGAGCCCGCGCATGGTGCCGCGGCCGGGATTTGAACCCGGGTCACGGGCTCGAGAGGCCCGCATACTGGGCCGGGCTATACTACCGCGGCTCTTCCGGGCCCATGTCAGAGGGGTTTCCCTCGCTGGGGGCTTTAAGCGTTTCCTCAGCCTCGACCGCCTCTCCAATGTGGTATAGCCTTGATAGAATATCGTATACTGCGATTAGCGAGACTATGTCGATATTGAGGGAGTAGCGTGTTGTCAGCCCCTCAGTCTTCCTCTCGAGGACCGCGACTGGCGGTATGAGCAGGGGGTTTGAATAATAGCTTATGACCGCTCCGGCGTGGGCCCCCAGCATGGATGCGAGGGCTAGCAGGCGGACGTCCTCCCTTGAAACCAGCAGTGCATAGGCGAGAATCGACAGGTCTACTATGATACTGGCAGCCTTGGGCCCGCCGAGGGCTGATGCTACACCAGCCACGAGGCCCGCGAAGACTGCCAACACGTATACCGTCTGGGACTCGAGGGAGGTTTTGCCGGCTTCTTCGATTTGATCTTCCCTCTCGCCTACCGCGTCCAAGAGGCGCCCCCAGGGTGTGGGCGAGTATTTTTAGCGTAAAAGTGGAATACCCTGCGAGCCGGGGTTGATGGTTTGACGAGAGAGTTTAAACCTAGAATTACAGAGAAACGCTGGAAGATTGAATATGAGAAGGAACTCCTCGAAACATGGGATGCTGAGGGCCTCTACAAGCCGAGCTTCGACCCCTCCGATCCCCGCGAGATCATAGCAATAGACACGCCGCCCCCGTATGCTAGTGGTAAGTGGCATGTTGCCGGCGCCGCGCATTATGCTCAAATCGACATGGTGGCCCGCTACTTCCGCCTCAAAGGCTACAACGTCATAGTACCATTCTACGCCGACCGTAACGGTCTCCCGGTCGAGGTCCAGGTTGAGAAGACCTACGGCGTCTATGCACACGAGATGGCTAAGACTCCCGAGGGTAGGGAGAAGTTCCTCGAGTTGTGCAGGCAGTTCCTAGACGAGGCTGAGAGGGAGATAGTAGCAGTATGGCGCAGGATGGGATGCAGTTTCGACTACTGGAAGAACGGCACGGACAGCCCCGAGTATAGGACGATGACTCAAGCCACTTTCATAGAACTCTATAGGAGGGGGCTCATATACGAGGACGAGCGCCCCGTCCGCTGGTGCCCCAGGTGTAGAACGACTCTAGCCGAGGCAGAAATCGAATATAGGGAAGAGCAGGGATACCTATACTACATCAAGTATAAGGTGAAGGAGACGGGAGAAGACCTCATAGTAGCCACCACCAGGCCTGAGCTACTAGCAGGATGTGCCGCCCTAGCATTCCACCCAGACGACGAGCGGTACAAGAAGTACGAGGGCAAGACCGCCATAGCTCCACTCTACGGTCACGAGGTTAAGATCGTAGCCCACCCTGCGGTTGACCCAAGCTTCGGAACGGGCCTAATGATGATCTGCAGCTTCGGGGACGAGACTGATGTGAGACTATTCAACGAACTCGGCCTAATGCCTAGGCGCCTAATCAACCCGGACGGCACAATGACAGAGGAAGCGGGACCCATAGCCGGCCTACCCGTCAGCGCGGCTAGAAAGAGGATAGCAGAGCTGCTGGAGAAGGAGGGACTACTAGTAAAGAAGGAGCCCATTATACACAAAGTGCCCGTCTGCTGGAGGTGTAAGACACCCCTCCAGATAATCTTTAGGAGAGAGTACTTCCTCAAGCAGCTAGAGTTCCGCGGGAAGATTAGGGAGATAGCCGAGAAGATAACGTTTAGGCCGGAGATGCATAGGAGGAAGCTCTACGACTGGATAGACAGTATAACAATGGACTGGCCCATATCAAGAGACAGGTACTATGCGACCGAGATACCCCTATGGACATGTAGGAAGTGTGGAGCGAAGCTTCTACCAGA
>CAYRZG010000005.1:0-26358 GCA_964428695.1 uncultured Desulfurococcales archaeon
TCCTCCAGGCGCTATCTCCTGGTTCACGTATATCCTAATGTACTCTGGGTCTTCAATTTCGACACCGAGCCTTACAATCCTCCTGTAGGCAATGTTCGTGTCCACCGGCTTCAACTTCTCATTGGCGGGCCAGTTGCTGGGGAGCCTTCTCCTTATAACACCGCTCGTGCCCGTGGCGTCTACTATTACCTTGCCCCGGAACTCTAGCTCTTCACCCTTAACCGTGTCGACAGCTTTCACTCCCACTAGGGTCCCATCTTCAAGTATCGGGTTTCTAACGTAGGTTTTCAGGTAGACGTCAACACCAGCCTTCTCGGCCTCCTTGACGAGCATTTTACCGTAGGCATTCCTGTTTATCATGTAGCCGGCCCCTTTCACTCGTAGGCGGACCTCCTCGCTGGGACTGTAGATGTCTATGCCCTCGACCTTTAAGGCCAGGGCGTCGCCGCTAGGTATTGGCATCTCGTTTTCTATGAAGTGATGTTCTCCTATTGCGTCTCCACACGGCTTGCCCCACAGGCCGTCCTCGTCGACAATATCTATGCCCGCAACGCGGAGCCCAGCATTGCGGAGCTTGTAGGCGAGCGAGGAGCCGGCGGGACCCAGCCCTACTATTACCACATCGTAGTCCAGGCGTCTGGCCACACTAACCACCGCTCGCCTCACGCCACGAACCGGTGCAGGGGCTTTATAGTTGAATAGGTAGGCTAGGCCAAAGGATTATTTGAGCCACAAGACACTGAGTGTAGTGTTGGAGGCTGGTAGACATGAGCTGGTGGAGGAGAAGGAGGAGTATCTTCGACGAGTTTGAAGATATCTTCGAGGAGCTTAGAAGGATAGAGGAGAGCATGATGTCACTATTCGAGGAGAGCTTTAGGAGGATGATAGAAGAGCAGGGCAAGGGTAGAGGTGGCCCCTTCGTCTACGGCGTTAGGATAACAATAGGCCCCGACGGCATACCCAGAGTAGAAGAGTTCGGCAACATTAAGATGACTAGGAGCGGAAAGCCGATAATACGGGAGGAGATGGAACCTCTAGTGGACGTGATGGAGGTCGACGATGAAGTATGGGTTATAGCGGAGCTTCCAGGCGTCTCCAAGGACAAGATCAGGGTCCGCATAAAGGACAATAAGCTAGTGATTAGAGCGGAGAATGGGAGGAAGTACTACAAGGAGGTCGAGCTGCCGGCACCCGTGGATCCCGACACAGCTAAGGCCAGCTATCGTAACGGCGTCCTAGAGGTCCGCATTAAGAAGAAGAAAGCCGAAGAGGAGGAGGGTAAGGAGGTAAAAGTCGAGTAGCGCATCATAGGCCGGCTAGCTCGAGCCACTCTGGCTTCTTCTTTAAACATTCTTCGTCAAGATCTTCTTCTACAACGTTTTCCCCGATTACCTTGCTTGCTCCCTCATAGTCGCATATTACTAGCGTGAAGGGCCTCTTACCCTCTATTGCCTCGTCTATCCACTTGTAGTGCCTCTCGCACTCCTCTCCGCCATCCTTGCATGCTATGTCCAGTGCTTCCCGGAACCTGTGTAGCACGCCTTCCACAGTCGATATGAAGCCCGTGCTTGCGGGGCCTGGTATCATCTCGTAGCCTACCTCTGGTATGTAGAGGTATGCGTACGCGCTCTTCACGAGCAGGTATCTCAACTCCCTATCCCCGCTAACCTTCACTACTATCTTCTTAGGTCTTGTAACCTCGGCCAGCCTCACATCCCTGTAGGTGAAGCCGCAGTTTGCACACTTGCCCGTCGATATTAGGATCCGGCCAAAGTAGGGGACCTCGTAAAGGTATTCTTTTAGCTCGAGAGTCTGCCTGCCGCAGACTGGACATCTAACCCTGCCAGAGTGGAGGAGTATCGGCTCCCTTATCGGAGAGCCCAGCAGCTTCTCCAAGCCCTCCCTATCCGAGGCCAATGATAAACCACCCCTCCTGATCTGGAGTGTTGAGAGTTAAATTCTACCCCGAAGTAAGACCCAAGACCGCGAGGTGGCCGCTGCTTGAGCAGGATAGCCGGCGCCCACAGAGACGGAATATCGAAGCGAGAGACGGCGTGCACAAAACTATCATACCTAGACGAGAGGTATCTTAGAGACCTTGCGTCTAAGCTAGACCTTAACAAGTCCCAAGTCCTAAGAGCTGCGCTGCGAGTGCTACTATTACAGCTGGGGTATGAAGTGCCCGTAGATAACGATGTCAGCAAAGTTTTAGAATACCTAGAGAGCACGAGGGCCCAGTCGAGCCAGAAAGCCTAGCCGGTTTTCTCCTCTATAACCTCCCCAGCCTCGAGTATACTCTTGGCTATCATGTCGGCTAGCTCCCTCATAGTTTTGATGAAGCAGTCTGCGAGGCAAGCATCTCGAGACTCTCTGGGAGCATCACCGCACTCCTCATATCTACACTTCGCCCTTACAATGTCACGCCTAATAGCGTAGACTATAACATTCCCCCTAGCATATCTCGTAAGATACTTCTCTGAGCCAGACAACGCTACCAGCTTGGACACTACTCCCGAGTCTATTATAGACGGGCTGAAGACGAACCCGTAAAGGTCGGAGCGGAGGGATTCCGCCATTCTCCTGGCGACCTCTCTGGGGTCGCGTATCTTCACTGGAGAAGCCACCCGGGCACTGCTCGTTTCTACGGTAAACTCTATATATTACGCGAACGCCGGTGTTTCCACGGCACAGTGGAGAGGGGATAATCGTGGCCCAGGTAGACCAGGGCAAGCTAATAGACATAGTCAAGTACAACAGTGTCGGAGAGTTCTTCAAACACCTTGACAGTAAGATAGTCGAGCTTAGAAGCCAGCTGGGCGAGCTGCTAAGGAGGCTGGAGAACGCGAAGGCAAAGGCAGAGGTCCTAGTGAAGCTTGAGAGCCTCCTAGCTGAAACTGCCGGAGCAGGGAAGCTTGGCGGCACAGAGATAAACCTAGGCCACGCCAAGGCAATCATAAACCCGACCCCCAAGCAGGAGTTCGACATCCTCGTTGACGTCGTTAGGAGCATCCAGAACAGGATAGTAGCCCTTGAGAGGATGAGGAAGGACATTGAACCCCTAAGCAGGCTGGGCGAGCTTGACTTGACCCTAGAGGTGGTCTACGAGAACGGCCTGCCCTCGAAGATATTGATAAGAATGTAGAGCCTCAGGGTTGGGGCCAACCCATCGCCCCAGCTTATGGGGCTAGTCGGTAATACCACTCATCATCGGCGAATAAGTGCTAACCCTTACCCTCTCCTTTTGGGCCTTTTGGAGCATCCCAGTTGACCATCTTACCCCACTTTCTAATGTAGAGCGTGAACACCATATAGTTCCTTTTAGCCGCTTCCGGCTCCATGCATCCAGTCTCATGCCTGTTACCTTCGACATCGTATGCTACCAGCTTCTTCCAGCCCGGTGGTGTGTCGCAGTCCTCCTGCTCTACCTTCACAAGGTAGCCCGTCATAGCCATCCCTTCAAGCTCTATTATCTTGGGGTTCAACAGTTTCTCGTCGCCCAAGATCTGCCACCTCCGATTGCATGAGATCGGGTAAGCGTTAATAGGGGTAGTCCTTGTCACTCCCCAGATAGGCTGACGGTGGATAGGGATGAGTGAGAAGAAACGCAAGAAGAGGATGACGCTGCCAAAGAAGAGAGAGGACCTGGATAAGGTAGTGGAAGAGGTTAGCGAGAGGCACGCCCACGAGCATGACCACCATCACCATCACCACCATCACGGTGATATCGACGAGCTAATCACTGTCATGGAGCTTCTACTGGACTCGCTGAACGCTAACATGAAGGTCATAGAGACCAACGTTAAGAGGCAGGCCCACGAGATTGCAACCATCTACAAGATTCTCGCAGTGCTAGTGAGGGCATGCCTGGCGGCGGAGTCCGAGGAGGAGAGGAGGAGGCTGCTCGAGGAGGCCCTGAAAACTCTGGGGCCGCTAGTAGAGGTTCCTGCCGAGGGCTAGCCGCCCCTAATTCTCTCCCTAGCCCGCCTTTCATGAAGGTGGATAGAGCTGGGGGGTAGGCCTAGGATCTTATTGACGGCGTCGGGAGGGGGGCACACGGGCTTCGCCATAGCCGTTGCACGTGAGCTTCCAAGCGACGTGGAGATAGTGTTTACAGTCGCTAGGGGGGACGCGTTTAGCCGCCGGAAGATAGACTCTCTCGGCAGGAACTCTGTTATTATCGAGCATGCTAGGGGACGGGGTCCCCTCGAAAGCCTCCTCCCGGCCATGCCTAGGCTGTTCAAGTCGTTCCTAGAAGCATCCGTGAGGCTCCCCAAGGTTGACGCCGCCCTATGCACTGGCCATAACAATAGCGTGCCCCCATGTATAGTAGCCCGCCTTAAGGGGGCGAGGCTAGTATCGCTCGAAGACGTCTACAGGGTCGAGTCGAGGAGCAGGGCTATATCGCTTCTCTCGAAAATCTCGGAGGCAGTCGCCCTACACTGGGAGTTTCAAAGGCGCCTATACCCCAGGAAGGGCATCGTAGTAGGCCCGGTCTTCGAGCCACCCAAGTATAAGCCTAGCAGGGGCGACTACATTCTAGTCACGACCGGAACCTACGGCTACGAGGAACTATTCAACGTCATGTACAGGCTCTGGGCTGAGGGAAGGCTGAAATCACGGTTAATACTCCAAACCGGCATGGTCCCGCCGGAAAAGTATCGTGGGAGCGGAGTAGAAGCGTTCAGCTTCGACCCAGACATTGATAGGTTCATAGCCGGCGCGAGGGTAGTTGTTACCCATCAGGGGATGACCGCTATCAATGCAGCCCTAGGCTATGGGAAGCCTACAATAATAGTGTACAATCCCAGGTGGAAGCTGGCGGCACCTGCCAGCGAGGTACGCGTTGTGGCAGAACACCTCGGCTTAGGATTCCTAGAAAGGCCGGACCCCGACGCGCTAGCCCGCCTTATAGAGGAGTCTAGGCCCCCCAACTTTCGAGGCGACACCAAAGGGGCGTCTAGGCTTGCTAGAATGCTAGTCGACCTCGCCACCCGAAGCTAGTAGGGAGCCAGGATACTCTCTCACCCCCACATAGACTATTCTACCGTCCACAGAGATCAGTCCGTCGACCTCAAGCCTGCCGCCAGAATATAGTATTCCGGCTAGGTTGAACTCGAAGGATACTATCCAGACCCCCTCCTCGCTAAGGGCGCATGGCGGGTATCCCAGCGCTGGGTCCTGGCCGGGAGGCACTGTTAGGGCCAGCCGCGCCTTCCCCGTAGGCTGTGGTATCAGATGGTAGTGTCTAAGGGGAGGGCACCGGTGACCCGCTGGCACCCACGTTGCCCTAACTCCTGCTATCACACCCTTCCTCCAGGAGAAGTCGGCATCGCTAACCCTCACACCCCCAAGGTTAGCATCTACTGGTCCCGTGGAGCGTGCGGCGAAGAGCCTGTAGACTATATCATGACCCTCATATATTACCAGGTCAACGTCGGACTCTCCATGAGCAATGCCAAGCGCGTGAGAGCCTGTGAGCCCTAGCTGGGAGACCCTAATCCCTTCCGCCTCTAGAGCCTCCAGCAACCTGACCACGTCATAGTCTCCTCTAGCAATGGCCTCCTCCAACCCCCTCCTAGGGTCAATGCACTCTCTCACCTCGGACTCTTCTAGATACGGCATGAGAGTCGAGTATACAGGGTCAAATCTAGCTCTCCCCCACCGACTGATTCCAAGCTCAACGCCTAGCGGGCCGTAGGAGGAGGTTACCCTACAATAGTTGGAGCCAGGCCTCCTCCAGGGAGACGGGCCTTTACACGGCTCATACTTTGGTATTACAACCAGCATTCCAGGCGGAGAGGGGATGCTTAAGACCTGGTATATCCACCCGTCCCATCCCACGGCCTGGCTGCCGTTGACTCCGCATTCTACCATAACTCCTCCACCGCTATGTAGCCGTCCCAGTCGACCTTGACCTTGTAGCCTTCAGGTGAATAGTAGAGGGTCCCGGCCACCCTATAGAGGCCCGAGGGTAGCGATTGGTACCTTGTCCTCCACGTCTCCACGACTACACTCATACCGTTATCCAGTTTCACACGATAGCGGGCCGGGACGAGTATAGACTCCCAGTCCGGCCGGATCTCCGCCGTGAAGCTGACCTTACCCAGAGGCGTCTCGGAGCCGAGGCATACACTGTCAGACAGGCGGCGTAGCAGGCGTAGCGTGAAGGGTGTGCCATGGTAGCATGAGTCTGTTAGGCTCCTCTCAACTATCTCTGGGTGTAGAGACGCGTCTCCAGGAACCCTCTCCTCTCGCTTCTCGCGTAAATCGCTTTTACACTGCTCTATCCGGCCCTCCTCAAGCATCCTCTGAAGCACCCGGAAGGCCCTCCTAGCATCCACTACGGCTAGCAGGTCATAGTCGCTCCGCCTCCCATGGCACCCTATGGGTCGTGAGCCTGTTAGCCCCCTCCAATAGGCTCCTATCTCGCCCAGCATCTCGTCCAGCGGAGTGCTAGCCGCTATGAGCCTGTAGGAGTCCTCTGGCCATAGGCGGAGGACGATGTCGCTCACCCTAACAAGCCACGCTCTGCCACCTATGCATGGGAGTAGGGTCGATGGGGGCTCGGCTAGCCTTCTACAGTCGAGGCCACGATAGGGCTGGGCTATAACCATGCCGTCTGGGTGAGTGTACCCCCTTACAATATGCCATGCTAGACCATGCCTAGTGTATGCTAGCACTATTACTCCGTCAACGAGCCCACTCCTCAAGCCCCCTCACTCTCGGCTTGACCCTAAACGGTATGAGATGGGACCCGTCACAGCTGCCGGCGTTAAACCATTCCCTTCCAGTAAGGCCCTCCCTGCACGTTGCATACTCCATGCCCAGCCTCGCCGCCTCCTCTATTACTGGCCTAAGCATCTCCTCCCTAGCCTTCTTCGGGAGATATAGGTAGCCTCCAACCTTAACGCCAGACTCCCTGTAGAGCTTGTAGAGCCGCAGCCCTGCCCCTCCCATGCTTTTGAATCTAGCCATGCTATCCGGGCGCGCCTTGAACGTTGATGTTACTATGAACCTGGCGCCAGCATCGTAGAGTTTACCTACAAGCTCCTTCAGCATTGCAGGATCGTCGTTGAAATAAGGTATTATCGGGTCCACCCTGACGCCTACCGGCACTCCCGCCGTAGTAGCGGCTCTGACAGCGTCTATCCTCGACTGGGGTGGGGGAGCGCCTGGCTCGACCAGTAATGCTACGCTATCGTCTAGAGTTGTTATGGTTGGAGTTACTGCAACGTTGCCGCGGGCTATAATGTCAAGGTCCCTCTTAGCGTACAGGGTCCCCTTAGTGGTTATGAGTATGCGGTAGCCTAGGGGTACGAGTAGCTCCAAGGCGGCCCTGGTGAGCTTGTAGAACTGCTCTATCGGGGGGTAAGGGTCGCTGCTCGTCCCTAGGTTCACTATTGCCGGTGGCCTCCACCTTGCAAGATCTCTTCTCAGCCTACGTATGAAGTCCCTCTTCGGCTCGCTGTCGCGGAGGCCTATGTATGCGGTCGCATAACAGTATACGCACTTGAAGGAGCAGCCCGTATACGGGTTTAGGCTTAGCTTGAACGGGCAGGTACAGAGCGGGCTCTTCCAAGGGTCGAAGGGGGCTAGAACCCCTCTCCTCCTAGAGTTCGATGTTGGCATGCCTCATCCTCATCTCCTCCTCGGTGACGCCCAGCCTTTCCATTAGAGCATATATTACGCCGTCGAGGAACACCATGGCCGTATCCTCGAAGAGGGTTCCAAGGGGGGCTAGAGGCTCGTGTATACCTAGTATCTGTCTTGCAAAGTAGTCGTCCATCTTGGAAGACTTAGTCCTCCCTGGGACGCGAACCACTAGGTCGGCTAGCTTACCCAGGGGACTGTCGGGATAGGTTGTGATAGCTACAACCTTAGCTCCAACCTGCTTCGCAGCCTCCGCCGCTGTCACTATGAGCTTAGTCCTTCCACTGCCTGAGATAGCCACCACAATATCGTCCGCCCTGACGCTGGGAACTATGGTGTCTCCGAGAACATACGAGTAGAAGCCCATGTGGAGGAGTCTCATTGCAAAGGCTCTTCCCACAAGCCCGCTCCTCCCAGCTCCCATTACCAGGACTTTCCTGCGCGGATCACCATATATTGAGACGAGGAGGTCGACGAACGCGTCAACCTGGGATGGGTCGATTTCCTCGGTCGCCCTAACTATGAACTCTGCTATCTCGCGCATAGCGCGAAGAGCCTTCTCCGAAGACCTTTCCCCGGGCAAACCCGAACACCCGGCCTCCAGCCTGCTGATTGAGGCTTAAGGAATATACCTTTGCCAGCCATACAATCCACTGGCCCCGCCCGTCTCACGTCCGCCGAGACCCCCGAGTGGGGGATGAAGATGAAGGCGGATCGGTAAGGCGGGGCACACTAGACATTTATCAGCCCCGGCAATGATGGTTGAGAGGGGGCAGTGAGGATCCTCTAGCCCGACGACGAGCCCTAGATCAGCGGCTATGACGTCGTCGAGCCGGATCCGAGCCCCGCTACCTGACTATCCTGGTACACTCTATTCTTTCCCCGCGGATCACCTTCTCGATTATGTTATCAAACTTGTATATTGCCGGGCTGCCGGCAATTATCTCCTCCAGGTCCTCCCGTCTCTCCCCGGTAATCCCGTCTAGGATTGTTGCAACGTCTATCCTCTTCGAGTCCTTGTATTTCTGGAAAACGCCTATGTATATCGGGTAGTATAGGTTGGTTATCTCTTCTATCGTGCCCAGAGCCGATACTATAGTGTCGACCCTGTCTGCCACTTCGGGGGTTCCTATTACAAGCTCGCAGTCAGGCTTACCTTGGATGATCGTGACTCCTGGTTCCTCCAGTATTCTAGTTGGAGGCGTATATTCTGAAGGTAGGGGGGCTGTAAGCCTAACTGTCTCGTCGGGCTCAACCTCTACTAGGCCGAATTCTGCGAGTAGGTCTATAACAACCCTAGCCCTCTCGTGGCTTCCGAGGTGCTCTGCCACCTCAGCGATTCTGGCGGGCGATGCAGTAGATAGGTATCTTATGACCTCTATAACCTCGTCGTCTAGCTCGCCGAGCCTGACCAGGACGTCTCCGACGACGAGGCCCCGACCCCTATCGTATTCCACCATGCTTCCCGAGGCCATTTCAAAGCATACTGTTAGCTCAACCGCCTCTATAGCCTCGGGAGCGACGTCCGCGGCGTGGAGCGTGGTCTTGTAGCATCTAACCCAGACGTGGGAGTGTGCCATTCCAGCATACTCCACCCTCCTGCCGGTGAAGACTCCTCCCAGAATGCCGCGGAGGCTCTGGAGTATCTTGGTTCGGAATATACGCTCCGCCTGCTCGGGTGCGACCCGAGACTCGATCGTATAATCTCTTTCCACGATAGCCTCTTTTTCCAGCTCGGCTTTGGGGGCAGCTATCCTAACCCCTAGGACCTGGGCGAGCTCCTGTATCGCCGGGTCCACTTCGCCCTTAACGAGGATAATGGCCGCGTCGGCCCCCTCGCTTATCTTGTATGAGGCGACCTTTCTTACTGTTGCCGCATCCAACCCGTTTTGGCTTGTGAAGACCAGTAGGCGGAGGGTTACGGGTCCTGCCCTCACCTCTGCGATGCAGGGGCCGTAAACCCCGTTGAGTCTGGGCAGGGGCCTCTTGCACTGGACTCTACCATTATCGCCGAACAGCTCTTCAACTATATCGGCCTGGTCCATGTATCCATTCCCCGGTCTAGTCTCCCGGACACTCCTTATTCGTGTTGGAAGAATTTATACTCACACACCCGGGATCACCTGGGGGATTACCGTGTCCTACGGCCGCCTTACTCGCTGGGAGAAGCGTATAGTAGAGTATGCGGGCTCTATAGTCGAAGTAGAATACTCGAAAGGCTTCTACAAGTGCCCCATCTGCGAGAACCTAGTATTGTTCGTCTCCCCAAAGGATCTGATGCGCCACCTCATAGGACATGCGACTGGCTCGGTGTCTAAGACGCGCGAGCCGCCCAGTAGGTGGAAGTAGCCTACGCACCCGCAAGGCCGTGTAGGCCTTCTCCCTCGCCCCTGATTGTAGGCGCTGCAACCTCTATCACGAGGTCCGACTTTGCCAGTCTCCTAATCACCTCTCTTTGTATCATTTCAACTAGCATGTCCTCTTTGACCGAGTCTATCGAGTTGAGCCTTATCTCGAACGACTCCCCGCTTGCATCCTGAAGTATTATCTTGGGGTCATATTCTGGTAGGCCTACGCCGGAGAGATAGTCGAGCACGCCCGTGTTCTCATACTCTACCAGGACTAGGACTCCCAGCTCCCTCCAGATTCTCTCGGACGCCTTCCAAGCGGCCCTGACTATTACGTCGTCGTATAGTTGGGGTCCTACAATCCGTATCGTGGGTGCTCCAACAGCCTCTACTATAGTACCCTCCACCGGGACCCCCGGTCTGAACTAATACGTGGGAGTCCGGCAATAAAGGGGGGGAAGCGGTAACTCCAGGGTGACACGCGAGGCTAGACGCCCCTCCTAATTGCCTCTATGTCCTCTCTAGAAAGGCGCCAACCCATAGCGCCTATGAACTCCTTAATCCTCTCAACCCTCTCAGACTTCGGGATAGCCACAACCCTGGGCATGGATATTAGGTAGTTTAACGCAACCTGAATTGGAGTCTTACCGTACTTAGCTGCCAGCTCTCGCACGATTGGAATGTCGGCGACCCTGCCCCTCTCTATGGGGGTGTAGGCTTGAATTGTAACTCCCTTCTCCACGCAGTATGGGAGAAGCTCCCTCTCCGGCTCGCGGTAGTAGACGCTATAGTGGACCTGGTCTACTACTATCTCATACTTCTTGGCGGCCGCGATGGCTTCTTCGAGCAGGCTCCTGTCGAAGTTGCTCACCCCTACATATCGTGTTAGCCCTGCTTCGGCCAGGGCTTCCAGCGACCTGATCTGCGTGTCAATGGGGGCTAGGTCGTCGGGCCAATGTATGAGTATGAGGTCTGCATACTTTACGCCTAGTCTTTCAAGGCTCCTCCTGGCAGCTTTGACAGCTGCGTCGGGGCTGCGGAATCTGTGGGGGAGCAGCTTCGTCGTTATGAATACGCTGTCCCTCCCAACTCTGGCGACCGCCCTGCCGACAACGTGCTCCGCCAAGCCATTACCGTACATCTCGGCTGTGTCCACGTTGTCGATACCATTGGTGAAGGCGTAGACTAGAGCTTCCTCCATGGAGGCCGGGTCCCTTATAGCCCACGTACCAACCCCTATCGCTGAGACAGTCTCGCCCGTCTTACCGATAGGCTTCCTATCCGACTGGTCGGGTTCAAGCGCCATACGAGCCCGCCCTCCTGGTGGCACGACAGAATATTATCCGGGCTAATCTAGTCTACCATCTGGTGCCGTAGGATGGAGCCTCTGGAATTCCTCTCGAAGATATCCTCCTTAACCAGCGACCATAACGTTTGGAGGCTTAGAAGGACTATCAACCTGATAGCTAGCGAGAACATCATGAGTCCTGCTGCTATAAAGGCTTATCTCAGCGATTTCATGTTCCGGTATGCCGAGGGCAAACCCTTCAAGAGATACTATCAGGGGACCCGTTATATTGATGAGTTAGAGGTTGCAACAGCCTCATTCATAGCAGAGATGCTTGGCGTCAAACATGTAGAGCTTAGGCCTGTTAGCGGAACCATTGCAAACGCTGCAGTGTTCCGGGTCCTAGCCCAGCCCGGGGATAAGGCTGCGATCGCCCCCGTACAAGCTGGGGCCCATGTGAGCCACACTAAATTCGGCACGCTTGGCGCGCTCGGCATAGTTCAGGTTGACCTGCCATACGATAGTGAAAATATGAACGTAGACGTCGACGGGGCTAGGAAGGTTATCGAGGAGGTTAAGCCGAAGTTCGTAGTCCTAGGGGGGAGTGTGTACCTGTTCCCCCACCCGGTCGAGGAGATAGCCTCAGCGGCTAAAACTGTCGGAGCCAGAGTAGTATATGATGCGGCCCACGTGTTCGGACTCATACTGGGTGGAGCATGGCCTAACCCGCTAGCTCGCGGAGCCGACGTTATGACGGCGTCTACACACAAGACTTTCCCAGGCCCTCAGGGCGGGCTGATAGCGTTCCGGGATGAAGGCCTATACAAGGCGGTCTCTAAGACTGTATTCCCGTGGTTCGTGAGCAACCATCACCTCCACAGGATCCCGGCTACAGCCGTCACGGCAGTCGAGATGAAACTCTACGGGGAAGAATATGCTAGAAGGATAGTTGAAAACGCTAGGGCTCTAGCAGAGGCTCTCGCCGCCAGAGGGTTCCGCGTTGTAGGAGAGCACCTAGGCTATACTAAGAGCCACCAAGTGCTCGTCGACGTGAGACCCCATGGGGGAGGCGCAAAGGCTGCGAAGCTCCTAGAAGAAGCGGGCATAATACTCAACAAGAACCTCCTCCCCTGGGACCCACCCGAGGCCGTCAAAGACCCCAGCGGCCTAAGAATCGGCGTCCAGGAGGTGACTCGGCTAGGCATGGGAAAGGATGAAATGGACGCTATAGCCTCATTTATGGAGAGAGTCCTGATAAAAGGCGAAGACCCCGCCAAGGTGGCCAAGGAGGTCGAGGAGTTTAGAAGGAACTACGTGAAGGTCCACTATGGGCTAGAAGACTTCAATGCTCCGACGATACTAGACCTCCTAGCATAGCTGCGCGGAGAAAACCTATACCCACAGACAACACTAGTTTAACACGCGCGCCGGCCCGCAGACTGGGCCTCGAGGCCCGAGGGATGAAAGCGGGTACTGCAGGCCCTCCAAACCTTCCCGGACACGGGTGGTTAGGGTGGAGCAGCCCACGGCTTGGATAATCACGGTTGGCAACGAGATACTCATTGGCAGGATAGTTAACACTAACGCCTCCTGGCTCGCCAGGAGGCTCACGCTTCTAGGTTTTAGAGTCGAGAGGATAGTCACAGTCCCCGATAATCTTGACGATATAGCCGAGGAGGTTGGCAGGTCCGTTTCGAGAGCCAGGGTTACTATAACCACCGGAGGACTGGGGCCCACGTATGATGATATGACACTTGAGGGTGTTGCCCGGGCGGTGGGGAGGAGGCTGGTACTCAACGAGAAGGCGTTAGAAATGGTTAGGGAGTTCTACTCCAAACGTGGACTCCCCCTGACTGATGAGCGGAGGAAAATGGCTATGCTTCCAGAGGGGGCGGAGCCGATCCCGAACCCTGTCGGAGCGGCGCCGGGCAGTCTTCTACGAGTCGGAGACCGGCTAATAGTGAGCCTTCCGGGGGTCCCTGCTGAGATGGAAGAAATGTTTAAAGCCTACGTCGAACCAGTGCTACGCAGTATGGCTCCCGAGAGACACATTGTAGAATGCGGTGTCATAATCAAAGGGGTCCCAGAGTCGAGCCTGGCTCCGGCCCTGAAGAGGGCTGCGAGGAAATATAGCGGCGTCTACCTGAAAAGCCATCCGAAAGGCCATGAGACCCTCGGCCCAATACTAGATGTGAGAGCCTTAGCCTCCGCCAAGACTAGGGAGGAGGCGGAGGCGCAGGCAAGGAAGGTTCTAGAGGAGATAGCGGAGGCTGCCAGGAGCCTTGGCGGGGAAACGGGGCAAATCGATTGTGGCTGAGAAACTCTACTATACAGCCCTTGTAGCCACTGCCGGGCTAGCGGTGTTCTCGGTTTCCAAGCTGGCGGAGAACGTGATAGGCATGGTCTCCGGGCTAGTGCTTGTAGCTGCTTCTCCCTACATATCACTATTTATCGTCTCCAGGAAGATTAGGGAGGAGAGGAAAGGAAGGCTAGAGAAGGGTGTGTAATCATGGCTGAGAGCAAGCAGGATGGCAAGAAATATCCCGTCCTGGAGGGCCCCAAGGAAGTAATAGACAAGATCATAAATTCACTGAAGGAAGTCTACGCCCCCGAGATACCCGTGAACATATACGATCTAGGCCTGGTATACGAGATAAGAGTGAGGGAGACGGGTCAGGGCAAGTATAAGGTGTATATCCTAATGACACTCACAGCCCTGGGATGCCCTGTAGCCGCTAGCCTCGCCGCATATGTTGAGGAGGCGATAAGAGACGCCGTCCCAGAAGTCGAGGATGTAGAGGTTGAAGTCACCTTCGACCCGCCGTGGACCCCCGATATGGTGACCGAGGAGGGCAGGGAACTCCTAAAGGCGATATATGGCTACGACGTCGTGGAGGAGTGGAAGAGGCGCCTAGCAGAGGCTCAGCCGTACTAGGCGCCTCAGACATTTACCTGCCTACACCCTGCTAGTATGCTGGGTGCCTGTTTTGGCTAGAAGGGAGAGGCTGGTTAAGACTCTCATGGAGCTGATTGAGTATAACGATGTGGCTTGGAGGAAGGCGGCCTTCTACAGTGACCCGGAGGTTGACAAGATATATTCCCGGCTAATAGACGAGTGGATTAAGAATGGCGAGAAAGGAATCCCGCTAGACTATGCTACGGACGAGGAGCTTGAAATCCTGGTCAGGGTTGCCAGGAGATATGCTTTCATGTCTGAGGCTAAGGCTAGGGCGCTGGCTCTTGCCCGCATGGGTGGGGAGGAGGAAGAGGAGAGTGGCCTCGGGATATTCTCTAAGCTGATAGACTGGATTAAGAGGAGGAGGTAGGACGCCTGTGGCTTGGTATCGGCGGGTCCCGTCTCGGCTCTATGTAGTCTTTTGGAGCCCTGCGGAAGGGTTCTAGATATGGCTTCAGCACCTTGGGTATTTCGACTACACCGTCTTCCCTCTGATAGTTTTCCAGTATGGCTGTTATAGTCCTTGTAGAAGCTATGGCAGTGCTGTTGAGCGTGTGTACGTAGCCTCTCTCCATCCCTTTCCTCCTAATGAGTCGTATCCCAAGCCTGTAGGCCTGCCAGTCTGTGCAGTTGCTGGCGCTCACCATCTCCCTGTATCTGCCCTGGGCGGGCATCCAGGCTTCCAGGTCGTATTTCTTCACGGCACAGGCTCCGAGGTCTCCGCTAGCTATGTTGACGATCCTGTAGGGTATGCCTAGGCCTTGGAATAGCTCTTTAGCGTTTGATATCAGCTCCTCGTGGAGCTTCCTGCTCTCCTCGGGGGTTGAGAATATGAACTGCTCCACCTTGTGGAACTGGTGCACCCTGAATATTCCTTTGAGGTCCCTGTTTCCTGCGCCAGCCTCCCTCCTGAAGCACGGGCTGACGCCGACTAGTTTGAGTGGGAGCTCGTCGTCGTACAGCTCCTCCTTATAGTATAGTGCTGCTAGAGGGTGCTCGGCCGTTGATATTAGGTAGAGGTCTTCATTCTCAACCTTATATATTGCGTCTTTGAATGTTTCCAGATCGATAACCCTGGTTATTACATCATGCCTGAGCATGTACGGTGGAAGCACTAGGGTGTAACCTTTGCTTGTGAGCTTGTCGATAGCATACATTAACAGTGCGAAGTCCAGCCATACCAAGTCCTCGAAGAGGTAGTAGAACCTTGATCCAGCCACCTTTGAGGCTCTAAGCGTGTCTCCCAGCTTTAGTACATATTCTAGCATGTCCGCGTGGCCTACAGGCCTCCAGTCTATGACGTCGTACTCAACGTTGAATCCTTCCGTCTGCTCTATGAACTGTTGCAGGTGCCCCCTCCAGACCTTGGGGCGCCCCCAGAACTCTATCGGCTTAGTCGCGGACTCGTCTCCCACGGGCACGTCGTCATCTACTATGTTGGGGAGGTCTAGGAGGGCCTCCTCCCTCTCCTTCTCCACTCTTTTCAGCTCCTCCTCCAACACGCTTAGCTCCTGTAGTAGTCTACGTGCTTCTTCTATGAGCCTCCTCCTTTCCTCCGGGTCCCTCGCCCTCCCGATAGACCTGCTCACAACGTTATGCTTATGCCTTAACTCGTTCACCCTTGTCAGGAGGCTCCTCCACTTCTCGTCTAACTCTCTAGCCCTGTCAACTATGGCCGGGTCGAGCAGCCTTTTCCTAACATGCTCCTTCAGCGTCTCGGGGTCTCTTCTTAGAAGTTCGAGTATACTCCAGGACACAGCCTACACCTAGCACAGCACGGGCGGCGGGGAGGGTTAAGCCATTTGCGGGCCTCGGACTGTGGTCCTCTCATCACCCGCCCCAGTCGTGGAGCGTCGGCCTGGCTAGGATTCCTCACAGGCCCTTCAACCTTCCAGGCTCTCCTCGAGCCTTTTACGAGCCTCCTTCTCGGCCTCCTCTATAATCTTCTTAGCCTCCTCTCTTATCTCCTCCCTTAACCCCAACCCCTCAAAGCCTCCCGGGACCCATTTCGACGCCACCTCTAGAGACTCGCCCACCGAGTCCACAAGTTCTCGTATAACCGGTGGGAGGCCCCTCGTCATGGGTTTCAGCCTTCTAACCAACTCTATGGGTAGGCCTAGGAGCTCGACCCCGTATAGGTTAGCTGATAGCATTGTATCCAACCTTATTATTATAGCCTCTAATGCAATGTCGAGGGTCTCAATCATCAATAGGAGCTGCCTCGTCTGCTCGGGGGGCTTGTTGCGAAGACGCGCCTTGGCCTTCCTTAACTGTACCCTAGCCTGCCTGGCCTGAGCTAGTGCGTAGAGAAGCGCCCTTCTAACATCCCGCTTGCCTTGCATAGCTCCAGTTTACCCCGAGTAGATAGATGGGGCCGAGAAAATATTAGGAGGTAGACGCTAGCCGGTCCACTGGTAGATGAACACTACTACTGCAAGTATCGAGTAGCCGTTCTGTACTTGGTTAACTATGGGGCATGATATTGACACTGCCACTGGCTTGAAGAAGTCCATGCCCGTGGGGAGTAGGTATTCGAACTGCAGCTGCCCGTTAATCGAAGACTTGGCGACTCCCATAATCGATGCTGTAACGTTCTGTAGTAGGTTCCCGCATGTAGCCTCGTCTGTCACCGCCACTCTTGGGATCGCGGCTATTCCATTTATCGCCATCTTGTATATGAGAGCGTTTCTAACCGTCTCCACGTTGTGCTTAGGCTCGCCAACGAATCCTGGGAAGTGGTAGTACTTGCGACCTAGGTTGTCGACGGTAAAGCTCACGTAGTTAGAGTCTAGTATGTTCCCGAACGGGTCTACCCTGTAAGCTATCCTCAGCATCTGCGAAGATTTCTGGAAGTCTGCCTGGCCGTGTGCTACGAAGTATGTTCTACCCGCCCTGTCCAGCGGCTGGAACGTTGGGATCGGGTAGAGGAATAGCACGTTATTCTGCGTGTCTACTATTCCCCTGAACACTTCGTAGAATACGACATACGTGTTGTTCGGCTCGGCTTTGAAGATGTTTCTTAGAATGTATGTTGCCTCCCCCTCGGTGCCGGTTAGGACTCGTGCCAGGAATCTTATCTGGGTCTCATTGTAGGTGGAGCCGTCTGCTATAGTCTTCCTCCCAGTGTTGACTGTTATCCAGTAGCCGTAGTCCCACCATGATACTATTAGTGCGTCTTGGCTTGTATTGTTGCGTATCCACTCTAGAGCATTCAACCACGCCTTGTTTAACGGTACGACTATGTGCCTCTCACCAGTGTTGGGGTCCGCAACCGATAGTGCGCCGAGGCCGGAGGTGAGTATCTGGGGGGCCGAGTACTTCATTTCGGCTAGAGAGGTTCTACCGTAGTAGGCCGCGCTTATCCCGACTATCGCTACTATAAAGCCTGCGGCGAGTATTCGGAGCGGGTCTCCGGCTTCATGCCTCCTACTCTTCTTTCCAGTGGAGGGCGCTATAGCTCCCCTGACAATATCTGCCGTGGCGAAGCCTGCTGCTAGTGTGGCATAGTAGCTGGCAGCCTGGGTGAAGTATGAGAGTTGGAGGTTGGCGTAGAACATGAAGAAGGTCATGAAGTATACTATGGCTTTAGGCAGCATCGTCCTCGCGTCCCTTCTCCCCTGAACAATTTCTGCCACGAGTATTAGGACGCCTACTACAGCCAGTATTAGTGCTACACCGTAGTTCATCATTATCATACGTAGGCTGGCAGGCTGGTTCTCCTGGACACTCTCGACCAGCGGGCTTATGTGTCTTATACCGACGGTTGCGAGGAGCCTTGCGTTTACTCCCACCGCCTGCGAGTACACTGCTAGGCCGCCGGCCAGCAGTATCACTATTATGAGCCAGGCCTGGAATCTTGGGGTGATCTCGATTAGGCCTCCTATGATGGGCAGCTTGTCTACATAGACTTCCGCGAGGTATATGACGACTGCTATGGTTATTGCTGCGCCTATCCCGGTGAAGAAGTATGATAAGCCTACCTTGGGGCTGGCAACGGTCACGATGGCATAAGAGACTACTGCTATCATGTAGGTTCTCAGCCTCTCAATGTTGGGCTTCTCGAACAGGGGGTCGAGGAGTATTGCCATGGCCAACGATAGCGCTACGAGATGGTAGCCTCCCCATAGGAATGCCACGCTTCCACCGAATATGCCGGCCAGTACGGCGTATACGATTCTCCTCCTGTAATCGCCGCTCTTAACTGCGAGGAATAGGAAGAGGTAGAAGGCTGTGAGGAAGGGAGAGGCGAAGCCCGTCTTCTCCACGAAGCCTACCTTGGTCCTAACTATTGAACCAGGCAGTAGCGCGAAGAGGGTTGATGACACTAGCCCTCCTAGCCGCGATCCTGTGACGAGCCTCACTAGCAGGTAGGCTAGCACAATGTTTGCGACTCCGGCAAAGACGGGGAAGAGGGCTATCCACTCCTTCAGTGTTAGCCCGAAAGCTTTCCCTATAGGGTATGTTGCGGCCGCGAGCCAGGCTAGACCTATGTAGTCGCCGTGGAGTATGTCTCTTCCCGTCGGCCACCAGAATGTTTTGACGTCTTCGAGCCCCCTAGTGTTGAAGAGCCCGTTATCTACGAAATACTTAGCCTCCCAGTAGGCGATCCAAGGGTCGTTAGCGTCAAGCTCTAAACCATAATTGAGTGCTGGGAGTATCCTTACATAGAGGCCGAGTGCTACTATCGCTAGGAGCACAAGCACGCTAACTAGCTCACCATATTTTGATATTAGAATTGTAAGTTTTTCGGTCTTTTTACCCAGCTCCCCGCCTATGCCCCCCTTTTTAGCCTCTCTCTTTGCCAATAACCGTGCACCGACACACACCAAGCCCACCGGATTTTTAATGGTTAACCCCAGTATATGCCGTCTTTAACCAACATTCAAAGGGGGGTTCTGGCTCGACCCGTTGCGGTGGCATAGAATGGCGAGGCCCAAGAGAGTAGTTATAATGGGGGCCGGTGGCAGGGACTTCCACAATTTCAACGTGTACTTTAGAGACAATCCCGAGTATAGGGTTGTCGCCTTCACAGCGGCCCAGATCCCGGGTATACAGGGGCGTCGCTACCCGCCCGAGCTAGCAGGGTCCCTGTACCCCGACGGGATACCGATAGTTCCCGAGGAGGACCTGGAGAAGCTGGTTAGGGAGAATAATGTTGACATTGTGGTGCTCGCCTATAGTGACCTACTTTACAGTGACGTCGGCCACAAGCTTTCAGCCGCCCTCGGCGCCGGAGCCTCCTTTATGATACTAGGCCCTCAGGATACAATGCTTTACTCGGCCAAGCCCGTGTTCGCTGTCACAGCCGTTAGGACAGGTGCTGGCAAGAGCACCGTGTCTAGGGCTGTTGTAAGAGAGCTGCGGAAGCGAAACCTTAGAGTCGTCCCCGTGAGGCATCCCATGGCATACGGCGATCTTGCTAAGATGGCCGTGCAGAGGTTTGAGACTCTCGAAGATCTAGACAGGTATAACGTTACCATAGAGGAGAGGGAGGAGTACGAGCATTACATTAGGAACGGTATAGTGGTGTACGCCGGCATAGACTATGGTAGAATACTAGCGATGGCGGAGAGGGAGGCCGACGTAATACTATGGGATGGAGGCAACAACGACTGGCCCTTCTACAAGCCCGACTACATGGTAACCGTGGCAGACGCTATGAGGCCGGGCCATGAAGTTGGAAGCTTCCCTGGAGAGGTTAATGTTAGAATGGCCGACGTTGTCATAATAAACAAGATAGATCAGGCTCCCGAGGGTGCCGTGGACAAGATAGTTGAGAACGTGAAAAAGGTTAACCCGAGAGCTAAGATCGCCTTGGCAAAGAGCGTTGTTAGGGTGGACAACCCCGACCTAATACGTGGTAAGAAGGTTGTGGTAGTCGAGGATTCTCCAACAGTAACCCATGGAGGCGCGCCCTACGGGGCCGGCTATGTGGCTGCTAAGAAATACGGTGCGGCCGAGATAGTCGACCCGAGGCCCTATGCGAAGGGGATTATAGCTGAGATGTACCGCGAGTACAAGCATATGGCAGAGGTGGTGCCTAGCACCGGATATAGTCCGGAGCAGATAAGGGACCTCGAGGAGACTCTCAACTCTATACCTGCAGACGTCATAGTTTCGGGCACGCCTATAACACTCTCGCGAGTAGTGAAGGTAAACAAGCCGATAGTACAGGTTTACTATGATATAGAGATAGTTGAGGGGCCGACGATAGAGGAGATAGTCGAGGAATTCCTATCCAGGGTGGAGCGTAAGATAGCATACAGCATCGCCGAGCGGTGAAAACGCCATGGATCACCTTGTAGTGGCAGCTCTCGGTGGCAACGCTATACTGCCCAAGGGTGCTAGGGGGACTCCCGAGGAGCAGTGGGCCACTGTTAGGGCCGCGGCCAGGTCACTCCTACCGATAGTAGCGGAGGGTAATGCACGCCTAGTCATAACCCATGGCAACGGCCCACAGGTTGGCTACCTGCTCGAGGCCATGGACAGCCTGCCGGGTAGCGTGCCCAGGCAGACGCTGGACATAGCGGTCGCTATGACTCAGGGGTGGATAGGCTACCTAATCCAGCACGCCATACATGTTGAGGCAAAGAGGATGGGGCTAGACGTGAACGTGGCTCCCATAGTGTCTAGGGTAGTCGTTAGCAGGAGGGACCCCGCCTTCTCCAACCCCTCCAAGCCCATAGGCAGGTACTATTCGAGAGAGGAGGCAGAGAGGCTGGCGAGGGAGAAGGGATGGGTTTTCACGGAGGACCCGAGGGGAGGGTATAGGCGTGTCGTGCCGAGCCCCAGGCCTATCCGAGTACTGGAGGCAGGCGTGATTAGGAGGCTGTCTAGCCTTGGAATAGTAGTTGCTGGTGTTGGAGGCGGCGGCATACCCGTGGACGAGGACCTGGAACCGGTGGAGGCCGTAGTGGATAAGGATCTAGCCAGCTACGTGCTGGCGAGGGAGATAGGAGCCACTCATCTGATCATACTAACCGACGTGCCTGGAGTAGCCCTAGACTATGGAACGCCGCGGCAGAGGTGGCTGGAAACCCTAGACGCCAGGGAGGCACTCCGCCTCGTAGAAGAGGGCGTCTTCCCCCCGGGTAGTATGGGGCCCAAAGTCGAGGCTGCCGCCAGGTTCGCCCTTGAGACCGGGGGATTCTCGGCCATAGGAAGACTGGAGGACGCTTACAAAGTCTACCTCGGCCAAGCCGGGACCCGGATAGTCGCATAGTAGCCAATCACACCTTTAACCCCCACACAGACTGACCTCGCAACGGGTGGGGAAAATGACCACTGCAAGGGAGGCGTTTGAGGCTAAGAAGCTCGAGCAGAAATACGGTGTAGTGGGGAAGGTTGCCGCGAGGTACAGGAGGGCGGGGTACCAGGTACGCGTGGAGTCTACTGACGAAGACTCCCCACTACATTTCACTGCCGCTAAGACAGGCTCCAAGCTTGCGGTGAAAGTCTACTGGAAGACCGGCAGGGTCCCGGTCGAAGCCTTAGAAGCAGTAGCCGGCGAGGCTAGTAAAAGGGGCTTCAAACCAATACTAGTATTGTATGGGGCGGGCCCCAAAGTCTCCGGTGAGGTGTTAGAGAAGGCTAAGAGTCTCGGCGTCTCGATACGGAGGGTTAGAGTCTAGCCCTCCTCTACACCCATTAGCTCGCCGAACCTCCTAAACGGGCAGCTCTGCCATAGCCTTTCACACTTAAGCGCTTGGTCGCTTGTAAGGTACCTCTCCAACACCTTACAGTAGGCTAGATAGTAGCCCTCACCCTCCTCTACAACGAAGTACTCGCATCCAGACTTAGGCCTCTGGTATAGGGCGTGTATCTTAATGTATAGCGGCCTCCTTCCACGCCTCCTAGACCGCCTCTCGAACGACTCTAGGGACACTACGCTCGCACCCTAGCTATGAAAATAGTGTTGGAGTGGAGAGTTTATAGCTGGTTGAGGAGGCTGGAGAGGGTCTCCTTGACCTTTGTTATCTTCTCCTCACACTCTTTTACGCGAGCCTCGTACTCGGATAGCTTCTTCTCCAGCTCCTCCTTCTCCTTCTTTATCTTCTCGACCTCCTCGGCAGGCACCACTTGGGCGGGCACGAACAGCTGCAGCTTACCGCGCTTTAGCATTTCGTAGGTCTCTTTTACTAGTTGGCCCGCCTTAGTCTTGCCCTGCAGGTGGTTCCTGATCGTAGTCTCAGTCCTGCCGAGCTCCTCTGCTATCTTGGAAATAGGGTATCCGGCCTTTTCTCTGGCTAGGGCTCCTGCGGCGACGGCCAGGCTGTCTACCCATGTTGTGAACTCGCGGGGCTGGAGTATCTCCTTGAACACGTCTGGCCTTAGGATCGTGCCTATGATTAGCGCTATCTCTAGCTCTCTAACCTCCTTGGCACTTGTGGGCTTTACTGGAACATGGGTAAAGTCGACCTCTATCGTGTTAGTCATCTTCTCCTCGGCCATGACCTACCACCGCTCTAAGAAATAGGAGTCTGAGACTATTATTTCTAGCCACTCTGCGTCGAGGCCCGCCGGGGTCGCCGGCCTAAAGCGTCCTCACCTCTCGGTAGAGGCCGAGACTAGTCGCTCATCCCCCTGCATAGTGTCGAAGCCTCGCTGCGCAGTAATAGTATTGTTGGCCTAACGCTTAGACCTATGAACGCTAGCCCCCCAGAGTCCAGGTTTTTGAGGAGGCTGTCGGCCTGAGCCTCAACCGTGCAGGCGTGTGCCGACGCTTGTATACTATGGCCCTCTGAGAGGAGGTTTTTGAGAGCCCTCGTATTGGCGAGCAGCTCGCTCACTCTAGCTAGCCAGGCCTTCGCCAACACCTTGCCGAGCTGGTTACCCTCCTCCTCTAGCCTAGAGATCAGTCTCGCCAGGGTGTCAGCATGCCTGGCTAGCTGGGCTTCTATAGCCTCTAGCGTGGCTATCGACATGCTTCCACCCTGGGGGGCTAGGCTATAATGGTGGAAGAGTCCAGCTACGCTAATAAGACGGTAGAGGCGGGAAGGCGAGCAGCCGTAATGGTGTCTGGGATGTGGAGCGTGCGTGGAGCCGAGATTCGGGAGCCGGCGTCGTGGCTACTCGGAGTCGCCGCCGCCGTTGTTTCGGTTGCCAAGGTTTGGAACCTTCACAGGATAGAGGTCCTAGCGCCAATACTGGCGGCTGTCCTAGTAGGTTTCGTCTCCCACGAGCTTGCGCATAGAACTGTCGCCAGAAGATACGGGCTATACGCAGAGTTCATCGCGTACACGCCTAGCCTCGCTATAACGTTTCTATCGGGCTTTATACCGGGGCTTGTCATACTCGCCCCTGGCTACGTAGCCGTCTACACAGGCTACTACTCCTACCATCCGAGGGTGAGGGATGCCTACGCTAGAAGCGTCGCCGCGGGTCCCGCGACCAACATAGCCATATCCCTGGCAAGCCTCGCACTCCTCGAGCTAGCACGGCCGGGACCCAGGGCTGCAGTGTACCTAGCGTACATGGCCGATATCAACGCTTGGATGGCCCTCTTCAACCTCCTGCCAGTCCCGCCTTTGGACGGCTCGAAAATATTCCGGTGGAACACCATGCTATGGGCCATTATGATGGCCGCCTCGATAGCACTCATGGTAGTATAGATGGTGGGATAAGAATTAATCCCGCTCAGTCTACTAGTGTAGCGGGATTCCGCGATGGGGGTGTAGAGTGATGGTTGAGGAGATTAGGGAGCCCGTGAAGGAGGGGGAGGAGTCCCCTGAGAAGAGGTGGATTCAGAAGATGCTGAAGAGTGCCAAGAGGTACCACAAGCTATGCCCATACTACGATAAGAAGACCGGCCAGTGCCTTCTAATGGTGACGGTTGAGGGGAAGCCTGGCAAATGCGACAGGGACGGGAAGTTCGACGGATGCCCGGTATTCATGAAGTTCCTCGAGAAAATGTACGAGTACTACACGAAGAACAAGAAGGTCCTGCCAAAAGACTTCCAGGACGTAGTGAATCAGGCGTATCTAATCTGGCCGCTCTAGAAGTAGGGCTCGTTGGCCTCGTACTCCTCGTAGCTTGTATAGTATTCTTCCTCTCCAAGCTCGTCGGCTAGCTCCGCGGGCCAGAAATAGCCCTGCCTGTCCACGATAACCTTGTTATCCTTCATGAGCTCGTTGAGCGCATACCTTATCTTGTCCTCGCTGGCGAGTCCCGAGAGATGCCTATGGAGGTCCCTAATGTTCATGCGCTGGTACCTGTATAGCAGGTCTAGCAGGATCTCTTTCAGCTCGTCCTCGTTAGGAGCCGTGTACACGACAATATCATCGTCCTGATATATGACGGTTAGACTCTTGGTTATCTCCTCCCGGACCCTCCTCTCCCCCTCCTCCATACGTATACACCTTGACCTGCTGGGTCTACCAGAGCCTATCAAAGTTTCTATCCCACTCTCCCCGGTAGCCTCCTGGGGTGAATCGTAGTGGTCTGGAAGAGGCCTAGGAGAGCCCTCATATTCGGCAGGTTCCAACCGTTCCATAAGGGCCATCTCGCCATCACTAAATGGGCGCTGGAGCAGGGGTTCGAGGAGATCGTGTTCCTCGTCGGCATGGCGTCGGAGAACTATACCCCCCGGAACCCGTTTACCGCGGGAGAGCGTATAGAGATGATACGCCTCAGCATAAAGGATAGCGGACTGCCCCTCGACAAGTTCATTACCGCAACTATCAGGACCCTGGAGACCAGCATTGGAAGCGTCTACTACGTCCTATCATACGTCCCCAAGGTTGACGTGATACTCACCAGGAACCCTGTCATAGGGAAGATTTTCGTCGACGCCGGCATAGGTGTGCTCAAGCCGCCCCAGTTTAACAGGGACGTTTGGAGGGGAGAGCGTATTAGAAGGCTTATGGCCGAGGGGGACCCTTCTTGGGTCGAGGCTGTTACGCCGTCAACAGCGGACTACATCTATTCTATAGGCGGGGTGGAGAGGTTGAGGTGGGCTCTTGCAAAGGACTAGCGGCGCGTGAGCCTATATCTCAGTATTCCTGCCAGCCCCTGGAACGTGTTCTTGAACCACTCGGCTTCAGGCAGGCTGGAGGGTATGATGACGACCTTCGCTCCACTATAGTTTTCGGCCAGCTCCTTCCACTCCTCTAGATCCTCTCGTTCCTCGTGTATGAGTAGCGTCTTCACAGCACCCATTTCTATGGCGTTTTTAACCTCCTGCTCACCGTAGACTACCATGCCGGTGTTCTTGGCTAGGTGCGCCTTGAACTCCTCCAGTGCCTGCACAGCGTCCCTGTAGAGCTGTGTCTGGACCACGCTCTTAGCTTTCAGCACGACCTCCTTAAGCCCCTGATCGCCCTGGTATGCCACGTCTACAAGCTCCTTGGAAACAAGCCTCTGCAGCCTATAGTCTAGGTAGCCTCCCTTAACGAAGTCTAGCTTGGCGTAGCCGGGTCCCGCCACGATTATCCCCTTAAGCTTACCCTTCTCCGCGTATGGTATTAGGTGTCGTCCAGCATGCTCTCCAAGCCTCTTGAAGAAGTCTTCAACCATCTGCTCTATTATCCTGTCGAACCTCCTCTGGCTCTGGCCTCCCATCTTATGCTTGCCCGGTATGTAGTCGCTTAGCTCTTCTAGGACTTCGAGCCTCGAACCCTTCAGTATGCCTATAGTTGCCTGGTCTCTCTCAACTATAATTATTCCTATTACGTCGTTGTCCTCGACCATCTCCTCGAGGAAGTCCGTTATGAACCTCTTGTCGGTTCTATAGTAGAATACGTTAATCCTCTCCGGCGGGCTGAAGACTTGGCATGTGAAGTCTCCTGTCTCCATATCCTCGCCGCAGAATAGTACTAGGCCGTTAGGGGGTACTTTCGGGATCATTTGGAGCCTGTCCATTGCGGCGGCCAGTGCCCGCTTCACCGCCTGCCTCGTTCTCTTCAGCTTAATGTTGTCGGTGATAGAGTACTCTTGCCTTAGGAGGTTCATTACGTCGCTGATTGGCCTCCCCGGCGGTATGTAGAGGCTTAACAGTACCGTGGCGGGGGCGCTCCACTTTTTCAGCTCCTTTAGCAATCGGGCTAGCTGCCGTTTAGTAATCACCAGCTTTTCAACGTCTACTACCTTCGTAGTCACCCTAATCTCCCCCCGGGGC
>CAYRZG010000006.1:0-26351 GCA_964428695.1 uncultured Desulfurococcales archaeon
CATATCTTAGACGGGTCCACTAGCCCCTCACGCTTAAGGTAGCGTATGGCACACCTGTAGTCGTCCACCTGCGCGTATGGATCCAGGTACTGGCGGGGCCAGCCGCCGCTCCTGCCAAAATACCTGTAATCGAAGGCCAGCACAGTGAAACCCTTCTCGACGAAAAACGGCGCATAATCGTCGGCGTGAGCTTCCTTCACCATACCGAAGCCCATCGCCATCACAAGCCCAGGACCAGCCGGATCCTCGGGCCGATACAGGATACCGTGGCAGGCAACACCCCCTTTACAGGGGAAGTATACTTCACGCCTCTCCAAACAGTCCACCAACTAATACTCTAGGGTTAACCATTATATAGACGTTGTCCAGGGTTACTAGGACTAGTTGCGAGAAGAGCAGGCTGAAGCGCTAAAGCCTGTGCTGTCAAGGGTAAGATGGGAAAACTATGAAGTGGATGAAGCATATCATATGTGTTCTGGCCAGCCTGGCTAGAATTAATTGGAGAACAATAGAGAGCATATCTAGCCAGCGTCTCCTAATGCTCGCACTCGCGGAGGCTTGTAGAACCTCGACGTTTGAGGTTGCATGCTTGTAGTCTTGTAGCTCGTGGCTGGGGTGACGTTATTTTTCTGGGCCCGTGTGGCTTTTAGACTCTTCCCATAAGACTAGTGCTATCCCGGAGATCGTCACTGTCATGAGGATTGCTTCAGTGGGTGAGACGTGTTCACCTAGGATGAGCCAGGCGAGTATAGAGGCTCCTACGGGTTCGCCGAGAACCGGGATGGTTGCGGCTAGTAGGCTTATCCTGCCCAGCAGGTAGTTTATGAGTGTATGGCCTCCTAGCATTGGTAGGAGTGCTAGCAGGGTGAGGTAGGCGTAGGTTTCCAGAGTGTATCCTGTGAGGGGCTCTCCTATGATCTTGGAGGCTACCGCCTCTAGGACGGCGGCTATCGTGTAGACTGGGAGTGTGTAGGCCAGGGTCGAGTACTTGGAGCGGAGGCTCTTTCCCACGATAAAGTATACGGCGACCCCCAGCATTCCTGCGAATGCTAGGGTAACTCCTAGGGCGGGGTCCCCGCCTGGCGGTGCTAGGTTACCCGCGTTTGAAGTCCATGCTAGTCCTGCGACGCCTAGGATTGCGATAGTCGCACCGAGCATCTTAGCTATTCCAGGCTTTTCGCCGTAGAGCTTCCACCCTACGACCGCCATTAGGGCAGGGTAGCTGTCTACTATCGTCACGCTTGGGGCGACGTTGAGATGGTAGAGGCTCTGCATCCAAAGGCCGAAGTGGGCGGCTAGAGCTGCTCCTGCAAGTGCCATTAGCGCTAGGTCTCTAGCGTTAGCTTTAGACAGCTCTCTAATGCTCCCGGAGAGTGTTGCTAGGATGAGTGTTATTAGGGCTCCAAGGCCGAGCCTCCAGGTTGCCGCCACGAACCCGTGTACGCCCGAGAGTCGTACTAGCACGCTCGCCGTGGATATGTTCGCCACCGCCAGTATGGCGACTAGTATCCATGCCCTCGCCAATTTCGAGCCTCCACCACCTCCAGGGTTGGAGCCCACTATTGACACTCTAGTCTTGGAAACCGATATATCGGCTTCCAACGGAGTCCGGGCTGGGTAGACGCTGTGGACGGGAGCCTCTACAGGAAGCTCACCATGCTTGCACTGCTGGGAGGCGCGACCTGGGGGATAGTGTGGAGCGTGCTAGCCCCATATCTGCGTGGCCTAGGCTACAGTGGCGCCGAGTATGGAGCGATGGGAGGCACAGCAGTGTTCACTGGCGCCATCTTCACCCTCGCGGGGGGAGCGCTTAGCGACAAGTATGGGGCTAGGAGAGTGGTGGCTGTAGCACTACTAGCCCAGGCGGCGGCGCTAGAGCTTATAGCTACAGGTAGCAAGCCGCTGGTCGCCCTAGGCTTCCTCCTACAGGGTGCCGCCAACGGTGCGAGCTTCTCCAGCCAGCAGGCGCTTGTAGCTAGGAGCGAGAGGGACGAGAAGCTACACTACGCCTTCAGCTACGTTGCCGCGGCGAGAAGCCTTGGAGGAGCCCTCGGCAGCTTCCTAGGCTTCGCTCCGGTGCTCGCGAGCAGGCATCTAGGCGTGGCCCTAGTGGAGGCCTATTCTGCAACCCTCCACCTCGCAGGCCTCCTCCCCCTGGCCGCCTCACCGATAGCATTGTCGATACCCGAAACTATGGGGGGTGGCAGGAGGGAGGGGCTTAGGGGGCTCCTGGGCTTCGACCGGAGGTTCTACATTGTAGCCTTCACCAACGTGCTCATAGGCTTCGGGGCCGCTATGAGCATCCATAATATAGACTACTACTTCGCCGCCAAGTATGGTGTGACGAGCGCCGACCTCGGCGGAGTCTTCGGCCTACAGCAGCTGGTCATGGCCGCCCTCATGGTTAGGCTCCCACGGCTGGCCGACCGGGTTGGTAGCCCCCTGAAAGTCTACCTTGCCGTCTCCGCTTCGAGCATACCGCTCCTCATGGCGATGACGTTCACCGACTACTATCCGCTGGCCGCGGCCCTCTACCTTGTGAGGAGCATTCTCATGAACGTCGCCAACCCACTGTTCAACGCGTTCGTGATGACCCTAGTGCCTAGGAGTAAGAGGGGGTCGGCAAGCGCGATGCTCAGCCTCTCCTGGACCCTTCCAGCCGGAGGAGGCCGGGCCGTGGGAGGCTACCTGCTCGACATAAACCTCGAGCTCCCACTGAGGCTCACAGCCCTACTCTACACTATCGCCCTCGGCATAATAGCGGCGGTGTTTAGGGGTGAGGCTAGAACTGTGGCTCGGGCTCCCGGGGCTTCTCGGGCACCCGGCGCAGGCGGAACACTCCAACCCTCCACTCTTCGTCGCTGAAGAAGTCGTCTGGCTCTATAACCTCGAGCAGTTCAGCCTCCGCCCCCAGGTCTTCCAGTATGAACTTGAAGTCCTCAACCCAGTCGTTGATGCCGCAGGTGCGGCAGAAGCTCCCCTCAAAGCGTACAATCACCTTGTCCCCGTCGATAGATACGAGCCTCGCAACACTCTCCGGGGCCCTATAGCGGTTATAGTATTCGATGGCCCTGTCTATGAACCTCTTCAACCGCAGGTCCACTACAGCCACGCCTGCCACCCTCCAACTTAGGAGTCCAGAGTTCCTATATTCTGGCCTTCTGTATTTTCAGCCAGGGCTTTAGGCAGACCTCCTCGTAAGCCTCGTCCACGCTAGCCCAGTCAACATGCTCTAGGAGCCTCTCTGCCACACCGCCCTCAGACTTCAACGCCACATAGTAGTCCTCGTACCCGCAGGTGGCCGCCTTCAACAGTTCGGCTAGACTGTAATCCTCCGACGCCACCTCCTCGAACGGGACTACCCTGTAGCCTAGCGACTCGAACATTCTCACGCTGGCAGCGTTGCGCCAAGCTATAGTGGCTGTGTAGACTACGGGCCCCCTCCAGCCTCGGGAGGCTAGCTCTTCAGCGCTGGCCACTAGTATCTTGCCTAACCCCCTACCCCTAGCCCAGGGTGCGACGGCCACATAGTATATGACTGCAACCCTCACGGGCGGAGAGTCTATGGTATAGTAGACCGTAGCCCCCGCTGGGACGCCGTCTACATATGCTACTAGGCTGTGGCCTCTAGGCGTCCTGGAGGCCTCGAGGGCCCAGAAGCCATGGCCCCTGCCCATAATGGAGGAGATTATCTTCCAAGCAGTCCTGCCATCAACTTCAACCACTCGCACAGGCATGATCCCATGCCACTTGCCTCGAAGGCCATTCGATAGCCTCGAACAGCCGGGGTTAATATTCGAGTGGCAAGTGTTCCACAGCCTAGCATTATAGGGGCCGAAACCCTCCAATAGCGATGGTGGCATGCTTGGAGAGGCTACTCGCTATAGCCCTGCTCGCCGCCACGCTAGCCACTATAGCCGCTGCAGATGCCACGCCACGGCTAGGCGTGGAGGCAGACTTCTACGCTGTAGTCCGGGGACCCGTAGACAATGGTACGCTAACAATATCCTGCGACTCGCACACGGTGAGAGTAGTTCTCGTTAACGACCCCAGAATGTTCAGCGTGGAGGTTAAGCCGGCAAACCCTGGCGACGCCAGGCTCCTCCCAATGATAGCATCATGTGTAGTAGGAAGGCTCTCCAACGAGAGTGAGACTGTCGGAGCCGAGACTGCAACGGTAAGGCCGCCGTCGGAGACTGAAACCACGCCAACGACGACAACCGCCCCTGCTACAACACTACAGTCCGGCGAGGGTAGCACCTTTGAGTCGCCAGGCGCGTTGCCTACAACGCCCGCCGGTGGAGGGGGCCAAACCGCCACCGGGGAGGCGGGGTTGGCCCAGAAGTATGGTATCGCAGCGAGGCTCGCGATAGTCTTGCTGGCGGGCCTGCTGGGCTCGGCGACCCTGAGGCTCCTGCTAAGGTGACCCGCTGTTGGCGGGGAAGGGCAGGGACCCTATAGTCGAGCTGGCAGGCTCATCCATAGAAGTGTACCTCTACCTTCTCGAGAAGAGGGGGCCGGCTGGGGTGAGGGAGGTTCAGAGGGCCCTCGGGTTTAGAAGCCCCAGCACCGCAAAGCACCATTTGGAGAGGCTTGTCGAGCTTGGCCTGGCGGAGAAGAGGGAGGGAGGCTACGTAGCCCTCCCCCCTCGAGGGCTTCTAGGCGAATATCTCGTCATCAGGGGTAGGCTCGTGCCTAGGAGTACGGTTCTAACCGGGTTCCTAGCCTCGAGCACGCTAGCCTACATACTCCTACCCGGCAGGGACCCCGTCGCATCCGTAGTGTTGGCGGTAGCAACCCTCCTCTCCGCCTGGAACACATACACTCTCTACAAGGCTATCCCTAGGAGAAGGCGTTCCCGCCCAAAGCCCACCGGGCGATGAATACTAGTATGCCATTGTAGACTAGAATTAATATTCCATTCTATACTCTCGACGGTACGGTTAAGGTGGAGGTGTGCGTGTATGAAGTTCCTCCGCTGTAAAGAGGTCCCTCCGAGCACTGGGAAGAGGGTTGCGATAATAGGCGCCGGCCCCGCCGGCCTTGGCGCTGCCGGCATCCTAAGGTGTAAGGGCCACGAGGTTGTAGTATACGATCAGAACCCCGAGCCTGGAGGCCTCATAGTCTTCGGTATCCCCGTGACCAGGATCCCAAAGGGTCCCGTTAGGAAGGGTATCAAGGAGCTCGAAGAGGCTGGGGTGAAGTTCATACTAAGGACCAAGGTTGACATGACCGGAGACCTAGGCTTAATGGACGAGGTCGTAGCCCCCAAGGAGAGGGTCCACCTCGAGGATATTATCAACGAGTTCGACGCCGTGCTCATAGCCACGGGCACCTGGAAGACTAGGGAGATGAAGGCTAAGGGCGAGGACCTCCCATGGGTATACCCTGCAGTTGAGTGGATAGTTGCCGTGCACATGGCCAAGTACGGCTACAAGCCGTGGGACAGCGTGCCCCCACTGGAGGGTAGGATACTGGTGATAGGCGGGGGCCTCACCGCCGCCGACGCTGTGCTTATGCCTCTAACCTACCCCGAGTTCAACGGGAAGATAAAGGAGGTCGTCCTAAGCTATAGGAGGACCGCCGAGTATGCCCCGATGGGTAAGAGGGAGATAGACCACCTGATAGCTGCGGGTGCGAAGTTCTGGCCTCTAACACAGCCGGTAGAGTTCCGCGAGGAGGGCGGCAAGAAGATAGTAAAGTTCGTCCGCATGAGGCTAGTGCAGGTCAGCGCCGAGAAGAGGCCGAAGCCAGTACCAATAGAGGGTAGCGAGTTCGAGGAGGAGTTCGACTACGTGCTAAAGGCCGTGGGAGTATACCCGACGCCGCCAGTGAAAGACGGGTGCTGCGGCATTAAAGTAGACCCCAGCGGAGTCATAATAACGGACGAGAACTTCATGACCACCAGAGAGGGAGTGTTCGCAGCCGGAGACGTGAGGCACGGCCCCAGCCTAATAGGCCCAGCACTCAAGAGCGGCATGGACGCGGCGAAGAAGATACACGAATACCTCATGAGTAAAGCCTAGGCTCTCCTCCTACCTCCTCACAATGTCGGCCAACGTTGCAACTCCAACCAATATTAGCAGGTGTAACCCCAGTAGTGGTCCTGCAACGTCTCTGCCATATCCCTCCCTCATCCAGCTAGTATAGGCCCATAGAGATGTGAGGCTCTGAGCCAGGAACACTATTGCGATCAGTAGGAGCCTCCTACCTACCGGTCCCAGCCTGCTAGCCTTCCATGAAATGAGGAGGATCCAGGCAACCACCACCGCCTCAACAATTGAAAGGGCAATCAGTATAGTCCAAAACGAGATCATTTCCCACCACCTAGAACCTTTCTAATTGATTCTTCTATCACTGGCCACGCCTCCTCTGCTAGGCTCGTGAGCACATACGGGGACCCGTAGCCGTCCCCCAGTCTCTCTACTAGACCATGCTCTTGTAGGACTCTAAGATGGTGGGTTGCAGTCCTATAGTTTACTCCCAGACTCCTGGCCAACTGGTGCGCGTTCATCGGACCATCCCTCAACAGTAGCAGTATCCTTGCCCGCAGCCTTCCACCCCTAGTTCCTTCAATAAGCCACCTAACAATTAACCTAACCTCCCGAGGCACCTTCAACCTAAGACTCCGATTGAAAGGGAAAAACGGAGGGCATATACGGGTTACCTACACTTCTACCTGGTTATCCTCCCTGCTGCTGCAGGCCTTCTATCGAGGCCACGAACCAGACTCCCTTGACTCCGTGGCCGTTGGTGTCGCCTCTCTTCATGTCGTTTATCCAGTAGTAGAGGGGTTGCCCCTTGTAGGCCAGCTGTACTGTGCCGTCATCTCTCACTATGAACTGGAAGTCGGCAAGGTTTAGGGTGGATGGTACTATTAGACTGCTGGGTGTGAACGGTGGCCACTTCTCGGCGCATGTCCCGTAGCATGTGCTGGTACCGTTAACATCCTTTGCAAAGTAGTAGAGCGTCCTACCCTTATCATCGACAAGGTATGCTCCTAGGTCAGGCTTTACAGCTATCATCACAGTATAGTCTGGCTTTGCTATGAACCATACTCCCTTAACTCCGTCGCCGTTTATGTCCCCGGGCTTCTGGTCGCCAGCGAAATAGTAGAGGGGCCATCCCTTGTATGTTATTTGCTTTGTCCCATCCTTTCTAGTTATTACTCCAAAGTCGTCTGGGTTGAGTCCCGGAGCAACATTTAGGTTTTCCACGTAGAATGGGGGCCACTTTTCAGCGCATGCACCGTAGCAGGCGCTTGTCCCATTATAATCTTTGGCGAAGAAGTAGAGGGTTCTACCATTAGCATCTACAAGGTATAGCCCGTACTTTTCACTGTAGGCGAGTTTTACCGTGTACTCTTCCATTGCTGGAGTCTGAGATGTTACCTGTGGGACGCTCGTTGTAGTATATGTTTCCATCACCGGTGGCTGCTGTGTTGAAGGCTTCACTGCATATCCTATTGCCGCCCCTATTATTATCCCTACTATGAGAGCTCCTATGAGGGTCGCTAGGCTCCTATCCACTGCTCTCACTCTCAACACCACCTGTAATGTTCAAAGTAATATATAGTATTTCCTAATTTTTTCACTATTCGCCCGCGATTCATATACAAATCTCTCGCAGGAACAGCCCCCACGGGGAATTCTTAACCGGCGTTTGAACCAAGTATGATCCAGGGCCCCCGATGGCTTGCGGGCTATACGCCTAGCACCCATGGGGGTGCGGTGAGGAGGTGCCGCTGCGCTCACCCCCTAGGAGGGGGCCCCTCTGTGCTCCTACGTCGAAAGATGGTTGGAGACGTGGAATACTATAGGGTTAAAATGAAATCTATACTATTGTTAATCTAGCCGGTGGCTTGGTCGTTCCATTAATAAAATAGTACAGAGTGGAGCGGTTTAATGTGAGGATTTAGCTAGATTTTAGTTCTATGTTTTTAATGTGAGTGTGGCGACTGCTATTCCTAGTAGTAGGCCGATTATTCCTGCAAGTGCTGCTGCCAGGCCAGCATGGTTCTGCGTTTGTGGTTGGACTGTTTCTGTACGGGGTTGTGTTGTTTCCTGGCTTGTCGTGGTGGTTTTCTGTAGTGGGCTGGTTGTTGTGGTTGCTGTCTTCTCTTCTGGTGTAGCCTGCGTGTTTGCCGCTTGTAGGTATGCTGTTGTCCACGCGTATAGTACTGCTCTGCTTGCTATTAGGAGTCTCGTTTTAGTGTCGTTGACATACTTCATGTAGTCTAGCAGTATGGTGGCTTCGGGGCTCGGGGCTCTGGCTAGTATGAGTTTTGCTATGTCTGTTAGGCCCTCGGCGGTCCTCTCGGGTTGTAGCGTGAAGGCTGAGTGTATGGCTCTCGTCGACTCGGCTATTGATTCTATAGAGTATCCAATTTGTTCTCTAGGGTCCCTGGCCGCTATGGATGCGTCGGCGAGGTATACTGCTAGGTCTGCTTCTTGCGGGTTTGCCCCTGCTTCTTGTAGTAGAGTCTCCACGTAGGCGGCTGTTGTCTTAGCCTCGGCTACTAGGAGTTTTCCTGCCTCCTTCAGCTTGTTTTCGTCTACTGGGTTTCCTGGAGCCTTGGCGGCGAGATTCGCCCAGAAGCCGGCCCAGCGGGCTAGGGCTAGCGCCTGGGCGGCTAGGTATACTCCCGTGGCCTGGTATCTACCAAAGAGGTCGGTGGGCATTGCGTAGTCGCCGTTGTCTTTCTTCTCGAGGTTTTTGAGTGCCAGCTGGTAGTAGTAGCCGGCTATCCCCAGCTTTGCGAATGACTTTATTGCTAGGCCTGTTGCGTTATCGTTTACTGGGGCATGTATCGCCGTATTCCACGTCTCGTTTATAGTCTTGTTAGCCTCGTCTACCAGAGGAGTTACTATACCATCGTGTTGTACCCCATAGTCTATATAGTAGGCTTCGACTGCCTGGGCATAAGCTTCCACTATGCCTATAGCTGCTCCGTATACGTCTCCACTGTCGAGCTCGGCTAAACTACTGTTGGCCTGCTCTACCGCCTGCCTGGCAAGGTCTCCGGAAACCCTGCTAGACTTGACCGTGTCCGCTAATTTTATAGTGTCATTATAGAGGCTTCTGGCGAAGTCTTCTACAGCTTTGATAAGCCATTGTGGAGTAGAGGCCACAGTCTCTGGCGGGGTTATCGTCTTGTTGGTGGCCAGCTCGTAGGCTTCTATTAGAGTTGCCGCTGTCGCCACCTTCACTCCGAGTTGCGAGCCGTATTCTGTAAGGTTCACTGTGACTGGAACCCTCTCCACTTGCAGGATGGGTCCTATTCTCTTCACGACAGTCTCATAGTACGTGTAGACTTCCTGGCCCGCTGGGACTATGAAGAGCCTGGCACCACCGTTGGCTGCTGCCTCTAGCTTCTCCTTTAACCCGCCCACAGGGCCGATGCTTCCGTCTGGCTGTATCATGCCGGTAATGTCAACGTCTCTGGGGCAGGTGGCGTTCTCTAGGAGTATTAGCGTGGCTAGGGCCATTGCGGAGCCGGCGCTGGGCCCTCCGATTATTATGCTTGGAGAGTCGATAGCATAGTAGAAGTCATAATTGTCCATGTCAACCCCTGCAATCATGCTGGCTGCGAATGCTGCTATCCTAGCGCTACCCTGGGTGTCAACCATGCTTGCAGGGCTAGTTGATATGTAGACTCGCCCGCTCCCAGGGTAGCGTATTGTCACGGTTAGGTTGCCTAGTACTCCACCCCCGCTGCTAGACACTGCGACTATGTGTATCGTACACGTCCTCTCCCAGCCCTGGCTGGGCTGTGCGATGGCCACTGTGGGAGCCACTATGAGGGCTACCAAGAGTAGGCCGACAAGCCTCTCCAACACTAGGCACCGGGCAAGGAAATGGAAGTATAGGTTATACGGGTTACCTGCCTGTCGGGGGTCGCTTAGGGGTGGAATTCCTCACAGCCCCCTGTTGGGGCTCGGTATTGGAGTCACCGCTCATCCCCGAGCACTGTCTCTATCATCTTCTCCCATAGCCGTCTTATCTTGTCTGGCTCGAATTTCATGGGTCCCTCTTCTGTTATTGCCGCTGACACTAGCCTGGCCGGGACCCGGTCGAAGACAGGGTATCTTACCGGCCCGTAGCCTGCGGCCATGTAGCTCCTCTCCTCTATGGGGTGCGACTCGCAGGTGTTCGAGGGGTGTATCTTGGTTGCGTCGAAGACCGCTATGGTATGCTTGCCGTGGCCCGATGATAGGAGGGATAGCTGTAGTGTTCCAACCTTGTTAAAGAGGCATCCGTCCATGGTGACAGCGTCGGCCCCGTATACTATCGCCTCCGCCTCCTCCACTCCATGGACCATCATGGTGTCTGGGAGTAGCCTCGCGTTGAGCCCCGCGACTCGCAGGTTTGCCGCGAATATCGCTCCCTCACCGCCGGGCCTCGACTCGAACACTAGAACCTCCCGGGGCCTGGAAGCTATGAGTAGAGCCTCCACGCTACTACTGTAGCTTATCGTCGCCACGGGGCCCTGCCAGCGTATGCTAGCGGCGGCCTCGCGGAGGAGGTCTAGGGCCCTACGCTGGTAGTCTAGGAGCCTCCTAGCCTGGAGGCCAGGTGCCCCGGGGAGCCCCCGCCTACACGACTCCCTTACTATGAATGCCAGGTTTGCTAGTGGGGCCATTGTCTTGTTGGCCTGCTCTATGAGGCTCGAGGCCTGCTCGGCCATGCTGCAGTCGAGGCCTGCCTCCACCGCCTCTACTAGCCCCTGGACGCCCCGGAGGAGGGCCCAGGACGCGCCTCGCAGCTTCTCCCTCCTAATCTCCTCGACAGCATCCACCAGCGGCTGGGGGATACCTGTCACCGCCTACCCACCCCAGAACAGGCGGACCAGCAGGTCTACGAGCTTGGCCAGGCTCCTATAGTAGTCTTCTCCGGGCGCCGCGTTGACAAGGTCGGCGAAGGGGTCCCGGGCTCCCGGGCGGCCCGTGGCCGCTTCGGCTAGCAGTTCTAGGGGGTTCCCTCCGGCGACGAGGTAGACCATCGTGATGCCGGCGGAGACTAGTAGGCCTAGCACGAGAGGCACTCCCAGCCGAGGCCTCGCGAGGGCGTCCATGTTTAGGCTCCTCGTTAGGGCTAGTGCTATGATCCTCAACACCGCCCAGCCTGCCGCGAGGCTTATGGCTGTAGAGGCGAGAGCCCGGTACACTGGGTCGACCTGGACGGGTAGGGCTGAGAGCCCCCTGCCTATCGAATCGTAAACTATAGGCGCGAAGAGGAATGCGAGTAGCCAAGCCGCGGCCGACTCTAGCACCGGGTACTGGGGGCCGCGGAACTCTACCAGGACCCTCGCCTCAGACCGGCGCGTGGCCTCAGCCTCCGCCCGGGCGTATGCTTGGGGGAGGAGGGCTGCCAGTATTAGCTCGACCGTCTGGTATAGGATCTTGTACGCGACGCCCAAGACTAGTCCTGCGACGATGACACGGTATAGGAGGGTCTGGGAGAGCAGCCTCTCGACCGTGGGAAGCTCCCCGCCGGCCCTCGCCGCCACCTCGTCGACCGCAGCCATCAGACGGTCGAGATACAAGGGGGCCGGGGTGAAGGCCAGGCCCGGTGCTAGAATTGCGAGAGCCGCTATTCCTAGCCCTGCAAGTAGCCTGCGCCTCGAAACCACGCGTGCGCCGGAGTATCCTTTAGCATAGAGGGTGGAAGCCCAGTGAACCATGCCCAGGCCCACCAGTAGTATAGGCCATACTGGTGCAGGGTCGAGGACCGCTAGCACTATGATTGCCAGGAGGGGTAGGGCTACAAGCCTGGTAGAGGCAGCGGCCAGGAGGGCGAGCACTACCGCCCCCCTCTGAACTGCGGGGGCGGCTGGTGGGTAGATGGCCGCGATTCTCTCGCCTACAATTTCCAGCGCCGCGAGAGTAGCGTATGCGGCGATAATAGCGTAGGCTATCCTTGCAGCGGCCCCCGCTAGCCTGGCCCTGCTACCCATTCCACTTCCACACCCCCGTCGACGCCTACCTTTAGGAGGCCGGCCTTCACCCGGGTCCCCTCTATAGCCTCGACAACGGCTGCTCTAACCTCGTCTTCTACCCCAGGACCCGCCGCTGCCAGCAGGAGAGCTGGCCCCCGCACGTGGGCTTGGAGGTACTCTCTCACTATGAATGAGAGGGTGGCGGGAAGGCCTCCGCTTGGAGGGGTGGCGGCCAATCCTTGGAGTACTGCCTCTGCCCCTCCAGCCCCTGGCCTCGGCGGCTGTCTAACAATATCGCCGCCGGCGACTCCGATATAGCCTGCGGGGCTCCCTAGCCTGGTGGCCTCCAAAGCCATCCCCGCTAGTATCCGGGCGGCCTTCTCGAAGAACGTTGTGCCAGCGGGACCCTCGTCTCCGGAGGGTCCCGGGGCCATTAGCAGTATTAGGGGAGTTGAGGCTTCCACCCTTAACTCTTTGACCATCAGCCTCTGCAGCCTGGCGGTCGCCTTCCACTCTATTAGTCTAAAGTCGTCCCCCTCCACATACTCTCTCACACTATGGAATTCTATGCCGGGCCCCCGCTTTAGCATAGCCCTCGCCGGGGCCTCCTCCACCGCTATCTCCACCGCCCTTGCGGGGGCTAGGGGGCGGGGGGAGGCTGTTAGGAACCTGTCCTCCGGGTCTAGGTCTATCTTCAACTCGTACAGGCCTAGGGGGTCCCGGAGGTACGCCTCGACCGTGCCGAACCTCCTCTTACCCGACCTGGCGATCACCTCGTAGTCAACATACCCCCTACCTCCGGGAGGCGCCAGGATCACCCCTCCGGGCCTACCGCCTGTTGGGGGCGAGTCCCTCATGGTTGCTAGGACCGGGATTAGCCCCTTGGAGTTGTCAAGTTCTAGGCGGACTACTAGCCTTGACCCCTCCACCGCTTCGCCATAAACGCTCCTGCGGAGCCCGGCAACGAGACGGGCGGCGGAGAGGCGGGCTAGGGCATAGGCTGACAGGAGCACGCCTAGAGCCATGCTGCCGGCTATCAGTAGTTGCTTCTCCCCGCCTAGGAGCCCCCACGCTAGGAGTATGCCTCCCACTACTCCGAGGGAGACCCCGAAGCCTGTTGGCGCCCTCCTCCGTATGGTTGCGGTCAACGTTTCACCTCGCGGGCGGGCTTGGTGTTGGCACGCTCTGCAGGACACTCTCCACGACCTTCACCTGGGCCTCCCTAACATCAACGGCCGCACCCGGCTTGACTAGTATCCTGTGGGCCAACACTGGGACTGCCACGACCTTAACATCGTCTGGTATAACATAGTCGCGGCCGTTCATAGCTGCCACGGCCTGGCTCGTCCTCATAAGGAATATCGTAGCCCTAGGACTCGCGCCCAGCCTTACCATGGGATGCTCCCTTGTGGCCCTAACAATATCGACAATATACTGTTTCACGGGCTCGGATACTCTAACCTTCCTAATGGCCTCCCTCGCCCTAATGATATCCTCTCCAGACGCTACGGGTTCGACCTCGAATTTCTCGATCTCATCTATCCTCTCTAGGATTTCGATCTCCTCCTCCCTAGTGGGGTAGCCTATCTCTACCCTCATGAGGAACCTGTCTATCTGAGCCTCGGGTAGGGGGTATACTCCCTCGAACTCTACGGGGTTCATGGTTGCTATTACTGTGAAGGGGTCTGGCAGCTTGTATGTCACACCCTCTATTGTCACCTGCCTCTCCTGCATTGCCTCTAGGAATGCCGCCTGCGTTCTTGGGCTCGCCCTGTTTATCTCGTCTGCCAGCACTATGTTTGCGAATATGGGCCCCTTCCTAAACCGGAAGTCGCCGATCTTCTGGTCGTAGACCATGGTTCCCAGCACGTCTGCCGGCAGGAGGTCTGGGGTGAACTGTATCCTCCTGAAGGAGAGTTGTAGGGTTCTGGCTATAGCCTTGGCTAGGCTCGTCTTGGAAACGCCGGGTACTCCCTCTAGTAGTATGTGTCCCCCTACTAGCATGCCTGCGAGTATGAGGCTAGTCTCCCTCTCCTTGCCTACTATGACCTTGCCTACCTCATCGATTATCTCTCTTACGAGCCTTCTAACCTCCTCCAACATGCTCACCCACGGGACCCTCCATGCTTGGGGGTAGGCCTGCGAGCTCGAGCAGGGCCCTAGCGTGGTCTCGAGCCCTCCTAGCAGCCCAGCCCCATAAGGGTATGAGCCTCAGGGGGAGGGGAGCCTTAGATACCAGCCTACATGTGGACTCGAGCCTACCCCTATGGTGTCTAATGTGGTCCCTCACGGGCTCGGGACCCCACTCGGGAGCTATCCCTGCCTGCTCTAGAGCCTCCCTACAGGCGGCGGCCGCCCCCGACCATGACCCCACTACACCCGCCAGCGGTTTGGGGACCCGCCACCTCCTCTTCCGAGCCTTCTCAGCCTTCTCCTCGTACACCTCCTTGGCCGACGCTTGGGTAGCTATCCATGAGGAGGAGAGTAGGATTAGGCCTACCGCCGCGGGTATCAGCCAGTATATGTTCCGCTCGACGAAGGCTTGTAGGGCCTCACGCTCGACCGCCCTGTATACGTGGGCGAAGGCTAGGGCTAGCACGCTCGGGTGGAGGCGTAGTACTAGGTTGACTTCCTGGCCTCCTCCTCCAGCGTAGAAGGCCTCGTCGACAAGTATGAGGGTGCTATCAGGGTTTGGCGCTACCGATCTGACTAGTGTGACCGTGAACTCGAGGTCTTCGGGGGAGGTTGCGGCGGCAAGGTTTACCGCTACCGTCGAATCCGCGAGTACTGTGACGCTACCCTTCCCGGTAGCACACCTGGCCCCCACAAGGTACCAGAGGCCCTCGGCGCCAGGCTCGGGGTAGGGCCAGGCAGCGGCGAAGTAGACTGTTCCCTGGCCCGTCTCTTCTAGCAGCGGCTGGGCGGGGCTGGTGTAGGGCGCTCTCCCGTCGGGGCCGGAGATGTAGCCCGTGTAGCCTGTTGGAAGCCTCCAAGTCTTGCCTCCGGCAACCGCTACTATGGTGGCGACCGTATTGTTTAGTATCCTGTTTGAGACTAGCGGCGGGGTCCCGCCGCATATCCTGGTCCAGGCGTACCGGTAGAACTCGTACGCCTCCCTGCTAGGCGCCTCGTCCAATAGTATTACGTGGACCCGCCTGCCGGAGTCTAGTAGAGTGTCTAGGACCCTCTGGGTGGCCACAGTAGCGTCGCCTGTCGGGGTGTCGGGGGCGACGAGGAGGAATACCACGTCTGTAATGTTCTCGAGCCTGCCGGCTAGGCCGCTGGAGGCGTATACTATGGCCTGCCTATACCCTAGGTCGGCGAGCTTCTGCCATAGCCTGCTCGTGCCCGAGGGGCCCTCGTTCAGGGGGAACGCGGCGTCGGCGGGTATGGCGGCTTGGAATATGATGTTTCGAGGCATGTACTCCAGGCTGGCAGAGAGGGCTATGATTAGGAGGGCTACCGCTAGCCACCGCTTAGACGCTGCCATGGCTGTGCCAGCCTCCTCAACACGCTAGCACACAGGTCCCTATCGACCTGCACCGGGGTCCCACCGTAGACGCTTGCCTCGTAAGCTTCGGTTGCAACCTCGAGTATCCCCCTGTACTCTTCACGGAGCAGGGGCGAGACACGCTCGAGATACTCCCTAGGGGTCTCCCAGGGCTTCTTCTCGAAACCCCGCAGCGATAGCATGCGTACGAGCGCCCTATAGCACCATTCCGGTCCCGCATCGCCCGGCACTAGGCCTAGGACCGCCCTCGGGAGTATGAAGTCTAGCCTCCTACTTCTCATGCTCCTCGAGACGGCTACAGCCGCCAGTCCGGCGGCGGCCAGGTATACGACATGCTGGGGTATAGTTCTCGGTGCTACCACGCTCGGGGTGCCACCCCCACCCCCCGCTATGCCAGCCTCCGCCCTAGCCTTCTCGGCCGCCTGGACTATTGCGTCCATCTGGGCGACGAGCTGTGTTAGGTTCACTTCTTCCTCCTCTCCTCCCGCCTGCTGGGGCGTGCCGAAGCGGGAGTCGTATATGCTTAGGGCCTTGGCGTAGACGCTGTACGGTATCTCGCCCCTCCTAGCCATTTCAAGCAGCTGCTGGAGTGCTTGGAAGGCCTCCTCCTGGCTTCCCGTCTTAACCTTCTCCAGGAGAGCCTCCACGAGGCTGGTATTGGCCTGCCCCTGGTTTTTCAGGCCGGTCTCTGGGGATATGCGGAGGCTACCCTCTAGTATCGCCCTTACGATCTCGGGGTATGCCGCCTCCTGGGGTACGTGTATGAATTCTAGGAGGTAGGTCGTGTTGGCGGTCAGGTTACCGGCTCCCAGCAGTGCTAGTATGGTGTCGAGCGCGCTCTGGACCCTTATAGTATGTGTTGGCGCCACGCAGGGCGCCTTGTCCTGCTCCGGGTCTTCTAAGGGGTTGCTTATCACGTAAACCACGCTGTCCTCGTAGACCATCTTGCAGGCTGGGATCGACATAGGATAGTCCATCGCCAGGTTCTGCAGGTCCCCGCTGTTGAGAGACTCTACAATCTTCTTCGCCAGGTTAAGGTAGGCTTCCGCCTTGTCTACATCGCCTATCGACATGCTCAAGTATAGCTGTTGGAGCACGCTCTCCAGGGCGCCGAGGGGTCCCTGTCCCGTGCCCGTTAGGTCTACAACGTGGGATGTTTGAAGCCATGCTATCCTTGCGACGTATGCATAGTCCTTCCTGTCGGCTAGCGCAGTGGCGACTGGCTCTATTGGTGTCGGGGATAGGATTGGCGGGTGTCGAGGAACCTCCTGGGCGCTCGCAGGTAGGCTTGCCAGGAGGGCTGCGAGAGCCAGTAGTATGGCATGTTTAACCTTCAACTGGGGGCCCCTTGCAGACTCCTGCCTCCTCGGCGGCCTTAAGTACTACTCTAGCCGCGTGCCTCGAGAGCATCTTCTTCGAGAGCTTGGCTGCAAGCCTCACCGTTATCGGGATCTTTATCTTCGCCCCCGCCGCTACCGGGTGGCCTCCACCGCCCAGCCTTACTGCTACCTCTCTAACGTTGACCCTCCTACTCCTAAGGCTCATGCCCCCGTTTTCCCTCACTATCACCGCTATGTCGGCGTCGTGCCTGGCGAGCAGGCTCGCAGCTACGAAACTGTTTGCCGGGGGCCCCCTCTCCTTGTATGCCGCAGCCACCCTGCACGCTCCGTCTACGACTACGACTGTCTTTAGGATGCTGTTGTAGTTTGCGAGCTCCCTGTTAACATAGTCTTCAAGCCTCGACTCCATCTCCTCGTCCCAGAGTGTGCCCTCTGAGAATTTCGCGACCAGCCTGTTCCTCCAGTCTTCGGGCCTAACCCCTTCACCTCGGGCCTCTGCAACCCTGTATAGCTTGGGTGCTAGGTGGTGGTCCCATCTCCAGAGGTCTGCGGCGCACACCGCCTTCTCCAGCTCTTCGAAGAATGGTGGCTTCTCAACCCCTAGGATGCTGGGAGCATACCTTGCCACTACGCCGGTAGCGCAGGTCGTCCTGTCTAGGATTAGCCTGGCGCCGGCCTTCTCCACAGCCTCGGCCTCGGCTGGGTCCCAGACGTGGTGGTCGAACCAGTATACTCTGACCCCCTTGCCCGCCAGGCCCTCTATAGCCTTGACTGCGTGGGGGAACGAGTCCCTGTTGGGGCCAAGGTCGGCTATTACTAGTATGTCGCCCTTCTCCATATACTCGGCTATCTCGGCTATCTTCTCGTGTACATTGTAGGGTTCCGCGTAGAGCACGGTATACTCTCCGCTACGCCTGCCGAACACCGCCACTGCAGCGGCGGCGCTCCCAACCCCGTCCAGGTCAGTGTGTGTTACTATGTACAGGTGGCCCGCCTCGGCCTCAGCCATTGCTCCTCGCCGCCCTCTCGACTGCCTTAGGGAACACCTTGCGGAGCTTCTCCCACGTGTCCTCCAAGGCCTCCGGTACGACCTTGGTGGCCGAGGTTATAACGGTGAAGTTAGTGTCTCCAACCCACCTTGGAAGCACGTGTACGTGCACGTGGCCTGCTATCCCGGCGCCCGCCGCCTCACCCATGTTTACTCCCACGTTGAATCCATGCGGCCTGTACACCTCCTGGAGCGCTATGATGCTAGCCTTGACTAGGAGGCCTATCTCCGCCAGCTCTTCCATGGTGAGATCTGCGAGGCTCGGAACATGCCTGTACGGTACTACCATGACGTGGCCGGTGTTGTAGGGGTACTTGTTCAGTATAACGTAGGCCTTGCCACCACGGTATACTATGAGAGCCTCCCTATCGTCTAGGCTGGGAGCAGTGCAGAAGACGCATCCCTCCCTCCTCTCTCCCCCCTTAATGTAGGCCATCCTCCAGGGGGCGAAGAGCACGCTATACCATGGCCTCGGCCATTCCAAGCACACCACCCTCCTGGGGACTAGGCTATACTCTAGATATTAGCCGCTCCACTGTAACACCTCCCGTAGGGTGCGACGCTTGGCCTGCTGGAGGGACTCCAAGCCAGAGTGTAAGGCCCGCTGGATAGTTTGCGACTCGAACCTCGAGGAGGAGGCGGTAGACTTCCTCGACTGGTTTAGAGAGCTGAGCGTCGGCAACATTAACGTTAGAATGGCAAACGACCAGAGCCTAATCAGGTACGCCTACATGAACCAGGAGGGTGCGGGGTTCGTGCTCGAAATAGACCCTGGAATAATGGACCCCGAGTGCCTCGGGCCGATAAAGGATAGGCTCCTAAACCTACTCACCAGGGCACTCTACAGGGACCCACGCTGGCAGCTGATATACCATATCATCGAGAGGCAGATGCTACCCACCCCATAGCGCGGGTCGGCTGAGACAGGTTTCCTCATCGCCCTAACGGGCTTGGGCCCGTGGACTCCTCATCCCCTGTAAGCGTAAGCCGGGGGCGGCGCCTACGCCACTCAAGACCCTCATCACTACTCGGCTACGCCGAGCCGCGCATTGGCGCCGCCCCCGGATCTCATGTGTACGTGTTAGGGTAGCACTTTTTAACATGGTCTACACATATAGTTACAAGAGTTTCAAGGGTGGGATGCAGGTGGAATACCGGCTTCTACGAGTAGACCTTTCAGAGTGGAAGGCTAGGGAGGAGAGGGTCCCCGAGAGGCTCCTCCGCAAGTTTATCGGCGGCAGGGGGCTTGGAGCCTATCTCGCACTGAAGGAGATACCTGCGGGTATTGACCCGTTCTCGCCCGAGAACAAGATATACGTCCTCACCGGCCCCCTAACGGGCACGGGCGCGTTCGAGAGCGGCAGGTACCATGTTGTAGGCAAGAGCCCCCTGACCGGTATCCTAGGCGACAGTAATAGCGGCGGCCAGTTCGGCCCCTGGCTCCGCTTCGCCGGCTACGACGGGATAGTGTTGGAGGGGGCCAGTGACGAGCCCGTCTGGATTAGCATTGTTGAAGGCGAGGTTAGGTTCCACCCGGCGAAGAAGCTGTGGGGTAAGGGGGTAGTATACACGGAGCAGCTGATACGGAGGGAGATGAAGACCCCGAGCCCCCACGTGGGCAGCGTACTTGCCATAGGCCCCGCCGGAGAGAACAGGAGTAGGATAGCGGCTATCATGAACGACATGTACAGGGCTGCGGGGAGGACTGGCCTAGCAGCGGTGCTGGGTGCTAAGAAGCTTAAGGCGATATTCGTGAAGGGGTCTAGGAAGATAGAGATAGTGGACAAGGAGAAGTTCAAGGCTGAGAGCAAGCGTGTGATAGACAAGATTATGAAGCATCCCATCAGCGAGGCCCTCGGAAAATACGGTACAGCGGTGCTCGTGAACATTATCAACGCGCATGGGGCCTTCCCCACCAAGAACTGGACTAGGGGCACGTTCGAGAAGGCCTACGAGATAAGCGGCGAGTACCTCGCCGAGAAGTACCTGGTAGCCAACAAGGGATGCTGGGGGTGCGTGATAAGATGCAGTAGGGTCTCGAAGGTAGACTCGGGACCCTACAGGACCCCGGTATCCGAGGGTCCCGAGTATGAGAGCATATGGGCCATGGGGGCAAACAACGAGATAGGCGACCTCGAAAGCCTCATAAAGCTAAACTACCTGGCCAACGACCTGGGCTTCGACACGATAAGCCTAGGCAACACTATGGCAGTGCTCCGAGAGCTGTACGAGAAGGCGCAGAAGGGCGAGCTCCCAGAGGATAAGGCGAAGGAGCTAATGGAGCTTCTAGGAGACATTAAGCCAGACTGGGGCGACCCACACAGCTTCATCCAGGCCGTGTGGCGGACAGCCTACAGGCATGGTATAGGAGACATTATGGCGGAGGGAGCTAAGAGGCTGGCGGAGTACTTCGGCAGCCCTGAGTCAGCCGTGCACGTTAGAGGCCTTGAGCTACCCGCATATGATCCTAGAGGCATCAACAGTATGGCCCTGAGCTACGCTACTAGCAACAGGGGCGGCTGCCACCTCCGAGCATACGCTGTGAGCTTTGACGTCCTAGGAGCACCGGAGAAGTATGACCCGCTGAAGATAGACCCGAAGAAGGTTGAGCTAGTGAAATACCAGCAGGACTACTTCAGCGTTATAGACAGCCTGGTAGTCTGCAAGTTCAACACGTTCGCAACAGACCATAACGACTACGTCGGCTTACTGCAAGCCGTGACAGGCTGGGATGACCTGACGGGAGACGAGCTACTGGAGACCGGGGAGCGAATATACAATGTTGAGAGGCTCTTCGCGGTAAGAGAGGGTCACGGGTACAAGGACACGCTCCCCAAGAGGCTCCTGGAAGAGCCTCTGCCAGACGGGCCGGCCAAGGGGAGGACCGCTAAGGAGGCGCTCGAGGCGTACCTCCCGTTATTCTACGAGCTCAGGGGCTGGGTTGACGGTAAGCCTAAGAAGGAGACGCTGGCTAGGCTTGGGCTAGACGAGTTCATAGCTCTAGGAGCCTAACCTAGTTTTTAACACTATTATTTCCCTGGGTGGTCTCCGATGAGGGTAGAGGTTAGATTCCTCCAAGAGCTGATTAAAGTGGCTGGGACCCACAGGCTATACCTTGAGCTGCCAGAGGGCTCGACTGTTAGAGACCTCCTGGAGAAGCTGCCGGAAGAGGTTAGAAGAATAGTGTTGGATGAGTCGGGTAATGTTAGATGGCCTGCTGAGATCGCCGTTAATGGTAGGAGGATTGAGTTTCTAGACGGGCTTGACACTAGGCTTAGGGATGGCGATGTCGTTGTCGTTAGCCCTAGGGCGCTTTTCGTGGTCTAGACTCTATAGCTTTCCTAAATGCTTCTACCACGTCCTCCGGTGTTATTCCGTGTAGCTCTATCTTCGCTGAGAACCTTGTCTCCAAGGCTAGGAGAGCCTGTTCTCCGACAGGCATGCCGGTGATGCCTGCTAGGGTTGAGAACGGCTCCATTGGAGGTGCGGCGTTGAACACGCCGTCTATCCTGGCGTCGGCTATGAATGTGTCCTCCCAGAGGGATAGGCCTATCCTCACCATATAGTCCCCTTTTCTAGCGGCTCCTTTGTAGGGGAGAGGGTCCGCTCCCGTGTAGTTGCGCCATTTGGGGTGCAGGTATGGTTTCGACAACCTATCTATGGGTAGGGTTGACTGGTCTAGCGTTTGAGGTCTAGGCTTCCTCAGCGCTATCCTAGTACACTCCAGTGCCTGGTCTGGAGAGTAGTCTCCGACAACCTCTATTATTCCCGCCGCCAGTCTTCGAGGCCCCATTCGTGTTGCCCCCCAGTTTTTGGCTCCGAGACACTCTACTATAGTCTCAGCAGCCTGCACAGTTTCTTCCAGCGACTCCGAAGCATAGACTATGCCCGCGTAGACGGTGTCTGGCCTCAGTGACGCCTTGGGCCCCCCGGTTATCCTCCTGTAGGCTCGGGGGCCCCAGCCCGCCTCATATAGGCCGTAGAGGACCCCATCAACCATGGTGCTGCCAACGACCATTCCGGCCTGGAGACGGCCCTCCAAGAGCCTAGCCGCTAGGGCCTCGGTTGCAGCCTGCAGCCTCTCGAGGCCCTCCAGCCTCAATACAGCGATACGGAGTGGCCTAAGCATCCGTTGCACCCGTCAACCTTTCAACGGCGGCCTTCACATGCTCTTCCAGGCTGTCGAGCACTGGTATCCTAAACCGCACCCTATCCTTGTAGAGTGAGAGCTCGGTGCAGCCATACACTATTGCCTCGGCGCCCCTCGCTATGAGGCTGTTAACCGCCTGGGCTAGTATGAGCTTGTCCCCATCGCTCATGAGGCCGTTGGCTATCCTCTCGACCATCTCGTCAATCTGGGCCTGTACCTGGGGAGGGGGCTCAACAACCTGTATTCCACGCGGCTCAAGTATATCGTGGTAAACCCTGTGCCTGAGCGTCGAGGCTGTCGCCAGGAGGCCTACCTTAGAGACGCCCATCTCCTCAAGCCTCCTAGCTATGGGGTCGACAATATCTATGAAGTCCACGCCGTCGGCGACTGCAGGGTACTTGCGTATCGCGGCGTGTGGAGTGTTTGCCGCAAGTATTACAGTCGACGCTCCCATCCGCCGAAGGGCTTCGAACGCCTCGGCGAGCACTCTCGACGCTCCCTTCAAGTCGTCCCGCTTCATGTACTGGCACATTTCCTGTACAGGGATACTGTAAATTGCGAGTCTAGGGTCCCTCCCGGCCCTCCTCCTATAGGCTTCTACGATGAACTTGTAGTATAGTATAGTAGAGTATGGGCTCAGGCCACCCACTATTCCGAGTAGTGCCACTCTATCCACCGTGGTCTTCTATGGATAACTCGGCTAATATTAGGGTGAGCAAAGCCAGTAGGGGCCAGACAGTTTTCACACGTGCCAGTACATATGCCGGCGGCCCTCTCTCTACCGTGGATGCGCCCATGTCTATTACTCCGAAGTTTGTCTCGAAGACCAGGTGCTCCTGGAAGGGTTGCAGGGCGTAGCCTACTAGCGTGTAGCCCCCTAGTATAATGGAGAAGCCTATGACGGCTAGGTATCCGCCGAGGCGAGAGTAGCGTGCATCGACCACCAGGCCCGCTACTGAGGAGGCCCAGCCTACCGCTAGGACCCCTAGGCCCACCATGTACACTGCCAGAGCGGACGCTAGTGGCCCGGGGATCCATTCTACCCCCATGTATGTGAGGGTCGCCCTTAGCGCGTAGACCTTTCCCTCCACGGGCCCGTGGATAATGTAGAGTGGCTCCCAAACCGCCCAAAAGGCGGCCAGGGCTTGCAGGGTTATAGCCAGGGAAAGTGTGGGGGGCGCTAACCGCTTAACCCTGGCCCCCCACAGCTCCCAGCGGCCGCGTCCCCCACGGAGCATATACACGGCCGTTCACCACTATCCCGTAATTGTCCCCGACATATACGACGTACATGCCTCTAGCCGGCAGGGTGCCGGACTCGGTCAACACTATGGGGGTTGATGGCGGGGGCCTCACGTATACTATGATGTCGAGGCTGTAGTTCACTGGAACAGGCAGTGGGTTCTCGAGCAGCACTATTCTCCCTTGCACGGTTAGGTTTGGCCAGCCGAAGACTGTCCAGATCGGCACGTAGACGTTTATGACACCGCTATCGAAGGAGACCTGGCACTCGACGGTTATGAATACGAGCCTCTTACCCTGAGACTCTACCGCCTTCTCCCACGCGCGGTCGGGTATACCTACTATCAGCCCCTTGGACGTGATAGCTGCAGGAGCGTCCACGCTATAGTTGAGCGCTGGGGATACCCGGCATGATGTAACGTTTAGGCCGCTCAGCCCGTCCCAGTCTATCTCCAGGTATGCTAGACTATAGTCTGGTGAAACCTTGGAGCCTCGGAGGACCGCGTCGGGCGGGGTGAGCTGTGTTGTCGCCAGGGCGGGAGTTAGAGATGATAGTATTATGACTGCTGCCGCCAGTATGCCGGCGGCCACCGACCACTCTCCTAGTACGTCTCGGAGGGACGCGTATACGCCCGCCGCCAATAGTATGAGCAGGGGTATCCATGCTCTCGCCGGCAATACTAGTATAATCTCGTAGAGGCCCTCATAGTTATAGGGTATCCTCGCCGGCAGAGTGGGACCCCAACCCTCAACGGTTACCATGCCTGCGCTGAAGCCAGCTACCCTTCCAGCATAACAGCCGCCCCCAGCACAGAATACCACCAGGTCTCCAACGCTGAGGTTGGAACTCCTACCGTAGACTACTAGAGGATAGCCGTCCCCCCAAGGGGACCCGGCGACCACTGCATAGCCTCCAGGCAGGCCTAGATCGTGCACTCTCCCCGGATAGCCGGGAACATATAGTACTATCAGTAGCATTGCTACAAGGGCCAGCCTGCGTAGAGCCTGGATCATAGGCATCCCTACGTCCTTACAGTTACCTCGACCGGGTACTCCACTCTGACACCGCCTATCTCATAATATAGCCTTACTTTCAGCCTTGCCTCACTCCCGGGATCAGCGGATACGGCAATGTAGGCGTAACCCGTATACTGCGGGGGAAGCTGCACGGGGCTAGTCTCATTGGAAGTCGTTAGAGTCCCGTTAACTATCTCGATCCTAGACGAGACTGAGTCTGCAACCTGAACCCACAGGGATATGTTGCTGAAGTTACCCGATACTATGGTATAGTTTACTAGCCGCATACCCGTACTGTAAGTATACGAGCTGTCTAGGCTCGTATAGTTGAAAAGATTGAACACCTGGAGTGTCGAGTTAGAAACCCTATACCTGTCGCCTCCAACTATCCAGGCGAATGTTGCCCTCGCAATTAGGGTTGTAAGCGTCTGGTCCGTGTAGACTTCGATTGTCGCATTCCTGGCGAACTTCCACTGCCAGGCCTCGAGGCTAACAGTATCACCGTTGCTCGTAGCGTTTGCCAACACGTTCCCGTTGCTGTCTAGTATTCTCACATACCAGCCCGGCTGGAGGCCTGTCACGTTAACATAGTAGGGTGGAGCCCCCACGGTTATCAGTAGAAGGTCGAAGTCAACGCTAAACGTACCTCCCCCTAGGTAGTAGACTCCTACACCAGCCCTCTTTACGTCAACACTCGTCTCCACCGCGGTAAGTATCCTATTCTGAGCCCCACTCTCTAGCGTGAGCAGCCCTGTAATATCGTCTCGATAGCTCGTGAGATCATACCATACTCCCCCACGTATTAAGCTCAGCCTAGTAGTATTGAGAAAGACCCAGTTGGCCCCATTATAATACCATGCTGTAGCGCTAGCCCTGTAATAACCAAAAATGAAATATGTAGCATTAACTCCTACAGTATAGAACTCTCCCGGCGAAACATTAGGGTCGCCATAAAATATTGTGTCAACGTAGCCGTCGCCACCGTTAATCCTGAACACATAGTTAATGTACACATGCTGGCTAGCATCGACAGTCCGGTTGACCAGCACTATACACTCGCCGCCCTCACTAGCCGCTGTACCCGTCGCTGAGACGCTAATGTAGCCGTTAGGGTCCCAGCTCCAATTGCAGGCTGTGTCGGGATTCTTCACGTAAATTTCTCCCGAGGCGAAGGGGTCGGTGTCGAAGCTACTCCAGTAGACAGCGGCCCTGTACTCAAGCCCAATGGTGTAGTTCGTAGTAGAGCTGGCGTTCACAACTATGCTAGCATTCGTCCTATTGACTCCTAGTGACACGCTAACATAGCTCGGGTCATTTGATGTTCCGAGCTTGACTAAAGGACTAACTGGAGAAGCTAAAAGAGAAATATTATAATATATAAAGACTGAGGCGAGAGTTTTTAAAGATAGTATTAGGAGGAGGGTGACAGCCGCGGAAAACATGCTGGGTTTCATCCTAGATGCGGCTGTCACCCTCCTGCACCTATGCTAGGCTAGGGTAGGTTTGGCGCTGTCTCGTTGACTGGGCTGTAGACTAGGTTCAGGCTAATTGCTGCGTTGCCATTGAATTTTGCATCATCGGGAGCGTAGAATAGTATTCCTATCGTAATGTTTGCTCCAGCGGCAAGCTGCAGGTTGTTAGCTAGCACTAGCTGGCCTGCTACTATAGGGTACTTTACGCCGTCTACGACCAGGTATGCGTTTGTAAACCCGGCCGCCGTGTAGTTGGCGTCAGACACGTAGAAGTTCACATAATACGCTTGAGTGCCGTTGTTCTTAACTACTAGTATGTCGTAGTAGTACGTGTACTCGAGGGTTGGGTGCACTACTATTGTTGCATTAGTGGCGTTTACACCGATGTTTACCGTTATAGTGTTGCCTCCTAGATCTGTGTTGCCGGCGTTAGTGCCCGGAGCGAATACTACGTCTGGCTTCTGCGGTATAGCGGTGACGCCTACCGGGTAGTATACGAATACTGCCGCATTCGCTACTGCTATCGATACTGCTAGAGCCGCCATCATCATTATTATTCTCTTTCTCATATCCCACCACCTACTATAACTACCGCTCTCACCCACTATGTGTCGATATTCTACGTATAAAGGG
>CAYRZG010000007.1:0-25615 GCA_964428695.1 uncultured Desulfurococcales archaeon
TCTGGAAGTGCCATATCTTCTTGAGGGTCCAAGTGTACTTGTCTCCCTGCTTTACAACCTCGAACACTCCATAGTCTGTGGCTACCCTGTCTCCGTACTCGTCTAGGACGATCTTACCGCTTACACCGTCGTAGTTCTTAACAACGTCTTCCACAGCCTTGGCCACAGCGTCTACATTGTCGGGTCCCGCCTGGGCGATTGCGAGGGCTAGAACGTAGAGGGCGTCGTAGGCTATTAGGCTGTAGGGGTCTGGCGTGTAGCCCAGCTTGTTCTTAAGCTCACAGTAGACCTTAACAGCCTTGTCGTTGACGAAGAATGCTATAGTGTTGGCCCAGTTGACTTCATCAGCAAACTGGGCTGCGGCAGGATTCTCTATCACAGCCTGGCTGAGGGCTGAACCGTCGCTCCCGAACCATGGGATTTTGGCAAGGTCGGGATAGCCGGAGGCGGTCTCGAGGATTTTAGCGGTCTCCTCGAAGCCTATCAGCTCAACGCCGATATTAGCCTGGCTCTGGGCCGCCGAGGATACTGCTACTAGCGCCGGGGCAGCCAGCAGGGCCGCGGCAAGGGCAACTGCGAGTATCCATGCTCTCGCCAAACTATCACCCACCTCTACATTCTCATCTTGCTCCCACCATAGGGGGATCCAGCTTAAAAGTTTTCCGATCAAGGCATGGTCGTATCAAAGTCCAGATTCTAACATGAAAACATGTTAGGATAGCTGAGGATAGCGGAAAACTTATTCCACCACACCACTCGAAACCCCGCCGGAGGAAGGGTGAGGACACTCTTGCTTCCAAGGGCGGAGAAAAAGTTCGCTGAAGCCTGGGACGTACTCAGCAGGATTCCAAACGGCGCTGTAGTGGCGATCTCGGGGTTTAACATGCCCCTAACACCCGAATACCTCATACAGGGGCTGTACCAGCTCTACAAGGCCACGGGCGCCCCGAAGAACCTCTTCATAGTATCCGACACGTTCCCGGGAACCCCGGGTAGGGGGCTGGACTGGCTGGCCGAGAGGCTCTACAAGGACTATGGAGAGTCGCAGGAGCTGATACGGGGCGTGCTTGTAGCATACTATGGGTGGAGCCGCTGGCTCCAAAAGATGGCTGAGAGGAACATGTTCGAGGCATACACCTGGCCCATATGCGTGTTGACAAGCTGGTTTAGAGACATAGCCTCGGGGAAGCCGGGCACCCTGTCGAGGGTGGGGGTTGGGACTTTCCTCGACCCCAGAATGGACGGGGGCGCAGTCAACGATCTAGCAAGGGAGAAGAGGACCGCCAAGGTAGAGCTAGTTGAGTTCGAAGGCCAGGAGTACCTGTTCTACCAGGCTCCCCAGCCCGATGTTGCCCTAATACGTGGGAGTAGGGCCGACGAGCTCGGTAACATCAGCCTCGACGAGGAGGGTATCATAGGCCCCATACTCTCAATTGCACAGTCCGCCAAGGCTAAGGGGAAGAAGGGGCTAGTCATAGCACAGATACTATATCCTGTGAGAGCGGGTACTATTGAGCCGAAGAAGGTGGTGGTCCCGGGACCCATCGTAGACTATATCGTGAGGGCGCCCCCGGAGAGGCACTGGCAGAGCGCCAGCTTCCAGTACGACCCTAGGGTCAGCGGACAAGTAATGGTCCCCATAGAGTATGTGGAGGTCAAGTCGATCCCGCTCTCGACCCGGAAGGTGATAGCACGCCGAGTCCTCCTTGAAATGCTCAAAATAGCCGTGGAGAACGGAGGCTATACGATAGTCAACCTTGGAGTCGGCATACCAAGCCTAGTCAGCACAATAGCTTACGAAGAGGGCGTCGGGGAAATGATAGTATCTACCGTAGAGTCGGGACCCTGGGGAGGCATACCCCTAACCGGCCCCGACTTCGGAGTGGCAATCAGCCCGCGAGCGATAATCCCGATGAGCGAGCAGTTCGTATTCTACGAGGGAGGGATAATAGACGCGGCAAGCCTAGGCTTCCTCCAGGTAGATGAGAAGGGCAACGTCAACGCCAGCGTACTCCCAGGCAGAGTAACGGGGCCTGGAGGATTCCCATGCATAAGCACGGGAGCCCCTCGAATATACTTCGCAGGCCACTTCCGCGCGGGGAAGCAGGAGATACGAGTGACAAGCAAAGGCCTCGAAATAGTGAAGGATGGCGACATCACAAAGTTTGTGAGGAAAGTATACAAGGTCCTCTACTGTCCATGCTGGGCTGAAAGGGAGGGCAGGGAACACCTCTACATCACTGAAAGGGCCGTCTTCCGACTTAGGCAGGGGAGGCTAGAGCTTGTAGAGATCGCACCCGGCGTAGACCTGGAGAAGGACATACTGTCAAAGATGGAGTTCGAGCCCGTAATATCGAGGAACCTCCAGGAGATGGATAAGATCATATTCAGCGAGACCAAAATGGGGATAGCGGAGGAGTTCAAGCGGGCTGTAAGGCGGTAGGGCAACCCGCCCTCTCTAAAGCCCTCAAAATCGCCTCCTCGAAAGTCTCCGGGTCGACGAGCCCGACAAGCCTAAACACCGGCCTACCGTCGACTACAGCAATCGTAGTGGGAACACCCATGACGCCATACATGGCGGCGGCCTCGGGCAGCTCGTAGACGTTAACCCTCGCGAAGGCGGCCTTATCGCCATAGATGCCTGCGGCCTCTGCAAATAGCGGGGCGAAGGCCCGGCAGTAGGGGCAGGTTGGGCTATAGAACATGATGAATAATACTCTACACCCGCGCTCAAGCTCTTGAAGTTCCCGTAGACTCCTCACCTCAACGGGTCTCCCGGAGGGCTTGGTTTTACAACATCCGCTCCTAGACGATAGGGTCTCCAGTATGATCTTCTCCTTCAGCTTCTCTAGTATCTCCTCTATCTCCCTGCTCGCCACTATGCCACCCTGAAGGGGTGGGAAACGGAGGGTTTATCGAGCAGAGTATGTATTGGGAGCCTAGTATTCGTCGCGCCAGAACTCGTATCCCGCCTCTCTCAGCATCCTTAGGATCTCCTCCACCGCCTGGCGTCCTGGAGCCTCGAATGTTATCGAGACTAAAGCGTGCCACGCCGGTATCTTACTGCCCGTTCGGTCGTGGAATATTCCGATTACGTTCCCCCTCCTAGACGCTATTATGTCGAGTATATTCCTCAACTGTCCTGGAGCGTCGGGCACATAGCCTGTTATCCTGGCTAGCCTACCCTCTCTAGATAGGCCTCTCAGGATTATCCTGTAGATGTGGGTTAGGTCTATGTTGCCGCCGCTCACTATCCCAACAGTTGCCCCCTCGTAGGGGATTTTACCGTGCAATATCGCCGCTGGAGCCGCCGCCCCGGCTCCCTCGGCTAGAACCTTACCTCTCTCGAGGAGCATGTATATTGCGTGGGCTATCTCGTCCTCATCAACTGTTACTACGCCGGAGACCGTCTCCCGTATTATGCTCCACGTGAGGGCTCCCAGCTGTTTTACCACGAGCCCGTCAGCTATAGTCGGCTTTGGCTCTATCTTCACCCGGCGGCCTGCCCTGAAGGATTCGAGGGTCTTAGGGGCGGCCGCAGGTTCGACGGCTACTATCCTGGTTTGGGGCCTCTCGTGGGTGAAGACGGATGCTATGCCGGATATGAGGCCGCCGCCTCCAACGGGTACAGCTACCACGTCTATCTCGTCTACCTGTTCTAGCAGCTCCCACGCTATAGTTGCCTGTCCAGCCATTATGTCGAGGTCGTCGAACGCGTGTATGAGGGCGTAGCCTTTTTCCTCAGCTATCTTCCTGGCAACTGCTAGCGTCTCGTCGAACACCCTGCCTGCTAGGATTACCCTCGCACCGTACCCCTTGGTAGCCTCTATCTTCGAGATGCTAGCACCCTCGGGCATTACTATTATCGTTGGAAGCCCGAATATTCTCCCTGCATACGCAACGCCCTGAGCATGGTTGCCGGCGCTAGCTGCGACCAGGCCGGGGTACTCGTCCTTAACCTTGTACACCTTGTATAGTGCGCCTCTGGCCTTGAACGCTCCAGTCTTCTGGAGGTTTTCGTACTTAAGGTAGACAGTGCGTCCTGAGATCCTTGAGAATGTCGCACTCTTTTCCACTGGGGTCTTGTGAATGTAGGGTCTTATGACTTCGAGAGCCTCCCTGCTACGCCTGTATACCTCCCTGGCCGCTTCAAGGCCGGACAGCGTCAACCGCGGGTCCCTCTAGGCTAGCACGTGTATGCTATTGCCTCTATCTCCAAGGGCGCGTTGAGGGGTAGGTTGGAGACTTCCACGACAGCCCTGGCGGGCTTGGAGTCGCGGAAGAACTCCGAGTATACCCGGTTGAAGTCTTGGAAGCGCGATATGTCTCGAATGTATACCGTAACCTTCACCACGTCGCCCAGCGTGGCTCCCGCCGCCTCGAGTATAGCTTTCACGTTTTCCAGCGCCCTCCTAGCGGCTTCCTCGAAATCCTCGACAAGCTTCCCTGTAGACGGGTCCAAGGGGATCTGGCCGGCTACGAATACGAAGCAGCCAGCCTTAACTGCCTGGCTGTATGGGCCTACAGGCTTTGGAGCCTTGTCGGTGTAGACATATTCTATCCTTCCACCAGTCATGCTACCCCCTATGACTCCCCGGTGTTGGCGGGGGCTTTTCCACTTTCACCAACACCGATAATGGTTGACGCACGCGACCCTATTCCAATGCCGGCTAGCAGCGCCCCCACGGTGGCGGCAAGTAGAGGGGTACAGGCTGCAGTAGACTGGTAGACCGGCTCACTGTAGGTTGCAACTGCCACGATGGCCCCCTCATAGGGTCCCCCTCCAACATGGTAGTATATGAGGAGCTTGTAAGGCGCTCCCCCCTGCGGGAGTGGTATCTGCGTAGTATAAACGCCGGAGACCGTGTCCTCGAATATCTTTGTACCATCGGACGAGCGGAGGGACACGACGATCTCCCTGTCAGAGGGACCCACCAGCCTTAGGATCAGCTCGCCGCCCGACCCGGCGTTTACCTGGAATTGGACCGCGGAGCCAGGCTGGAGCGAGAACGAGGAGTCGACAACAACCTCAGACACGGTGGCACTGCCGACGTTAACGTATATGCTGGCGGCGACCATTAAGATTACCCCAGCAATTGCCAGGTAGAGGCCCCTGTCCATCCCAACTTCGAATTTCAAGCCCCACACCCTGATGCAAGCCCACCGTGCGGGTCCCGTTTATTAATAGAGTCTAGGCGTGCGGGCATTACCTTAACTTATACCCCCTAGACTAGTTGAGGGCACACCGCCGGGCATAAGGGTGTGAGACGGTCTTGTTCAAGTACATACTGGACGACTCAGACGTGAACAGACTAGTTAACGTCGAGGAGCTAGTAGACCATATGAGGACGATCATAGTTGACGGCGTGGAGGGCGGGAGGAGGGTCAGCCTAGAATACGAGGGCTCCTGGTACGCCTCAATGATAGCGGCCGGCCACGGCTACTTCACTACCAAGCTGGTCGGCGTATACCCGGAGAACGCAAAGAGGGGCCTTCCACTTGTTAGGGCTGTGCTAGTGGCTTTCAGGGCTGAGGACGGGGAGCCGGTACTCCTAATGGACGCCACGGCGGCCACCGGCTGGAGGACTGCGGCGGCGACGGCAGTTGCCCTGCAGGCCATGGGAGCCTCCAGAGGCTCCGTGGTAGGAATAATAGGCGCCGGCGTCCAGGCCACCTACCATGCACTAGTGGTAGACAGGCTCCTCGCCCCGGCCGAGATCCTAGTGTATAGCAGGACTCTAGCAAAGGCGGAGGCGCTAGCGTCGAGACTCACAGAGGCGAAGGTGGTTTCGCTAGAGGAGCTTCTGTCAAATTCAGACATAGTGATAGCGGCAACTAACAGTAAGACTCCGGTCGTCAAGGGGTCCCTCCTCCGCGAGGGTGCGATAGTGGCGAGCGTCGGGGCTCCAAGGCCTGTTAGAGAGCTAGACGACAAAGTTGCTGAAAGGGGCAGGTGTGCGATAGTCGACACCATGCAGGCTTTAGAGGAGTCAGACGACGTCTCGAAGTTCAAGGATATTATTGAGTTGTCGGAACTGCTTCGCGGCAGGAAACAGTGCAAGTGGGGAGAGATCAGAGTCTATAAGAGTGTAGGTACGAGTATATTCGACCATGCCATAGCATTATATATCTTGAATAGGCTGACGAGGAGGAACGGCGGGCGAGAGGGCAACGGTTATGATAGAAGTGGAGGGGCTAGTCAAGCGCTATGGATACATTAAAGCACTCGCGGGTGTAACATTCACTGTCGGCGAAGGAGAGATAGTTGGCCTCGTAGGACCTAACGGGGCCGGGAAGACCTCTACGATTAAGAGTATAGTTGGCCTCGTGAGGCCGGATTCTGGAAAGATAAGCGTCGACGGCAGGGACCCTCTAAGGGATGCGAGTGTTAGAAGGCTACTGGGATACGTCCCGGAGACTCCCATGGGTCCGAGGTGGGCAAGTGTCTGCGAGATCCTCGAAGCCGCAGCCAGGCTTGACGGACTATCGGCCGTGGAAGCTGGGAGGGCTGCCAGGGATGCCCTGGGAAGGGTCGGCCTGGAAGACCTGTGCTCCAGGAGGCTGTCAACACTCAGTAAGGGCCAGAGGAAGAGGGTTATGGTAGCCCAGGCGCTGGTAGTGGAGAGACGCTACTACCTGCTAGACGAGCCGTTCACAGGCATTGACCCAGAGTGGGTGGCCTGGTTCCGGAACCTGATTTTCAGGCTTGCCAGGGACGGGGCGGGCATCCTGGTTAGCAGCCACATTCTAAGGGAGCTGCAGGATATAATAGATAGGGTAGTGATAATCGCTCGGGGAAGAGTTGTTTTCAGCGGGACCCTGGGAGAGTTGGCTGAGAAGGTTGGGTCAAAAGCTTACGTTGTAGTGAAAACCCCAGCGCCGGGCGAGGCGGCTAAGATACTCGAGAAGGCCGGCCTGAGGGTAGAGGTGCTGGCCGGCACTCTGCGGGTCGAGGTAGATGGTGACAGGGAGGCGTCAGAAGTCATAGAAACCCTCCGCTCTGCTGGCGTTGATATAGAGAGTTTCGAGTTCAGGCGGGCTAGTCTCGAGGAGGCGTACCTGCGCCTAGTGGGTGGTGGGTTTGAGGCTCGATAAGATACTTGTTGTCGCGGGTTTCGAGTTTAGACGGGAGGCTAGGAAGAGGAGCATATACCTTGTAGTAGCACTCATGCTACTCCCCCTGGTGGCAGCTCTCATCGTCAGGGGGATTGCGGGTAGGCCGAGCGTCGAAGAGCCCGAGAGGCTGTGGGCTGGAATACTCGGCTTCGACCCCAACGCTGCTATAGCATCGGCTAGCATTGGCGTGATCAGCGCTGTAAGCCTTGCCTCATGGAGCTGGCTCATAGCGACACTATTCGGGGGAGACCTGTTCGCCTCCGACATTGAGGATGGCACAGCGTCCCTCCTCCTGTCCAGGGACCTCTCCCGCAGGGAATACGTTGCCGGAAAGGTGGCGGCCCTAGCGGTGACGCTGGCTTTATCCTTCCTGGTAGCGGGTATCGCCACCTACGCGGCAGCCTGGATCCTAGCGGGAAGGCAGGAGGGGCTTGTGGAGGCTGCTGCCCTATCCCCGCTCATCGGCTTGGGCTCACTGCCCTTAGCGCTGCTCGCGGCAATCGTGGGCCTCAAGACTAGGAGGGCTGTACTAGGCATAATCCTGGGCGTCATAGCCTACTTCGCCGTCGCCATAGTCGCCGGTGTTATAGTAGTATACGAGTCGATAGTCGCGGGAGACCCGGCCAGGGCAGCTGAAGCCACCTACCTCGTGGGCTCAGCCCTGCCATTCAGCACGGGCTCCGACTGGCCATCCCTAATCTACGCAAGGATACACGACATAACCCTCACAATTCCCGTACCCGTACATACTGCTAAGGGTGTTGTGGAGACTGTGATGGTTAATGTGGAACTAGGCAAGTTTGCCCCACATCTCACCGTGTCAGTGTTGGCGTGGAGTATAGGCTTGTCACTATTGTCCTGGTACTTGCTGGAGAAGACAGACCTCTAGCCTCTAACCTTCTCGGCGAACCTCTTGACTGCAGCCTCATACTCGGCTTCAAGCCTTCTAACCGCATCCGCGTGGACTGTCTCTATCCTACCCCTCTTCTCGGCGTGTAGCTTCGAGGCTTCCTCCCGGAGCCTCTCAACTAGCCTCTCAGCATATCCCTCTGGCAGGGCCAACCTCTATCCACCGGGCACTCCAATACCGGCGGTGTTCGGGATATAAGCTGAGCGTACACTCGCCCTCGCGGTGCAGGGTATGGGTGAGGGCCCCCACGTGATTGCAGCGGTTGACGGCGACTCTATAGTGGTGAGGAAGTGCCTTGAAGAGAGGACGTGCAGGCTCATGGAGGAGCACGGCAGCCTCTCCGGCAATATCATAGACCCTCTCGAAGCCGCCTACCAGGCTGTCAAGGGTAAGGTAGCAATAGACGGCGAGACCGGATGGAGGGCGGCCTTAAGGGTTGCCAAAGACATCCTTGGAGACCTAGACCTGTTCCTAGTATACTACGATCTAAGGAGGAGAGGGCGTAGGGTTAGGAGGGGGGTTAGGAGGAGGACCCTGATAGTCGCCTACACGCCTTCTAGGAGGGTGGAGATTCTAGTGTTAAGCGAGGGTAGGAGGGTTAGACTCTCAGAGATATTTGAGTGGAGCAGGCTAGCGGCCGCCGACGGCCACGAGCCAGTCATAGCTGTAGTGGACAGCTATGGCAGGGCAACATACTATGAGGCTCGGGCGGCTAGGGAGATAGCTTAACCGCGAGCACGGCCTGGGAGGCGGCGAGTGCGGCGAGGCTTGGCAGGAGGGAGGGCCTCCACCCCCTCCCGAGGACAGATGCTGGAAGAGGGGCTAGAGGGGACAATGCCGTTATCAGCCTGGCCGCCTCCGCCAGGCTCCTAGGGTCCCCTGCTAGGAACTCTGAGCCAGACATTCCAGCTATCGAGGCCAGCATGTATACTGAAACCGCCGGCGCCGCGGCCGCCAGTGTGGCGAGTATGAGAGCGGGAGCCGCCAGGCCCGCCCTAGACGCTCTCGCCTCCTCGACGACTCGGAGAAGGTTCCCCAAAGCCTCCCCTACACCTATCCTCCCTGCAACTCTAACCGCGTCAACTATGGCGGCCGCAACGCCTCCAGCAACCCTTCCAGCCCTCGACAGCGCCTCCTCAAGCCTAACCCCATACCTGGCCTCCTCCACGGCCTCTCGGAACGCGTTGAAAGCCTCCCTCTCCCTCCTAGCCTCCCGTAGCGAGAGGGCCTCAACCACCAGGGAGAGGGCGGCGAGGAGGCCTGCCTCGACCCTCCAGCCCAAGATTAGGCCTAGACCGGCGGAGGCGAGGACTGCTACCAGGCCTATCGTGGCCGGGAGCATGCTCCCCCTATAGTCGCCTATCTCTGGCCTAACCGCCAGCAGTAGCACGGCAACCGCGGGAGACGCTATCATGGGCAAAGCGTATAGTGATGCGTTAACGTTACCCGCCATTAAAGCCAGGGGCGCCATGGCTACCCCTGCTATTATGGCTGCAGTTACAGCCTCCACCAGCCCCCTGCCCAGCTCTGAGTATGACCTCCAGGCCCCCCTAACCTCGCTCATAGCCCACTCGACTAGGCGTAGTGTAACGGCACTCTTCGGAGCCCCTAGCTTCTGCGCGTGGAGGTAGTCTCTAAGCACCTGCCTCAGCTTCTTTGAAGGTGTGGTGGATGCTATCTCGTCGAGGGCTTGGAGGGGGTCATAGCCGAGGTCTAAGAGGTATGAGAGCCTCTCAGCCTCATATCTAGTCCACCGAAACCTACGCCTAGGCAGGTTGACGAGAACGTCCACCAGGTACCTGGCGCTGCTAGCGTATGGTAGAGAATACGCCAGCAGCGCCGGCACCTCCCTGTCTACGCCCATGCCCACCGCCAGCCTAACAATCCATGGCGCCAGATACGCGGAGGCCAGGAGGGCGAGCGAAGCCACGGCAGCGAGCATGGCGGCCACCCCGTCTACAACCATGAGCGGCGCCGACACTATGCTGGCGGCCAGCGACGCGACTAGCAGAAGCCTCACAGTCGAGACAAGCCTCCTAGCCGTCGACGGCGGGTATAGCCGGATGTGAACTATCTCGTAGGCCGCCTCGTAGGCCTCGCCAGCAACCATGGATATCATGGACGATACGCGAGCCCAGGCAGTAGACAATGCCTCGCTCGCCATTCTTACCCACCCGTGTAGAATTTTGCTATGCTCGCCGCGAACGTCTCGGGAGGGAGGTTGAGCCTCTCCTCCAGGAACCTCGCCCTCCTCTCAAGCTCAACCTCCACGCTCCCGCCCGGCATTCCAAGCCTCTCCCAAGCCTCCCTGACCCTAACGCTCCGCTCTACAACCTCCTCGACACTGGAAGGTTCGAGCTTGTCCATTTCCATCCGCCATTTGAAAACGTCTACAAGCTCATCGTCTACAATCTCGGTTATCTGGAAAACGCGCCTAATAGGGGACCCTCTAGCCACGGGGATGCGGCGTATTGTCACGAAGGCCGTTATCATGCGCATGAATAGGGGTGGGAGGTTGATGGGCTCTAGCCTCAGCCTTAGAAGCGCGGCCTCCGGGCTGTCGGCGTGGAAGGTTGTAATGCTGCCATGCCCGCTCGCCGCGGCTTGAGCTAGGAGCCTAGCCTCCCTCCCTCTAACCTCGCCTACTATAATATGGTCGGCCCTCCTACGCAGGGCAAACCGTAGGAGGTCCTCCAGGTCAACCTCCTCTATCTCCTCGCCTGGAATCCTGGGGCGTGTAACAAGCGAGTCCCAGTGGCGGTGGTAGAGCCTGATCTCCGGCGTGTCCTCTATAGTGACAATCCTATGGTGGGGAGGTATTAGGTTTGCCAGGGCCTGCAGGAGCGTTGTCTTTCCGGCACCCATGGTTCCCAGTATCATTATGAACCCTCTTGACTCTACCAGCATCCATAGGTAGGCGGCGGCCAGCGGGCTCAACACTCTAGAGGCTATGAGGTCCCCTATCGTGATAGGCTTCTCAGGGAACTTCCTAAGCACTATCGTGCTCCCGAACCGGGTGACCTCCCGGCCAAGGGTAACGGCTATCCTATGGCCTTCAACGGTCAAGCCTTCCGCTATTGGAGTCGCTAGGCTTAGCAGCCGCCCAGCCTTCCTGGCCAGCTGTATGGCTAGACCGTCAACCTCATCCTCTCGAAGGGTAAGGTCCACGTCTATCCAGAAGCCCGGCTGGAACGCGTGTATAACCGAAACCCTCTCACCAGGGCCGTCGACGGCTATCTCCTCAACGTGGGGATCGATTATCAAGGGATATAGTTTACCGTAGCCGCTCCTAGCCTTCTCGACATGGTAGGCTTCCGCTGATGTGGCAGGCTCTTCTAGGCCTGCCACGAGTCTCTCCAGCCTCTCTCCCTCCGGTTCTGGCGGCTCCACGAACCGGAGCCTCAGCACTCCATCGCTGCCAGTGTAGAGGTAGTATGAGACCCCCCTATGCGTGTAGTGTGCTATGACGTTTTCCAGCTCAACTCCCAGGCTAGGCTCGGAGGCCGGCTGTGGAAGTTCAACACTGCTAGGCTGCCTGGTACTCCTTCTAAGCTTTGAAATAAAACTGGGTGGCAACAGAGGCTCCCCCCAAGAGTATTGAGGGTTACTTCGTGATAGTGACGGGGTCTGAAGTGTATGTCTCGCCGCCGACGCTGTACTTCACTATCACGGCCGCTGGGGTCCTGTTGAACGCGAATATTAGCACGTCCTTCTCTCCCGGCTGCAGTGTTACTATCTTCCCTATGCTCGTCCCTTCAGCCTGTATAGGGTCTACCCTGGCCCCTTTCTCGTCAATGAATATTATCTGGGAAGCGTTGATCACTGCAACGTCGTTTTCCCCGTTTACTATTGCGACTTTGACTAGAGATAGGTTGTCGCTTACCACTTCAGCCCTCGCCGTCACTAGTAGACCGCCGCCCATCCCCTGAGCCTTGGCGACACTGCTCTGGAAGTACTGATAGACTAGCATCCCTCCTATCACCGTGGCGCTTATCAGTAGCACGGTCGCGACTAGGGGTGAGAGCCCCTTCCTCGACTTTGCCCTCACTGGGGTCCACCTCAGCTAGAGTTGTTACAACGTTGAAGGGGATCTCTCTTTCAAAGGCCACCAGCTTAAAACCAGGAGGCGCCCCCCGCCGTTTGTAAACCGGTGTATGCCGTGGATATGGAGCCTGTAAGGGATGCTAGAGTCGCTAGAGGGATGAGCCTAGACGATCTCATCGAGCTCTACAGGGACATCCACGGTTTCATGGCGGGCCATCTCTACGAGGCGATCAGCATACTCAGAGAGGGGCTGGCTAAGAGCGAGTTGAGGATACTCACGTTTACAGCCAACATTGTGGCGACTGGCCTTAGGGGTATTATTGCCCAGCTGGTAGAATCGGGGCTATTCAACGTGATATTCACCACTGCTGGGACCCTAGACCATGACATTGCGAGGGCTGAGGGAGGCATATACTACAAGGGCTTTTTCGAGGCCGACGATAGGGTTCTGGCCGAGAAGAACATACATAGGCTGGGCAACGTGTTCATACCGGTAGAAAACTATGGCCCTAAAGTGGAAGGGTTCGTTAGGAGACTGGTAGAGGAGGCCTCCAAAGAGTCTAGGGAGTGGCCCCTCTACAAGCTGCTATGGAAGGCGGGAAGCATGATAAGCGACGAGAACAGCATACTTAGGGCAGCCTGGAAGGCCGGGTCCCGGATATTCGTGCCAGGCTGGCCCGACGGTGCCTTCGGTACGGCGCTCTTCATGGAAGCCCAGCGAGGCTCTGGGGTTAAGATAGACTACTATGGAGACATGAAGGAGCTTTCAGACATATTCTTCACGTCTAAAGGGTACGCCACCGGCCTACTCATAGGTGGTGGAATCAGCAAGCACCACGCAATATGGTGGAGCCAGTTTAGGGGAGGCCTAGACTACGTAGTATACATAACTACGGCGGTAGAGTATGACGGCAGCCTAAGCGGCGCCAGGCCCAGGGAGGCGATATCTTGGGGGAAAGTGAAGCCAGAGGCGAAGAAAACAGTGGTATACGCCGACGCCACGATAGTCCTCCCGATCATAGCATACGCCCTGCTAGGGTCGCAGGCCTAGACCCTGGAGCCGGTAGGAGTCCGACAGGCTACGCTATAGCGGAGCTGAACTCCAACAGGTGGGAGGTCGCCGAGTGCGGGGAGGCAAGCCTCTACGAGGCGCTCCGGCGTGTGGCCGGGTCCAGAATCATAGGTGTAGACGCTCCAGTACACCCGCCGTACAGGGGGCTCAGGGATGTGGAACGCCTAGCCGTGAAGCGGTACAAGGCACGACTGCTCCCAGGCGGGAATCCTGGAATGCGGAGGCTAGCAGCCATAGGGTACTCTATAGGCATGCTAGCCTGGGAGGCCGGGATGCTCGTGTTGGAGACCCACCCCTATACGGTCTTCACTCTACTAGGCCTCGACAGGAGAAAATACTACTCGAGAACAGGCTCGAGGCACGTGGTAGACGCTATCGCAGCCCTAATAGTGGCGGCATGCCTACTTGAAGGGAACGCTGAGATACTAGCAGGGGAGCAGGGGATACTGGTTTTCCCCAGAGAAAACTGTAGGTGGGAGATAGTGAAGGTGTTGGAAAATGCTGGGGCTACTTGCCCTTGACGCCCCAGAGCTTCTTAACTATTACCTTGAAGCCGGCGCTTATACTGTCTAGCACCTTGGGGTGTAGCTGCATCCTAACCCTCTCCGGCGGCGGGTAGTTCTTACTCAGCTCTATGCCGGCGGCTAGGGCGTGGCTTAGCAGGGCGTGGGCACCCTTATACGGGTCCTCCTTTATGAAGCCTTCGAAGTAGGGTATCCACTGCTCCGGCCTCCTGCTCCTCCTCACTAGCACCAGGTAGCCGCCGACTACGGGGCCGATCTCGGGCTTCAGCCTATAGTACTTGTACCTCTTCTCGTCGCCGCCCTCCTCGGTTACATAGTCGTACTTCTTCAGCACTTCCACCATCTTGTTGAATATCTCCTCGGCCATCTTGCCGCCCATCCTTATCAGGGTGGCCTCGCGCGTCTCGGGAGTAGCGCTCCTGAACTGTATCACGGGACCCCTCGCAGTCTTCTTCAGCACTAGCTTGTATGTCCTGCCCTCCAGGCTCATCGCTTATCACCCCATACTGGAGCCTCTCGCGTAGATAGGATAGTCGTCAAGGGTTTATATGTCTCTCGGTCGTCGAATCATGAACGACGGAATAGCAGGGCTCCAACCAACACATTTACAGGTTATAATAATGTGTTTAAACTGATACTTGTGTATGAAAGTTACATTACAGCGTATATGCATCCACTCATAAGGAGTTTAAGTAGTCAAGTAGAGTTATAAGGGGGCTAACCCATAGATTCTCATGGACAGATAAATGTAGGTGGTCGTTATGCCCAGAGCCTCGAACGGCTCCCCCCTTAGGAGGAAGATTCAGAGGCTGGGAGCCTCCTCCCTCATAGTAACCCTTCCAAAGGATTGGGCTAAAAGGCACAAGGTTAGAGTCGGCGACGCCGTATCCATATATGATGAGGGGGACAAGCTTGTTATAATACCCGACGGCGTCCCCCTCGAGACTAACCTGTATTTCAGCCTCAATCATATAGGCGTGGAGAGACACGCTGGCAGGATACTCCTCTGCGCCTACTCCTTCGGCTTCGACAAGGTAACATTCTACTCGTCCAAGAACATTAAGCAGGAGTTTGAGGAGAGGATGCACAGGACTATCGAGAAGCTCCCGGAGACCGAGGTTTGGAAGACGTCTCCCAAAATGATGTCGGTCGACCTTGGCACTAAGGAGGGAAGGCTTGAAGACCTACTCGTCACGTATGGTAGGAGCGTCTCAAGAGTCCTCTCGAGGCTCTCCGGCCTACTCCAGGGGAGGGTGAACCTCACCAGAGAAGACCTTGAACGAGAGCATGCAGCACTAGAGCGGCTCAGCTTCAAGCTCCTAAGGGTGGCAAATAGCAGCAAGGCGGTGGGAGACGTTGAGGAGAGGCAGAACCGCTATCTAATCGCGGCCGCGAACCTGGTAGGCCTCGTAGCCGAGTCGATATACAAGTTTGGGTTAGACCTCATAGACATGGTTGAAATGATGAGCGACGAGGAGAGGGAGAGGCTATCATTCATACTCCAAGTTCTCGAGGTGGCCCTCTCCACAGTGATACTCAGCCTAGAGCCGCCCAGTGTGAAGAAGGCTGAGGAGTCCTATGAGAAGGTCAGCGAAATACTAGGCCTCGAGGGCGGAATAGCCGACGTTGTAAGGGACGCATCCCCAGCATTCGCCTACCTCCTGGCTAGGACGATAGACATTGCGAGGGTTATAGAGATAGCCGAGAACATCATGCTGTGCAACGCTCTAATATCGAAGTACGGTGAGAGGGAGCCAAAGAACGGGAACGGCTACGATATATACACGTAGCCCTCCCAGCCTCATGGGGGGATGCGGAGGAATCCCGAATAGCGAGCCCCAAGGCGGGGCGATGATTAAGCCCCGCATCACCGACCCCTACCCGGGGTGTGGCGGGTGAAGGTGTTCTACTCGGACAAGTTCCTCCTACACGAGCCTCCAGAGGGAGTCTACCACCCGGAGAGGCCCGAAAGACTACGCCTTGCACTGGAGGGTGTCGGGAAGGCTCGTGTCGGCGAGCTAGTCGAGCCCTGCGAGGGGAGGGTGGAGGCATTCCTAGAGGTTCACGATGAAAGCTACTATCAAAGGGTTGTAGAGTCCGCGAAGCACGGGCCCTCCTGGCTAGACCCCGACACGTATATCGTACCCGGGACCCTCGAGGCCCTCCAACGGCTAGCATGCGCGGTAGATATGGCAGTCGAGGAAGCAGAAACCGGGGCACGGGCCCTCATTTTGGGTAGGCCCCCTGGACACCACGCTGGAAGGTCTGGAACAGGCCTCGGGGCTCCCACCCTGGGCTTCTGCATATTCAACGCCTCCGCCCTGGTAGCGGTTAGACTAGCCCGGAAGGGTAGAGTCGCAGTTCTAGACTTCGACGCACACCATGGTAACGGGACCCAGGACATACTCTGGGACCTAAACATACTGCATGTCGACATACACCAAGACTCGGCAACGATCTACCCCGGCACAGGATTCCCAGGCCAGACGGGCGGGGTTAAGGGTACAAAGGTCAACATTAACCTCCCCCCAGGCTCCAGGGACGACATCGGGCTTGACGCCATCTCCTACGCGGGCAGGCTAGTTTCCGAGTGGGACCCAGACTACATTGTAGTCTCCGCGGGATTCGACGGGATGAGTGGAGACAACTACATGGTCTCACTAATGTTGGGGGAGGCGTTCTACAACGAGGCCGGCAGGATCCTGTCGAGGCTGGGCGTGCCGGTAGTAGTCGTACTAGAGGGCGGCTACGAGCGGGGGCTCATAGACGGGCTTTCAGCCTTCCTGGAAGGACTCCATGGGAGGGGAGGCTACCGGCCAGGCGGCGAGTCAGACTCGAGAGCCTGGTCGTGGTACAGGAGGAGGATTGCTGAGTTGGAGGAGGCTCTAGGGAGGAGTTAAGTATCCCAACCCGATATATTGAGGTTGGTGCCTGGAAGCTTGCCGCGCATAGGTGAGGACGAACTCCTCAGGCTAGTCGAGAAGGCTGTAGAGCTAGGGGCAGAGTATGCGGAGGCCAGATACCATAGGCTGAGAGAGTTCTCCTACACGCTCATGAACGGCGCCCTGGCTAGGGCGAGCATATCGGAATCCGAGGGTGTCGCCGTAAGAGTCATAGTCGACGGGAGCCTGGGCTTCGCCTCAACAAACGATCTCCAGACCAGAGCCTTGGAGGAGGCAGTGGAGAAGGCTGTGAGGTCGGCTAGGAGCACGGCAGGCCTGGTGAGGGAGAAGATCCGCATGGCCCCGGCAAGGCTCGGGAGGGCCCGTTACAGCGTCTACGAGGCCAAACCCTTCGAAAGCATCCCGGAGGAGGACTTCGTAGATGAGGGCCGGGACCTGGTATCCTCCATAGACACCGCCAACCTAGGCTTCGAGTTGAAGAGCCTGATACTCAACCTCGGCTACAGTATAGAGGAGAAACTTCTAGTCACAAGCGACGGCGCGATCGTAGAGTCGAGGGTCCCGAGGCTGGAAGGCTTCTACAGTGTAACCGGCACAGCCGAGGGTGAGAGGGCTAACAGGTGGAACCAGATAGGTGGATCCGGAGGCCTCGAACTCATTGAGGCTTTGAAGGTGCGAGAGAACGTTGAGGACGACCTGAGAAGCCTAAGGATATACCTTAGGGAGGCGGGGAAGCCGCCCAGGGGCAAGATGGACGTCATACTAGGCCCAGAGGTTGTAGGCCTGGCAGTACACGAGTCGGCCGGCCACCCGAGCGAGGCTGACAGGGTTCTAGGCAGGGAGGCGGCACAGGCCGGCCTAAGCTATAGGAGGCGCATGAAGCCCGGGGAGCGTATTGGGAGCGAGTACTCGACTGTGATAGACGACCCTACAATCCCTGGGAGCTACGGGTTCTACCTCTACGACGACGAGGGAGTCCCGGCCAGGCCACGCTACCTTATAAGAAATGGTCTGCTCGACGAGTACCTTCACAACCGGGAGACGGCGGCGGTTTATGGTGTGGAGAGCAACGCTGCGGCGAGGGCTAAGGAGTGGTGGGCCGAGCCTATTGTGAGGATGGCCAACACCTACTTCGCCCCAGGAGACTACTCCTTCGAGGAGCTTGTAGAGGGCGTGAAGAGAGGCGTCTACATTAAGAAGTATATGGAGTGGAATATTGACGACTACAGGTGGGTCGCCCGCTACGTTGGGTTCGAGGCCTACGAGATAGTAGACGGGAGGCTAGGCAGGCCCGTGAAGAACCCCGCCCTGGAGGTGAACAGCCTCGAATTCTACTCTAGCGTAGACGCCGCCGGCAAGGACCTGCAATTCTACGCTGGCACCTGCGGCAAGGGGGAGCCCGGCCAGGGGGTCCCCGTGTGGTTTGGAGGCCCACACATTAGATTGAGGGGGGTGAGGATACTGTGAAGAGCATGGAAAGCATTCGGGTGGCTGAGGAGGTAGCCTCCAGGCTCAAGGGTAGGGTCCCAGAGTATGCCGTACTAGTATCGGCTGAGAAGAGCGTTATGCTGAAGCTGGCAAACGGGGAGGCTACCGTAACCCAGTCGTGGAACGGCTACACTGTCACCGTCTACGTTGCCGACAAGGGTAGGCTGATGGTATCCTCGGTAGACGCAAAGACGCCGGGAGAGGCCGTGGAGAAGACTGCCACGATACTGGGGCGGCTCCGCGAGAGCCCCCTCTACGCCCCGCTACCAGAGCCCACAGGCTCCAGCTACGAGGTTCTAGACGACAAGATATACGAGGCCGCCTCAACCGGAGACATGTCGAGGATAGTTGAAGACCTAGAGCTAGACCAGGTTGGAAACGCGGCAGGCATGGTCTTGGCGGCGTTTAGGGAGAGGTCGCTAGTCACCAGCACCGGGGCAAGGCTAGAGGGGAGGGTGACGGAGTTCAACGGCTACATTAGAGTATTCCAGGGAGACGATGCAAGCGGCCAGTGGAGCTGGGTCTCAACAGCCTACGATCCCGTCACTGCCAAGAAGGCGGTCGAGACCGCCAAGAGGCTTGCGGAAGAGTGCGCCAGGCTACCGAGGAGGAGGGTCGAGCCCGGAGAGTATAGGGTCCTACTCTCACCGATGGTCGCCGGCAACCTGCTCGAATCCGTGGTGAGGGCGGCCACAGGCGGTAGCATAGTGTTCGGCTTCAGCTTCATAACCCCGGACAAGGTCGGGGAGAGAATTGCCAGCGAGAAGCTGACGATAATAGACGCGCCAAGGTCGGGGAGGCTCCCCGGCTACTCGGAGTTCGACGACGAGGGTATAGCGACATACGACAAGCCTATCATAAGGCATGGAGTGCTGGAGAACATACTCCATAATAGTAAGACCGCCAAACTCCTAGGCGGGAAGACTACAGGGAACGCTGGAATACTAATGCCGAGACCCTTCAACATACTAGTATCCCCTGGAAGCCTAGACGACAACGACATGCTGGAGGCTCTGGGAGACGGGTTGTACGCGACCAACAACTGGTATACCAGGTTCCAGAACCCCGCGGAAGGCCTCTTCTCCACCGTCACCAGGGACGCCCTCTTCATAGTGGAGAATGGGAGGCCAGTAGCATGCTCCCCAAGGGTTAGGCTGACCGGGACCCTGCCAGGCATGATATCGGCGGTGGAGGACCTAGGCAAGACCCTGTGGCCGATAAAATGGTGGGAGGTCAACGTGCCAAGCCTACTCCCCCACGTGCTCGTCTCGAAGATAGGGGTGACCAGCGAATAATCAAAACCCCTCCACCGGCGGCGTGGAGCCTGGTGCGTGGAGTGGAGCGGCCGACGCCCGCAGACGTGGCCACAGTGGCGGGGGGCTTCCTGTCAGCCCTCTCCATACCCCTCTTCATACTCGGATACTACGACCTCGGAGTGAGAGTACTGTTCGCAGGCTACGGTTTCGACGTGGTAGACGGGTGGCTGGCCCGCCGCTACGGTAGCAGGGAGGACGGTTTCTTCCTCGACAGGGCATATGATAGGCTTAGCCAGGTTGTAGCGCCGGGAGTCCTACTCTTAGCATGGGCTCCCCAGGACAGGCTGTCGGCCATACTATACTCCTTCTACTTCGCAGGCTTCGCGGCAATGGCATACTATAGGCTCGTGCGCCGGGGCGTGAGGAGCCTCGCCTACTTCAACGGCCTCCCCCTATTCGCACACGCCGCGGTGATACTAGCAGCCTACATCTCCGGCTGGCCGCCGAGCCCGCTCCTACTCTACACGATGCTGGCGGCGAGCAGCCTGCCAATCCCATACTATAGGAGGAGGGCCGGCTCCGGGAACCCGAGCCCTGCGACGCTCGGCAGGCTAGCCCTGGTAGCCCTCCTAGCCCTGGCCCCCTACGATAACATGCTAGTGGAGACTCTAGCATACGCCGTGATAGCGGCTATCATAGCATACCTGGCCTTGGGGCCTGTGCTGGCCTGGAGGGAGCTGGGGGGACGCACGACTTAATGCTAGCCTGCACCCTCCAGGCACGGGGGGTGCCTCCACTTGCCTGTACGGATAGCATATGCTTCAACTTATCCGCCCATACACTGCGGGGTGGGCGAGTATACTCGCAGCCTGGCCTCGGCCTTGACTGCTAGGCCTGGGGTGGAGGTGGTAGTTGCCGCCGAGTCTGGGGTTGGCGAGCCATACGTTGACAAGGCCAGCGGGGCCATGGTTAAGCCCTCCTTCACCGCACGGGACCCCTCAAGCTATAGTGGCATACTAGACACGCTGTCCTCCGCTGGAGGCGTGGATGTACTACATGTGCAGCACGAGTATGGGATCTTCGGAGCGTACAGGAGGCTCCTCGAGGTTGTCGAGGAGGCTAAGAGGGAGGGGCTGGCCAGGAAGGCTGTGATAACAATGCACACGGTCTACCATCCGATGGCTGGGAGCGTGGAGGCTATAGAGTTCCAGCAGTCGCTTCTCGAGGCTTTCGACGCGATAATAGTCCACCTTCCAATCCAGAGCTTCGAGCTGCAGGCTCAGGACGTGCCGGTGGGCATTGTGCACAGGATACCCCACGGGACGAGCGTTAACCCCTACGTGGGCGTCCCGAAGGGGCTGCTGGCGGAGAGGCTCGGGGTCCCCAAGAGGGTGCTGGCCGGCTTCACGGTAGTCATGATGGGGTTCCTCCGGAGGGACAAGGGTATAGACACGCTCCTGGAAGCGGTGGAGGAGGCGGGGGATTCGAGGCCTAACGTGATAGTGGCTGGCGAGCCTAGGGACGAGGAGCTTGCCAGAACCCTAAGAGAATACGCCGACAGGGGGCTCATAGAGTATATTGAGAGGTACCTCTCCGGCGACGAGATGCTCATGCTCGCGGCGCTCGCGGACGCGATAGTACTCCCATACAGGGACCCTCCGGGCAAGTATGCGGCCAGCGGAGTGCTCCACCAGAGCATGGGGAGCCTAAAGCCCGTGATAGGCACCGGGGTCCCGAGGCTCAGCGAGCTATACCAGCTCGCCCCAAGGCTAGTTTTCAAGCCCGGCGACTCCGACGCCCTGGCGAGGCTTCTACGCTGGATGTCCGAGCCCGGGAACTTCGACCTTGCCATAGCCTATGCGAGCCCGATATACAGCTATGCGGTGAGGACTAGCTGGCCTAGGATGGCGAGGAGGCACCTCGAGGTATACACCGCGCTCTTGGAGGGTAGGAGGCCGAGCATAGCCTGAGGTGCCGGCCTTGCCCGCCAGGGAGCCCCCCGCCGCCCAGTGCGGCCTGGAAGCCTCTAGGCTGAGGACCCCCGAGGTTAGAGACCTGTTCCGCAGGATAACCGTGTACCCCCCGGACAGGGTGAGGCTCGAGGCCTTCCCATCAGCCAGGGTTGCAGCGGTCTTCAACCCGGGCCTCGCAGTCTACTCCGGAGAACTCATCCTAGCCCCCCGCGTGCTGGTAGGATACTACACTTACACCAGCATGGTGGCGCAGGCATCTATGAGCGTGGAGGAGGCGGTCGAGGGCGGAGTCTCAAGCCTACACCTAGAGCCCGCGATAAGCCCGCACCCGCCGGTTGCCGAGTGGGGGGTGGAAGACCCTAGACTATACCTGCTGGGCGGGAGGCTCTACGCAACCTACACTGGCAGGCTTAGGCTCCGGGGGCCTCCTCCCAAGGCGCTCCCCGTCACAGCCGTGTATGAGGACGACTCGTGGAGGCCGGTGGCGTACCACTACCCCAGGGTCCCCGGCATGCTACTGTATGATAAGGACGCCTTTATAGTAGAGCGTGGGGGCCGCTACTACCTCTTCCACAGGCCCGTCTATGAGGATAGGTACCTCCTCGCCGTCGGACTCCTACCGGGACCCCCGGCGGGGAGGAGTATGCCGCTCGCCGAGTGGAAGGTGCTGGACATGCCGAGGTTTGAATCACGCATCGGCTGGGGCGCGCCCCCCGTAGAGGTTGAGGGCAGGCTAATCTTCATACTACACGGGGTGGACTCGGAGGGGCTAGCCTACAGGGCGTTCGCAGTCGAGATGAGCCTCGACACGCCCCAGCCCAGGGTTGAGGCCGTAACCCCAGCTTACATCATGGCGCCCAGGACCGTCTACGAGGTCTACGGGGACAGGCCCTACACTGTATTCCCGACGGGCGCAGTAGTCGTGGATGATAAGCTCATAGTAGCCTACGGGGCCGGCGACTACATGGTAGGCCTAGCAGAGGCCAGGGTTGACGAGATCCTAAGCGAGCTCGACAAGGGCAGGGTATGCTAGACTAAAACCCCCGGAGCACATACTCTCGCGGGGGAATGTGAAGAGTTGCTAGACGGCGTCAGGAAGGCGGTAGCCAAGTTCCTAAAGGGAGGCGGTACCTACGAGAAGGCGGTACAGGAGTTCCTAAGAGACCTTCAGAGGGAGCTGATCAAGGCCGACGTTAACGTGAGGCTTGTCTTCGACCTGACAAGGAGGATTAAGGAGAGGGCGTCGAAGGAGAAGCCCCCGCCCGGCGCGTCGAGGAGAGAGTGGCTCGTGAAGATAGTGTACGAGGAGCTAACCAGGCTGTTCGGCGGAGAACAAGAGCCCCGAGTAACCCCTCCGAAGACCCCGTGGACCATACTCCTCGTGGGAGTGCAGGGTAGCGGTAAGACTACTACGGCAGGCAAGCTCGCATACTACTATGCCAGGCGAGGATATAGGGTTGCACTGGTCGCGGCCGACACCCACAGGCCCGGAGCATACGAGCAGCTGAAAACCCTGGCCGAGAGGGCGGGCGCAATATTCTACGGGGAGAAGCGGGGGGACCCAGCCGAGATAGCGAGGCGCGGCGTGAAATACGCCCTCGAGAGGGGCGCTGAGATCATAATCATAGACACTGCGGGCCGCCACGGCTACGGGGACGAGCAGGCTCTCCTAGACGAGATGAGGAGGATAGCAGACGCCGTAAAACCAGACGAGGTCACCCTGGTTATCGACGCGGCAATAGGCCAGAAGGCATACGACCTGGCAAGACGCTTCCACGAGTCCACGCCAGTAGGGTCTATAATCGTGACCAAGATGGACGGCACTGCGAGGGGCGGAGGAGTACTATCAGCGGTAGCGGCCACCGGTGCGACAGTCAAATTCATAGGGACGGGGGAGAAGATAGAGGAGCTCGAACCATTCAGGCCGCCGAGGTTCGTGGGAAGAATACTCGGCATGGGCGACATTGAAGCGCTCGTGGAGAGGCTACGCAGCCTAGAGGAGGCCGAGGAGCTGGAGAAGGCGGCTGAGGAGATACTGAAGGGCAGGGTGAACATGAGGATAGTTTACAGGCAGTTGAAGAGCATGAGGAAGATGGGGCCACTCAGCAAGGTCCTACAGATGCTCCCAGGCTTCGGCACCCTAGTACAGCTCGACGAGGAGACCGCCAGGCTGGGGGAGGAGAAGATAGACAAGTGGCTCGCAATAATAGAGAGCATGACCTACGAGGAGCTAGACAGGCCGGAGATCATAGACAGGAGCAGGATGAGGAGGATAGCCAGAGGCTCCGGGACCCGGGTCGAGGACGTGAAGGAGCTTCTAGCATACTATAGGAACCTCAAGCAGATGATGAGGAGGCTCCGCAGGGACAGGCGCCTCCTCAGGAGGCTGGGCCTGGCTTGAGGCTACTCATACACCCCTCGCCGAAGAGCATAGCTGAGGCGGCCAGGTTTCTGGCAGCCAGCCTCCTCATAAGCCATGGTATAAGGAGGGACGCAGTGGCTGCAGTGAGGGTTGGCGGGCGGTGGATCATAGCCCCAGGGTCTAGGGTGCGCCACCTCCGCCCAGACGCCGACACGGCCGAGGGATGGGTTAGAGCAGTCCTACGCGGGGCCAGGCTTGGAGGGATAGTGGCAAGGGCCCCGCCGGGCCCCGTGGGCACAGTCTACGAGATCGTCCCAGGGGATCCGAGAGGCTTGAAAATGCTGGGTGGGGAGCCTGTGACGATATGCCTCCCACCATGCCCCTATGAGGGTAAAATAGTGGTAGAGGCCCCCGACTGGCCCTCCTGGAGTATAGTGGAGGTCGCCAATATTATCGTGGACAGGAGGGGTGCGGGGCTAGACCCCTGCTAGTAGCTCTGCTGGCGTATCCTTATGATCTTAGGCCTCCCCATGATAAGCCAGTACTCCACGGTAACGCCGGGCTCTATCTTAGCCCTAAGCTGCTCGTCGTCCGGCATCTCGACCTCGAAGGTGTCGTATGTCTCCATGTCCATGAGCTGCACGGTGTCTCCTATCACGGCTAGCACCTGGCCTATCCTCTTCTCGATCACGGGCACCTGAACCCTAGTGTCTACCGGCGCTACCAGCGTCTTCTTCTGGCCGCTGAACACTCCTATGGCGACAACGTGGGCTTTGGCGCTCCCGTGCTTGCCAGTCTTAGCCTTGGTTATCTCGACGATCCTGCAGGGCTCGCCGTCAATTACTATGTAGCTGCCTTTCTTCAGCTCGCCCAGGGTCGCATAGTTTACGCTCACGCCTATCACCACTAGTGGGGCCGCGTGGGGGGTGCTTATAAAGTCGGCTGTGGGGGCTCGGGATAGTATGCGCTCCTCACCAGTCACCCTGCCTCGGTTCCCGGGTTCCCCCTCACAGCCCCCAAGGTATGGGCTTAGAGGGTTCGAGGCTTAATAGTAGCCTCACCCACTGCTGGGTTAAGGGTGGGCCTACTCTTGGCGTTCTCGGCCTCGGAGCCCGAGGAGATACGTGTTCTTAGAAACAGTGTTAGAGAATTTGGTGAGAAATACCTTGCACCCGTCGCCAAGAGGATCGACGAGGAGAACAGGGTCCCAGAAGAGGTGTTGGACGCGGCCAGGGAGATGGGCTACTTCGCCCTAAGGGTCCCGGAAGAGTATGGCGGCCCCGGCCTCTCCACGCTAGAAAGTGCTATTGTCGTAGAGGAGCTCGCCAGGTACTCTAGCGCGGTCGCAATAATGGCTACAGTCTCGGGAACTATGGTAGCATATCCTCTAGTCCATTATGCCCAGGGCAGGGTTCGAGAAGAGTATCTACGCCGTCTCGCAGAGGGCGAGATTGGAGCCTTCGCCCTAACCGAGCCGTGTTGTGGAACTGACGCGGCGGCTATTACTACGAGAGCTAGGAGGGAAGGCGGTGAATGGGTCATCAATGGCCGCAAGGTGTTCATAACCAACGCTCCCTACGCCTCCTTCTTCCTAGTAGCAGCACGCACAGGCAGGCCGGAGGAGAGACATAGGGGTGTCTCACTCTTCATAGTCGACAAGAGCGACTGTGTCGAGGTTTCAAAGCTGGAAATGATGGGCTACAGGGGCAGTGGCACTAGTGAGGTGGTCTTCGAAGACTGTAGGGTTCCCGATGAGAACATGGTAGGCCCTCTCAACGGAGGGTTCAAGATAGTCATGGACGCCCTCAACGAGGGGAGAATTATAACCGCAGCCACCGGCCTAGGCATAATGCAAGCGGCCTTCGACGAGGCACTAGAATATGCCAAGCAGAGGACCAGCATGGGCAAGCCGCTCATAGAGCACCAGATGGTACAGGCCATGATAGCAGAGATGAAACTCCTCCTAG
>CAYRZG010000008.1:0-25587 GCA_964428695.1 uncultured Desulfurococcales archaeon
CTCTAGCTGCGCCTCCACCCGAGATCACCCCCCTTAAATACCCCGGGTGTCACTGGTAGTGGGGGGTCCGGTGTATAGTTAAAAGTTTACCCCCCCGGGTGTAGATGATGGCCCTGTCGGGAGTCGGTACAGTAACGGGGCTGAGATCAGTATTCCAGCTTGACGGCGCAGTAATACTCGATAGTGAGAGGGTTTTCGATTATATTAAGAAAAGTATAGAGGTGCCGCACCAAGAGAAGACCGGGGCGCCGGGGTTTAGGGCTGTAGCGGGAGAGTTTAGGGGTAGGAGGGTAGCCATTGTTCAAGTTCCACCATATCCCCAGGCTGCTGTTGAGGCTGCGTCTGAACTCTACCTTCTAGGTGCGAGGAGGCTGGTGATCGTCACGAGAGCCTATAGGCTCTCCAGGAGGCTATCCCAGAACGCCGTACTGGTAGCGAGCGCCGCCATATCGGCGGATGCAATCACGCACAAGATAGTCCCCCCGGGGACCCCTCTACTCGCGTCTGCAAACATGCTATCGAAGACGCGGAGCATAGTGGAGGTAAGGTTTCCCGACATAGAGTGGTATGTGGGCTTCACAGTGACAGTCGACTCGCCCAGGCTACGTTACTTTTTCGAGGAGGCAGAAAAGTATGCTAACTTGAAAGGAGTCGTGGCGGTAGACAGTATGATTGCACCAGTATACGCTCTCCAATACGAGTACACGAACCTAGAGGCAATAGCCCTAGCAACTATAGTTCGATCATACACTAAGGCTACCACCACGATTGAATCATCCGAAGAGGCGGCCGCGAAAACCATAGACCGAGAGGTTAGGTCGGCTAGCTTACTTGTAACGGTGGCGCTGGAAGTGCTGGGGTACGAGTCTAAGATATGAGGTGTAAGGGATGGACGACTACGAAGTGTTTAGACTCATAGACGATATAATGGTGAGCCTCGAGATGCTGGAGAGAGAGGTGGCCAGACTGTCGCCGACGGTGGAGAGGAAGGGGATTATATCAAATATCAGGTACTGGGTCGAGAGGATACGCGATAACCTGGTAAGCCTCAAGGTTGAGTGTGAGAGGAGGGAGTCCTGTCACGGTTAGCCGGCTCGACGATCAGCAGGGGTCCCTCCTTCCCCACTACTATGATCTCCGAGCCCTTAGGTATCACGCCGCCTTTCGATATGGCTTTCCAGTATTCGCCTTCGACTATCACGAAGCCCGGGGTGTCCTCGCCTATATCGTCTACAGCTCTCCCACGAGAGCCTATGATTGTCCAGACTATCGGCTTCCTCCTCCGCACCTGGATTATCTTGTAGACAGCATACCCGGTGAATACTCCGAAGAAGCCGCCTATAGCGTAGATAGTGTATACTAGCCTCTTAGCATAGGCCGGCGATACTGCGAAGCCCCCGCCTCCCAAGGGTAGGAGTGCTATCCCCAGCACTAGCATTACTATCCCAGTGCCTCCTATGATGCCGAAGCCTGGCGTGTACATCTCGACTAGTATTAGGATGGCTCCGAGAGCTATGAGTATGAGGCTTGTAAGGTTAGGGTTGAAGCCGGAGCCTGCAAGGCCCAGGATTAGGAGGAGCGCCCCTATACTGGCGCTGGCAAAGTGGCCCGAGGCTAGGCTGAAGAGTATTATGAGCATTCCGAGGCTGAGAAGCACGCCAGACAGTAGGGGGTCGCTCAAAGCGTGTAGTATCACAACCCTCGGCGGCGGTGGTATCTCCTCAGCTGTACCGTCTAGCCGGAGTAAAACCTTCCCGCCGGCTGGAAGGGCGATCACGCTGCCGTTCAGGTCTCTTATTAGACTATAGATGTCGGGCTCGACAAACTCTATCACGTGATACCTGTAAGCCTCCTCGGCGCCATAGTTATCGTTGTGCAAAATGAACCTCACGAGTGCAGTGGCATTCCTACCCTTACTAGCGCCATGCTCGCAGAGCACCTTGATTATAGGATTAATTATCTTCGACTCGTTGATAGGCTCGTAGGCTCCAGTAGCAGGGTTGTACGCGACAGGCTGCATGCTACCAATAATGGTTCCAGGCTGCATTGCCGCGACGTGAGATGTTACAAGTATTAGGGTGCCGGCGCTCTCAGCCCACCGGTCTACCACGTAGCCAACCACGGGAATCTGGGACTTCAGGTTAATCTCGGTCACAATATCTAGTGCGGCGTCTAGAAGGCCTCCAGGCGTGTTCAACTCCAGTATTAGCACCGCGTTGTCTTCCTCAGCCCTCCTTATAGCCTCCCGGATATAGTCGGAGATAGCATAGTCGATTATGCCCTCCACCCGGATATAGTAGACTTTCGGCCCGACAACCCTGTCGTAGCCTGATCCCGGGGGTAGGAGCCCATACTTCTTCTCAGCCTGAGCGCCACAATACTTCTCTCCAAGGTCTACCTTTTGCTCGCCGACAGTCTGGTTGGCAGGGGTTCCTTCCACAGCGGTTTGATTGGCCTCCTGGGCTGCGACTATGGCGGTGGACGACAGCATCACTATGAATACTAAAAAAGCCGCCATAATACTAGCGTTGATGCGCATGCACTGTACACCCTTCCAGCCTAGGGCCGGTCAACGGTCCCCTACCTATTGTTGCCTAAAGCCTTTTATTCCAGATGCAATGGCGGCGGTCTCGCCTATAGTGTTTGACTGATGTGGTGTTACTACTATGAGGTTCTTCTCCTTCGCTATCTCTACGAGGGTCTGGAGCTCCCTTAGCCTTAGGGCTGCCGGGTGCTTCTCGTAGAACTCTGCAGCCTCGGCCATGATCTTTGCCGCCTGCCTTTCACCCTCGGCCTCTATGATCCTAGCCCTCCTCCACCTCTCAGCCTCGGCCTGCTTTGCCATGGCTCTCAGCATTGTCTCGGGCAGCTTAACCTCCTTAATGGTTACAGCGGTCACCTTGATCCCCCAGGGGTCGGTGAGGGTGTCTAGTATCTCCTGTAGGCTCTTGTTTATCTCCTCCCTCTTGGTTAGAAGATCGTCTAGCTCCACCTGGCCTATGATGTCCCTCAGGGTTGTCTGGGCCAGCATTAGTACCGCGTAATGGTAGTTCTCGATCTTAGTGACGGCTTTGACCGGGTCGAACACCTTATAGTACACTACGGCGTCTACGCCGACAGTGACGTTGTCCTTCGTTATAGTCCTCTGCTCCGGCACGTCTGCAGTGACAATCCTGAGGTCAACCTTTATGAAATTGTCGACGAATGGTATGATGAAGAATAGTCCGGGACCCTTAGCCCCTAGAAGCCTACCCAGCCTAAATATGACGGCCCTCTCATACTCCTTGACAACCTTTATGCTCATCGAGAGGAACACTATTACTATGAGGAGGAGTATTATAGCCTCAATCGGGATGGTAAGGTTGGGAGGGGTGGCCTGCGCTTCCATGATCTTAACCCGCCCCTTATAGGGTTCTACGAGGTCCAATAAGGGTTTAGTTCTACCCTATCCACACCACATAGAGGCTAGGGGCGGGGTCCCGGTGTGGTTTGGCCTCGGGGAAGGCGCTGGGCGCTAGACTGGAAAACCAGCTGGCAAACCTGCTCTGGGCGATGGGATTCGCCGTTGTAAGAGGGCCCTCCAGCGGGTCTGGGGCGAGGAGGAGGTTCCAGCCCGACCTAGTAGCCATGCGTGACGGTAAAATCCTAGTGTTCGAGGTTAAGAGGGGCCATGAGGGTAGGCCCCTCTATCTTAGAGCCTCTCAGGTTGAGAGGCTGGCGGAGTTCGCGTCGAGGGCGGGGGGCGAGGCGTTCATAGCGGTACACATACCCTGGATGGGCTGGAGGATTCATAGGCTCGAGAGCCTTGAGAGGGTCTCCGACGCCAGCTATAAGATATCTAGCCCCGAGTCCGGGATGAGGCTCGAGGTGCTAGTTGAAATCTTGTTCCCCAAGAGTAGGAGGCTAGACGAGTACATGTAGACGGGCCTAGAATGGTACTATCCTAATATCGTAGCCGTGCTTCTCAGCCAGCTTCTTCAGCTTCTTGACCCTCCTCGCCGTCAGCCTGGGGCTGTGGCGTGGGACCCTAACTATGAGCGTGTTATCCCTAATCTCGACCATCGCGTCTGGTATTAGGCGGAGTATCAGCTTCTCAACATTCTCCGCCCCCTTCCTTGCCTTACCTTTAACGGGTACTACCATTGTCTGCTCTCCGAACGTGTAGATCTCATACTCTAGTTCTCCTGTTAGGAAGTCTCTAACCTCCACAACGGGCCTGGCAAGGTCGGCCTCTCTAAGACCTGTGGGCAGCTTGACGGTCATTGCTAGCTCGTATACTTTGGCTATCCTACCTTCGCTGATAAATATCACTGTGTCTATGATGCTTGGTATCATGCCGAGCTCCACCCTCCTAATGAACCTCTGTATCGCATCTATAGGCGTGGTAGCGTGAACCACCCCGACCATGCCGATACCCGCCAGCCTGAGGTCGACGTACAGTTGGAAGTCCTCGTCGTTCCTAAGCTCGTCGAAGAACGTGTAGTCGGGCCGGGAGAGGAGGAGTATGTCGTGTAGCTCTCCCAGGTCCGCGTAGTTCTTTGAATACTGGGTTATCGTGGGCGGGAGCCTCATGTCTCTCGGAGACTCTATGGTCTTGACGACCTTCCCCTGCCTCGCGTAGAACTCGGCTAGTGCTTGCGCGAACGTAGTCTTACCCATTCCCGGGGCTCCGGCTATTAGTATACCCTCGGCGCGGTCTAGTAGCCTTCTGAGCAGCTTGTCGGGTATGTCGTAGTCTTCCAGGCTGAGCTTGGCTACGGGCCTCACAGCCGTTATCTCCCAGCCCTCGCTTAGAGGGGGCCTCGTTATCACGATCCTATAGTCTCCGAGCTGGACTATCGTCGACCCCGGCCTGTCTATCTCTACGAAGGCATCTTCCATTGTAGAGGCGGCTTCGATTATCTCTCTCGCTATCTCCTCGACCTCCCTCCTGCTCATGGGCTCCCCGCTGAGCTGCACGAACACCCAGTGGCCGGGCCTGCCAACCTTTGCCAGTGGAGGTGCGCCTTCCTTGAGGTGGACGCTCATAGTCTTCTCGTCAAAGAACTCCTCTATCCTAAGCCTGGCTTTCTTGGCTGTTGCAGGCTCGTATACCGGTATCCCCATTGCTCTAGCCGCTTCCACCTGCACCCTGTCGCTCGTCACGAGTATTGCTCCGGTCTTCCACGCGTAGTCTCTCACTATCCTCTTAACAGTGTCCAGGTCCAGCTCCCTATACTGGGGCTTGTCGTCATCCACTATGGCGACCTCAACGGTCTCACCGGAGATCTCCATAAGCCTAGACAGCTCGTCTAGGCCTGTGAACCCCCTGGAGAGGCCCTGGCGGGCCTCCCTGTAGAGGTATTCTACTATGGCCTTGTGGATTAGGAGTCTACCCTCTATCTCGCCGTTTACCACAAGCCTCCTCACGCTACCGTCGACTATAGAGTCGACGTCGACCACGTAGACTCCGGGCACCCTTCTATTCCCCTTCCAGCCCCATGCTACCCGGAATACCAGTCGTGGCGTGTGGAGCGTATAAGCCTTGCAGGTGTACCTCGGAGCGTGGTGTCTGGAATGATAGAAGTGTTGATCACGGGGTCTGTAATTGTAACCGGGAGAGAGGTTGTAAGGGACGGCTACGTGTACGTTAAGAATGGGAGGATACTAGCAGTGGGGTCCGGGACCCCGCCGGAAGACTACACCTTTGCACACCTTATACTGGGAGGACATGGCAGGATCATAGCCCCCGCCCTCACAGCCATAGTCGACGCTCCAGCCTATCCCTGGAGGCTCCGGCTACCTAGGCTCGCTGACAGGGCCGGCCTCTATAGGAGCCTGTCGAGGCAGGAGGCTTCGACGGCGAGCCTGCCGGCAGTATATGAGGCGCACGTCCACGGGATTTCAAGAATAGTCGTAGAATACCACGACCCCTGGCTGGCCTCTGACCTGGCGGGCAGGGTTGGAGGCTTCTACCACACTGCCAGGCCCGCATGCCTCGAGGGTAGGGGCGACCTGACCGTGGCAGGCGAGGGGTGCGAGGGTGAGGCGGACATAACATACCCTGCAGGGGACGCCGGCGGGCATGGTAGGGTGCTAGCCCTCGTGGGCAGGCCGGTGGTGAGGCCACAGGGCCCTGGCGTGTGGGAGGCCTCCGAGAACCTTAGGAGGCTCCTAGGCCTGCAGCCGGGCGAGATACGCGAGGGGAGGATCGCGGAGATAGCAGTCTACAACACTTCCAGGCCGCCGGCGATGTTCCTCCACCAGGCCCCAGACGAGGCTATCGCGGGCATCCATAGTCTGGGCCTCCGCGTCGAGACCCTACTGGCGGGCGAGGCTATCCTCGTAGACCAGGGAGAGCACCTTTACATAGCTGAGAAGCAGTTTTCCGAAGCATCCAGGCTAGCGGGGCGTCGCTGATCGAGGGCCTCCCCACTATTGTCGGACGCGTCATCCCCGCTCATCCGCCCCTAAGCTCCAACACGCTGGAGACCACGGTCTTATACCTCCCCTTAACCTTCTCCAGCTCCTCCTCGAACACCCTAGGGTCGCCTCGTGGCGTCGGGTTCACCTGCACCCTGCAAGCCTCTACCTGCCGGCTGACTATGTCGTAGAGTCCGATCCTCCTGACCAGGGCGACTACGTCATCTTTATCCATCCCAGACACGGGCCTTATGACGGGCAGGGGTAGCTTTGCGCCGATGAGCCTAAGGTTCCTCACAGTCTGAGTGGCCACCTGGCCTATACTCTCGCCTGTGACTAGGGCTTCGTAGCCCTCCTCCAACGCAAGCCTTGCAGCCTCCTCAAGCATAAGCCTGCGCACTACGAGTGTTCTATACCTCGGCCTAACAGTCGACCCCACAACCATGGCCGCGTGGGTGAAGTCTACGATGTATAGTCTCGGCTTATGCCCGTGCCCCCATTTCTCCGCTAGTATTCTAGCCGCCTCAATAGCGTTCCTCCTAGCCTCCTCCACTCCAACGTCGAAGAAGACGGCGTCAGCCGGGGAGCCCCTCCTCCATACTAGCCACCATGCTGCTGTGGAGTCGAAGCCCCCACTGTAGAGTACTAGGGTAGGCTCCTCGCTGCCGAGGGGGAGGCCTCCGGGACCCTCAACTATCGTGTCATAGTAGAAGACAGTCCTATCCCTAATCTCCACATAGGCAATGTATTCTGGGCTCGTTAGGTCGACGGGTCCCGCTCCAGCCTCCACAAGGGCGGCGCCCAGGGTCCTTTCAACGTCTAGGCTTGTGAAGTCGTGGCTACCCGCCCTTCTCGCCGTCACCCTAAACCTTTTACCCCGCACTCTCTCGGCGAAGAACCTAACACCCTCAGCTACTATATCCTCGAGCGTCTCGAAGCTGGTAGCATGCGCGGGTGAAACGCTCTTAACGCCGAAAACCGTAGAGGCCGCCCGAGCGGCTTCCATGGCGTCACCCGGGTCCCAGACTACTATGCGTCCTGGAAGCCTCTGGACCCTCCCGGCAACACCCCTCCTCGATAGCGCCTCTTCGAGGTTAGACACTAGCAGCCTCTCCATCCTAGACCTTGACGCCGGGCCTTTAACGGCGACCTCAGAGTACCTCACTATCACTGCGTTCTCCTTCAAGACCCGCACCCTGCCGCCAGGCAATATTATCGTGGAACAGGCAATATCACCGCGCGGTTGGTCGGGAATGGGTAGCAGGATATCGTTCGCCTGGAGGGACGGCTTCATAGTGGTTAGCGGTGGCGAGGACGAGCTAGAGATAAGGGCTGCCAACACCCGTATAAGGCTGGGCCTGAGAGAGGTCACTGTAGAGGGCCTATTTGAGGGCATACGTGAGAGAGTTGAAGGGAGGCGGGGAGAGAACAAGGCTGTATACGTTGACTTCGCCTTCCCCGTGAGGGGGGTTGGTGAGCCCGAGGGGGTGGTCTTCAGGAGAGCTGTGGACACCTACGTCGGAGGCTTCGGCATCTCATACACTGTGCTTGAAGGGGTCGGATACTATCTTACAGTATACCCTCCCAGCGGGGCTCTATACGACCATGCGGTCCTCTCCGAAGACTTCCTGCTACTCTTCATGCTAGCACGCCGTCAGGTTTACATGATGGAGGAGAATAGTGTTAGGAAGATAATACTAGTATGAGCCGCGGGGTGTGGCTGGCATGCCGGCCTTTGGGGTCAACGTGGAGAGGGCTGTCGCTGTTGGCAGGATCCTGCGTGGTCTTCGGAACTCCATCTTCGTAGACGACTTCACGGACGAGGAGCTGTACCCCCCAGTCTCGGCTGACCGGGAGACGGTTACACGCTACTTCCTAGTAATGGTTGCAATGGATCATAGGCTGAGCAGGCCCGGCAGGCCCTATGAGGCCGAGGTGGACGGCAAACTCTACCATGGAGCCGACCTACTTTACAGGCTTGGCAGGATAATGTTGGAGGAGGACCCAGACTTCTTCTCGGCTGAAAGGCTAGAGAAGGTGACAGAGGAGGATGTGAAGAAGTGGCTTTCCCGGGGCAGGGCCTCGCCGCCTGACGCGAGGATTAGAGCGTTCCTACTCCGCGACCTGGGTAGGAAGCTGAGGCTCCTCTACGGGGGCAGCGCCTATAGGATAATAGTGGAGTCGAGGGGCCTTCTCCGCGGGCCTCCCGGCGAGGGTCTTCTAGACAGGCTGAAGGTGTTCGCAGCCTACCAGGACCCTGTAGAGAAGAAGCCCTTCCTTCTAGTGAAATTCCTTGAGAGGAGGGGTGTGCTCCAAGTAGAGGATCCGTGGAACAAGGAGGTCCCCGTAGACAACCACCTGGCAAGGATAGCTGTGAGGCTTGGGATCGTGGAGGTAGACAGCCAGACCCTGGAGAAGATCGCGGCGGGCATAGAGTTCTCCCCTGAAGAGGATGTAATGCTACGGTACGCGGCTAGAGTAGCGTATAAGATAGTGTCGCAGGAGTCTGGTATAGACCCTCTCGTGCTGGACGACTTCCTCTGGATGTTCGGCAGGAAATGCTGCACCAGGGAATCCCCGACGTGTAGGGGAGGCTGTAGAGACGGGTGTAGTAGGATAGGAGGCTGTTCCGGGGGGAAGTGTATTTTCCAGCACGTGTGCAGGGCGGCGGCTGACGCTAGGTATATGGTTCCGGAACACAGGTTCCTCGAGACATGGTGGTATTGAGGGGTAACAGGTTGAAGGGTAGGATAGAGCCGTTGGAGGAAAGGGTGCAAGGCGAAGGGGTCCCGGTCTGGGGCTACAGCTTCCCAGACGTCAGCCTAGGCACGGCCCCGGGCAGCAGGAGGAGAGCAGTCGCATGGATAACGCTGCCTAGAATGCCAGGGTCTATCGAGGCCGCATACCTGGCGGTGGGCGTTGTCGCAGAGAGGGGTGAGAGGTTTCCAGTGTCGTGGAAGCTTGCGGTCGACGGTGTAAACGTTGCCAGGGAGTTTAAGCCTCAGCTCACTGTCGAGACAGACTTTGGGGTGTATGGGAGGGCGATCTACGATGTTAAGCCCCTGCTCTCCAGGAGGCTGGCGGAGAGAGACGACCATAAGATATTCTTGGCGAGAGACATCTACAGGCCCGTGAGGGTGGTTGACGTATTCCTCTACGCCAGGTATCGTGTAGACGGTGCAAGGTATGCATCCTCATACTACACCGGGGCGGCGGGTCTAGAGCCTGGAGAGATGCTAAACCTCTACTTTGACATTGGTAGGAGCTTCGAGGGGAGAAGAACGGCTACCGTACTATTACACCTCCCGAGCTACCAGGCTAAGGCTAGGATAGTGGCGGGCGGCTCAGAGCCGCTCATAGTGTCTGGCGGGAACGGGCAGTTGGCGAGCATATCAATACCCTACAAGGGGACCCCGATACCCCTCTCAATAGTTTATGAGAGGCCGACGACAATATTCTACCCTAAGACTATGATAGTCTCCGACGTCATAGTGTCCGAGATACTCTACCCCGAGCCCAGGCCACGGCTCGAAGTCGACGAAGTGAAGGCTACGGGGGAGATAATCACGGTGAGAGGGAGGATTATTAACGAGGGGGAGGGAGACCTGCTGGGAGCCCTCCTCGTAGCCATAGCCGTGGGGAGCCAGCTCTCCAGGGTTAGGGTTGAGAGGATACCATCGGGAGAGTCTAGGGAGTTCTCGGTAAACATTAACCTTGCACGGCTGCCGGTAAGGCCTGGTAGGGTCCAGCTTAGACTGATATGGCGTAGTCTCGCCGGCCAGCAGAGTATCATTAGGGACGTCGTTATACCTGGCGCTTAGAAGCATAGTACCTTCGGAGCGGGTAGGCGAGATTATAGCAGTCCACCCCCCTCTCCAGGAGTCCCTCCTCTATAAGCTCCTCTATGACGTCTCCCGGATTCCTGACCCCAAGCTTGCTGAGCTCCATCTCGGCTCTAATGTCTCCGACCGACACGTTCTTCACAAAATACTCGTATACCCTCCTCTTGTCGCCGGTGAGGCGTGCGGCTTTCTCAAGGAGGCGCGACGCCTCCGCCATCCAGTCCTCCGAGCGCCTCTGAGCAATTCTCATAGCCTCACACCCCGGCATATACGCGTGGCTGGAAGGGTATAGAGGCTGTGGATGGTGGGCGAGACTCTCTTAAAAAAGCTGGCTAGAGAGGTTGACGAGAGCCTAGCAGAGAAGCTCTGGGGTAGAATCGACATAGTAGGAGACATAGCTGTAGTCAAGATACCCTTCAACACCCCCGTCGACTGGGGGAAAGTGGAGAGGCTCGGAAAACTACTCCTAGACCGGCTCCCATACGTTAAGAGTGTGTGGGCCATTGTCTCACCAACGACCGGCTCCTACAAGGTTAGGGGGCTAAGGCATGTGGCGGGCGAGGAGAGGACCGAGACCGTATATCGCGAGCACGGCTGCAGGTTCATGGTGGACATCGCCAAGGTGTTCATCACTCCCAGGCTCAACTTCGAGCACGCCAGGATAGCGTCACTCATCTCCGAGGGCGAGGTTGTGGTAAACATGTTTGCGGGCGCGGGCCTCTTCTCTATAATAGCGGCCTGCAAGTCTAAGCCTCGCAAAGTATACAGTATAGACATTAACCCGGCCGCATACGAGTATATGAAGATCAACGCTAGGCTCAACAGGGTTGAGGATGTTGTGGAGCCCATTCTCGGCGATGCCGCCAGGGTGGTGTCGGAGAGGCTTAGAGGTGTAGCGGACAGGGTGATAATGCCTCTCCCCGAGCTCGCGCTCCGCTACCTATACTACGCTATCACCGCCCTCAAGGCCAGGGGATGGATACACGTATACCTGCACGTTAGGGGGCGCGGTAGGAGGGAGGCTCTTAGACTCGCCGAGCAGGCTGTGGTAGAGGAGGCTCTAAGGTCTGGTGCAAGGAACGTTAGGGTGGCAGGCTCTAGGAGGGTTAGAAGCGTGGGTCCACGAACACTACAGGTGGTGGTAGATGTCGAGGTCGAAAAGTAGTATAGACGACGTAATCATTGAGGAGAGGGACGTCGGCTACCTTGACCCCGGGATAGAGGCCGTGTTAAGGACGCTAAACAGCCTGGAGGGTGTATCCACGACGAGCAGCTGTATCGGCAGAGTTGCGCTAGTCGAGGGAAAATACTATTGGGGGCGAGACGAGGACAGCAGGATAATCTACAAGACTCACGGTAGGATAACTGGATCCAAGATTCTAGAAGTTCTCTCTAGAGGCTTTAGCGACGTCTGGCTTAGGGCTTCGGGGCCAATACTGCACCTTAGGGTCTCCAGCATAGACTGCGCACTCCACATCCTAGGCGCTGCTAGACCCTACGGATTCAAACACAGTGGGATCATAGCAGTCGGCGAGGATGTTGTGGTCGAGCTAATGTCGGCAGCCCAGATGAGTATGCCCCTGCGCGTGGAAGGACGGACTGTTGTGAGGACCGACCCCGACAGCCTCGAGGCTCTAGCGGGCCTTGCTAACTCCGTGGTGGAGGAGGGGAGGTCGAGACTGTATAGGCTAGCGTCTGCTCTTTCCTCTAGCCCGGGACCCTGCTCTCAGCCTTGAATAGTAGTCGTGTAGCAGGTCCTTCTCACAGTCACATATACCCTTCTCCGCCAGAACGCTACACTTCAGGGGCCTAAACCTTCTAGCCTCCTCTAGTATAGCTCTAGCTGCGATGGCTGCTACAGGCCTGGAGAAGGCGCCTGTCGAGTATAGTATGTCTGCCAGGTAATCCTCCCCCGCACCCACGTTGGCGAGGAATGCTACCAGGGTATAGAACTCTTCCAGGCTGGCCTCGCCCGAGGCGACTCTAGCCTCGAGCCGCTTCACGCACTCCGGCGCATTAGAGGGGTTGAACCGCCCGTACTGGACGCCCTCGTCCAGCCTGGATGCGGCCGCCCTGCCAAGCTCCTCCAGGGCTGTGCCACGAGCATAATCAGCTAGCATGTTGGCGTATTCCTCCATTCTAGCCTTCATAGCCGCAACAGTGAGGCCCTCGAGCCTAGCCCTGTCAAGGTATACTCTCCCCGCTAGGAGGAAGCTGTTGGTAAGCCTCCACTCCGGCCCCTCGAGGCTCTTGGCGAGTGACAGGTAGGAGTGGACTGGGATGCTGGCCACCAAGACCCTGGGGATGACCGTTCCCCTCTCACTGTAGATCCAGGGTATCTCGAGGCGGGAGCCCTCAACCGGGAGTCCAAGCCGCCTCGCAATACTCATGAGAACCCTGAGGTCCTCCTGGGAAAGCCTCTCTGCTAACACGGAGGCTAGCTCGTCGACCACCCTCCTCTTGAGTCGGAGGGACCCGGACGCGCCCGCGGCGGCCAGGGCCGCATAGAAGCCTAGAACCCACTCTCTCCCGTCTCCAAGCTCGACCCTCTCCCCGGACAGGGTAGAGTCTATGATAGCCTTCGCAACCCTAACTATATCATCCTCGACTAGGATCGCGTCTAGGGGGAGTCGGTAGCCGAACAGCATCTCAACGTAGGCCTCGGGGCTAACTAGGATCGGGTATCTAGCATGGAGCGTTGACAACTCTTCCCCCAGGGAATATTGACTGGTCAAGCCGCCCTCGAAAAATATTCTGGGCTCCAACATCTACCTTGAGGTGTATCGTCCTTGAAGACCATAGCGAGGAGGATAGCAGAATGGGTCCACGATCTAACCATAGAAAGTATCCCGGGCGAGGTCCTCGAAGAGGTTAAGAAGAGGTTCATAGACTCGCTTGGGGTTGCCATAGGAGCATACTATGAGAAGCCCGTCTCGATCGCTAGGTGGCTAGCTGAGGGCGCGGCGGCCCGCAGGATAGGGGCCACAATATGGGGTACGCCGAGAAGATCCTCGGCCGACCTTGCAGACTTCGCCAATGGTTGTGCCGTTAGATACTTCGACTTCAACGACACCTACCTCTCGAAGGAGGCCCTCCACCCAAGCGACTCCATACCCGCCGTAGTGGCGGCAGCGGAGGTTTCAGATGCTCCAGCGTACAAGGTCGTTGAAGGCATTGTGGCCGCCTACGAGGTTATAGGAGCCCTAGCCGACGCCTACAGTGTTAGGGGTAGGGGTTTAGACCACACGGTTTACATTAACATAGGCTCCGCCGCCGGAGCCGCCAAGGTGCTGGGGCTCAGCGTCGACCAGATAGAGCATGCCATAAACATCGCGACCACGACGAGCCTCGCGTTACGGCAGACGAGGGCCGGAGAACTCTCAATGTGGAAAGGGTGCGCGGCGGCCCATGCTTCTAGGAACGGTCTCTTCGCGGCACTACTAGCGTGGAGGGGGATGACGGGTCCCGCACCCGTGTTCGAGGGTGAGTTCGGATTCTTCAACGTGGCACTCTGCGGCGACAAGTTCGACCTGCCCGCCCTAGGCGAGGGCGGCTACCGTATATTGAAGACTAGCATAAAGTACTGGCCCGTAGAGTACCATTCGATGTCCGCGGTCGAGGCCGCCCTTCGGATAGTTGATAAGATTGGCAAGATAAACCCGGACGATGTCGAGAAGATTACTGTCGACACGTTTACTGTTAGCTACAAGATAATCGTCAAGGACCCGGAGAAGTGGGATCCGAAGACAAGGGAGACCGCCGACCACAGCCTCCCATACATTGTGGCAGCAGCTCTAATAGACGGTAAGGTGTGGCTTGACACCTTCAAGCCCGAGAGGTACCTGGCGGAAGACGTGAGGAAGCTGATGAGGAAGATGGAGGTTAGGGTGGATAAGCGCGCCGACGAGCTATACCCGGAGGGCATATTGAACAGGATAACTGTGAAGCTAAAAGATGGCAGGGAGATAGTCGAGGAGAGCGTCTACCCGCCGGGCCACTTCCGCAATCCTCTCGACAGGAGAGGCGTGGAGGAGAAGTTCCTAAAGCTAACGGCAAGCCTCGTGGGCGACGATAGGGCCAAGGAATTCCTGGCCAAGGCGTGGAAACTGGAGGAGCTAGAAGACGTTGGAAAGCTGATAAGGATACTGATAGTCGAGGACTAGCGGCGTATCCTCCTCACTTTTCCTCCAACGGCGAATAAGCCCCCGATTAGGCCTAGCACTATACCTGCTCCAAATGCGCCGACAGTCCTAATACCGGCGGATTTCACCGTCGACTCTAGCCTGTCACACCTTTGTTTCAAAACCTCTACCTCGCTCTTCCAGGTGGACTCGCACCCCTTATACTCCTCGAGCTTCTTAGTGAGATTATCGTTCTCCTCGGCCAGCTTCCGAATGTTCTCTCTCAGTGTCGATATAGTCTTGTTTAGATCCTCGACTAGGGACTCGTAGAAGGCTAGTGCCTTAACATCATCTACGACGGCCGGGTGTACTACGGCTATAGAGTTTACAGCCCCGCTAGTGGCGGCGGCGTAGGCGGAGTATACTGTAAGGGTAATCCTAACCCCTATTAGACCGCGGTCGCCTCCCTCGAAGGCGTAGTTTACAGTTGCTAGTATTCCAGTCGCGTTTACCGCTGACGCGTTATATAATCCTATGGAGAAGGGAGTGGTATAGCCTGGTAGCGGGTGTAGTGCTGCAAGGAGTAGTACGGTTTTGTTATCAGGCTCTGTCTTCGCTGATAGCAGGGAGTAGCTGTCGATTGGCCCGTATAGGATGGTGCCCGAGTCTTCCACGGCCTCTGAGATAAGGCTGGCACCCTTATAGTAGGAGACTGCGGCCGACCAGTTGAGGTTCGAGTCTAGTATGAATCCGACGCTCACACTCCCCGCTGCTGGCTCTACGATAACGTCTATGAAGGGGTAGTACTTGCTTAATACTATCCTGGCCGTGAGGTTTGATGGTGCGTTCAGCGGGTTCTCACAATAGATCATCTTAGTGTCGTTGCCAACGTTTACTATTGTAACCTTACCCCACTCTACTAGCGTTGAGTTGACGGTAGAGTTAGAGTATATGACGGCAATCCCCCCAGGGGTCCCAGTCATGTTAATGGTAGCCCCCGAGGGTAGCTTTGCATAGTATGCTATGGGCGCGCAGGTGGTGGCGTTCACTACTAGTCTGTAGAAGACGGTCTCGGCCACGATGGTATTGTTCGCCTGCCCCACGTTAAGGTAGAGGTCCGGGTACTTGGCGGGACCCTGCTGTGCGCCCGCAACGGTCGTGGCGACGGGCAGCAGTAGCAGGATCAGTCCGATAAGCGCCGAGGCGGCCACGCGCACCATTCAACACCTTCTAGCCAAGGCCAGGCGGGGCCACCTTTTAACAATTAGAGTCAATGGCCAGAGCGCGGGGCGAGGCAATTGAGCGTCTGCAGGAGGCCCATTAGGGGGGTAGTCTTCAGCGGCGTCGGGGAGGGAGAGTTCTACGTGTCCATCTATGGTAGGGAGTTTAGGAGAGTGCTCGGACTAGTCCCGTATCCTGGAACGTTAAACGTGCGCGTTATAGAGGATGACCTCGAGGAGTATAAGAGGTGTATTGCCGCGGTTAAGCCGAAGATCGTCCCTCCCCCGAGGCTTGAAGGCGTAAAGCTAGCCCACGTGAAGGCGTACCCGTCCATAATAGGTGGGATTAAGGCTTGGATAGTGAGGCCGGACATAACAGTGTACAAGGAGGATGTGGCCGAGTTTGTGTCAGACAAGTATCTCCGCGGCGCCCTAAACCTGGAGGACGGCGATATTGTAGAGTTTGAAGTGTTAGAGTCGTGGGAGGAGTGAGGGGTTGTACGGCCGCCAGGAACCCGCGGCCCACGCCCGGCGGTTCACGCCCCCTGCTGGGTCGCCGCGGTAGCGGGGTGGGCGGCCGGCCACCTAGTCTACCGTTGGGGCTCTTACGCTTTCCTCGGCTTCTCGCCGAGCTTTCTCATCAGCAGCCTCGCCGCTATTATCAGGGGGTCCCAGACAGGTGCTAGCGGCGGAGCATAGCCCAGGTCGCTGGTGAACAGGTCCCAGACGGTGGCCTTCGTGGTTAGGAGTGACGCTACCACGTTGATCCTCCATAGGACTGTCTCGGAGGCTCCGACGGCCTGGGCTCCCAGAAGTCTCCCTGTGTCCTCGTCGGCCACGACCTTCAATGTTATCCGAGTGCCGCCTGGAATGTAGTGGGCGCGGGTGCCCGCTTCTAGCTTCACCTCTACTGGTTTGAACCCATTCCTCTCGGCTTCGGCTTTGCTGAGGCCGGTCCTGGCCACGATCATGTCGAAGGTCTTGAAAGTGCTGGTGCCCACGCTGCCGGGGAACACTGCTTCCCTACCGCCTATATTGCTCCCAGCGACATAGCCCATCTTGTTGGCTATCTGCGCGAACGGCCTCCAAACCCTCTTGCCGGTGACTAGGTCCGTGTGCTCGACTGCGTCTCCCACAGCGTATACTCCCTCAATGTTAGTCCTCATGTGGTCGTCGGTCCAGATGGCGCCGGTTTCCCCTATCTTCACTCCAGCCTCGCGTGCCAGGTCTACGTTTGGCTCGATACCTACGCCTACCACGAAGAGGTCTCCCTCGATCTCCCCCTTGTCTGTTACTATAGCCTTGGCCTTCCCGTCTACTATCTTAAACTCCTTGACTGGAGCCTCCTTGATTATCTCGACACCCTTGCTCTTGAGGTGCTCCTCGACTATGGCGGCGAGATCTGGGTCGAGGGCTCTGGGCGCTACCTGAGGCGTGGCCTCGACTAGGGCGACTTTCATGCCCAGGTTAGACAGGTTCTCGGCTAGCTCCAGGCCAACATAGCCGGCTCCGACCAGCACCGCCTTCGAATGTCTGGGGAGGTGTAGAGCGTAGCTTCTGATCTCGTCGGCGCTGTGGAGGTGGGAAATGTAGAAGGCGTTCTCAGCCTCCCTTATCTCGGGCCAAATCTTGGGAGCCTTGCTCCTCGCTCCAAGCGCGAGCACTAGATAGTCGAAGTCGATCTCCCCCTCCCTACCATTCTTGTCGACATAGTATACCTTCCTGGCGCCAACATCTATCTTGGTAGCGGTTGTCTCGAAGAGTATCCTTATCCCCCTCTTCTTAGTAAACTCCTCGGGAGGGTAGAATAGGAGGTCGTCCAGCGTCTTGACAGTGCACCCTACATAGTATGGTATGCCGCAGAGGGCGAAGCTCACATACCTAGTCTTCTCAATAACTACAACGTCTAGATTCTTGTTAAGCCTCTTGGCTCTAGAAGCCGCGGCCATTCCAGCGGCTCCACCGCCTATAACTACAAGCCTGGCCATGAAGCCCAGCCCCACGTTCCAGCTCCGCCTATGAGAATATAGGTTTTGATAAGTGTGTCCCCGGGTAGTAATGCTAGAGTAGATTTTACCCCTACACCGCCACCCGCGTCTAGACAAGGGGGGTAGTTTGCCGCTTGCCGTACCTGGAGGCGAACATCGGAATAGTATATGGGAGGGTCGTGGAGGGAATCAGGATACCCGCGCCTAGAGACGAGTATTATGAGACAATCCTCATACCCGGGTTTAGCGACACCCATGCTCACCCGCAGGTTATCGACGGCGGGATTACACCCTCGACGATTGGAGTATGGCGCAACAGCTACGACTGGCTCGAGAATAGGAAGCTGAAGATAGACGAGGTTGGAGTCCGGTCAGATATTGGTCTCGCCTCAGCTCTTGCCGAGGCGGCCCTCAAAAGGGCGGTGCTAGAGGGTGTCACCCTAATAGCGTTCACTGGGAGGCTCGAAGCCAACCTAAAGGCGAGGATCAGGTTCCCCTACGGGCCGCGAATGGTGATGCTGCCGACAATCATGGATAGGGCTGGGTGGGCCAGGCCCGAGGACGTGGAGGTCCTCTACCAGAAATATAGCAGGTTCATAGAAGATAGCCTCCTAAGGCCCGGCGTGTTCGTTCACAGTATTAGATATGCTTCGAGGGAGACAACGTTATCGGCATTGGACCTTGCAGCCAAGGGCAGGATGCCCTTCGGCCTACACCTCTCTGAGGGCGTTGCCGAGTCATGGAAATTTGCAAGCATACTTGAACATGTGAGCCCACGCCCTCGAATAGTGGCGGTCCACTGTATAAGCGACGATCCCAGACCGCTAGGCATTAGGTGTAGCTCCTGCCCGGGCACGAATATCATATTGTACGGGAGGTCTAGGCCGAGGCTCGCCGGAACTACGAGCTTTGGCAGCGACTGGCCTCACCTAATAGGTACTGTGCCGAGGCACCTCCCGTTGATAAGGAGCCTCTATGGTAACAGGCTCGAATCCATACTGTACAGGGCGACTCTGGGAGGCTACAGGGACTACGGGGTCCCAGCAATGGGCGACCTTGTAGCCTACGATGTAGGGTTAGAGGAGATTATGAGCGGCCGCCACCTTCCAAGGCTGGTGATGGTCGCCGGGAACACTGTCGTAGAAGAGGGTAGGATAGTTACCACTATGGAGTCGCTCCGAGACGTTGAAGAGGAGACCATGGAGCTGATAAAGTATGCTGTAGAGGTCTACGGGGACGGAGGCGACGTTTACATTCCAGGGCCTAGTCTAGTATGGGAGCTTGCCGCCAAAATATCCGCTAGGCGGGCAGGACGGCTCGAGGGAAACATAGCCGAGGCCGCCGAGGGCGCTCCTAAGACTAGTAGCAATCAACGAGGCTAGCCTAACGACGGCTTCGGGGCTGCTGGGAGGGGACGTCACCCTTACTAGTATTGAGGGGGCTCCACCGATTCCAGCGGGGGCCGCCTCCCAGTATGAGACTGTTACAAGCATCCCCTCGCAGGCCGCCAGCCCCCAGGCTCCCACGTTGAAGACCTCGCTGCACTCCCGAGATAGTCTCTCCCAGAGCGTTCTAGAGGCCGACACTATAGCGGCCGGGTCCCCCGTGGTCTTCAGGCAGACCTCGAACACAATGCCACCTCCGCCGGCGTCCTGCTAGCTCTAAACACTATATGCTACCCTGCGGGACCCCAGCCCGGTGCACGCGCCCTTGAGAGTGCTAGACCGCCTGAGGCTTGCCCTGCTCATGGTTGTAAGCGCCCCCGTCAAGCCGGGCACCGTGCACAGGCTAAGGCTGGATCCAGACTATGAGGTTAGACTGGCAGAGGTCACGGTGGTGTCGAGGTATCTGGACGAAGCCTATGAGAGGGGGAGGATGCTCGCGGCTGGCAGGGTCGACGCTAGGAGCCTGGGGTTGGGCAGGCTATTCTCCCAGGCTGTTAGAGACGTGTTTGAGTTCACGGAGGAGAAGCCCCTCGCGGGACTAGCGTTCGCCGCCCTGGGAGCCTCCGTAGTAGTTGGCTACTCGTCCGAGACCGGCAGGGAGGTGGCCGACGAGTTTAAGCGTCTAGCAAGGCTACTTGTATATGGTACGGGCTCGGAGGACACGCTAGCGTTCCTGGACGGGCTCGAAGCCATAGGCTATGCAGACGCCCTGCTCGAACTGGACAAGGCAGGCATATCTAGGAGGCTCATAAGCCTGGAAGACCTCCCACTAGGCGAGGTGCTAGAGAAGATACAATCTGTTGACACGGGCTTCGCATTCAACCTGCGCGGCTACAATACACTCCTAGTAGCCTGGAGGAGGGCTAGACAGTCGAAGAGCCTAGTAGAGCTAGTGCTTCGAGCCTTCTACGAGCTAGGCGTCGATTCCGGCATAATACCGGAGGCTAGAGGGAACAGCATATCGTCGCACCTCGCGAGCCTCGACAAAAGGCTAGAGAAGGGGTCTACGGACAAGCTCCTAGGAGGCACCGCCTGGATAGCACTCATGGAAAACGCCTTCCGAGGCCTACCGCCGGTGCCGGGACTTCCACGGCGCTAGTAGAATCTCTCCCTCCAAACGTTAGCCCACACTATCCTCTCCCTGCTAGCCATGAATCTCACGAGAGCCATCCCCGTTAGGAAGCCTCCAATATGAGCCCAGAAGGCGACCCCAGCCTGAACCCCGGTGAACACGACGGATAGCCCCATGATGAGCTGGTATATGAACCAGAATATTATGTAGGCTGCGGCGGGCACCCGGAAGATCAGTGGAATCCATACCCAGAAGGTCACTATTTTCAGCTCGCTGTGGGGGAACATTGCAAAGTATGCTCCGAGCACCCCGCTTATAGCACCCGAGGCGCCAATGGCTGGTATAAGCCACGGGTTTATACCCGTCTGTAGCGTCGCGGCGGCCACCATGCTGTTGGGCATGGCTATTATACTGAGAACATGGAAGACCACGGCTCCCACGCCAGAGGCTAGGTAGAATACTAGGTATCTGGCTCTACCCATGACTGCCTCCACATTGTCCCCGAATATGTAGAGGTATAGCATGTTGCCGAAAAGGTGGGAGAATCCTCCGTGTAGGAACATTGCGGTGAATATTGTGTAGAGAGCCTCTCCCTCAATAATGCGGGCTGGCACGACGCCCAGCTTCGCAACCACCTCATTATAGCTTGTAGCCCCCGGGACTAGGAGGCCTGGCATAGCCAGGCCGACAAAGAACACTGCTATGTTGAGTGCTATGAGTGTTAGGTTGACTATTGGAGGCTTAGCGTGGACTATGTTCTCGTCGCTAATAGGTAGAGCCAAACCAGGCACCGTGGGGAGATATTCGTAACACCTGCTATTTTAGCCCTAGCCCTTAGAGCTTCCCATTAATGGTAGGAAGCATGATGCTGGGGAAGCTGAGAGACCTGTTGATAATGACGAAGCCTAAGCAGCTGGCGCTGCTAATGATAACCATGTACGGGGCCTACTTCCTGGCAGCCAAGAAGCCCAGCCTTGTAGACCTGGGTTTGCTGACTCTCACAGGTATCGGCGCGGCTGGAGGCGTAACAGCGCTCAACATGTACATTGAGAGGGACATAGATAGTATAATGGAGAGGACTAGGAGCCGCCCACTACCTAGAGGGTCCCTGACTGAGACTGAAGCTCTCGCCGGCATAGCGGCACTCATACTACTCGGGGCCCTGGCCGGGGCCGCTATAAACAAGTATGTGGCATTCGCCGCGTTGGCAGGGTTCTTCTTCGACATTATAGGCTATACAGAGCTGGCGAAGCGTAGGAGCGAGTGGGCGCTCTTCCTGGGGAGCATAGCGGGGTCCATGCCCGCCCTGGGAGGGTGGGCGGCTGGGGCTGGGAGGATAAGCTTGGAGGGCATACTCTTGGCCGGCGTTGTTTTCGCCTGGCAGCCGCTCCACGTAGCGTTCATACACTACTATTACGAGGACGACTATGAGAGGGCGGGCGTGCCAACTATACCTGGGAGGCTGGGTAGCAGGTACTTCGCCAACCTGGCGGCGGCGAGCGTTGTCTCGGTCATAGCGCTATCGTGGGCAATATACGCCATCGCAGGCGTGGGCTTGGCTACTGCGGCTATAGTCACACTCCTCGGGATGAGGGCTCTAGTAGAGATTAGCAGGTTCCGCGAGGCTCCAAGCAGAGAGATGGCTAGGAGCATGATAAAGTATGCTAGCCCCCTGGTTGGGATAGTCTTCCTCCTCCTACCGGTGGAGACGGTAATCGCTACTCTCTAGGGTGGGAAATATGGAGTGTAAGGTCTCCTATATAGCGTCCTGCGTTGCCGTGATCATGGCCGGGCTCTTAGTGTTATACTCTCTCATCGCCGGGGACCCTCTAGGCATTATAGGATACGCGCTCGTGTTAGAGGCTATAGGCGTCGGGATGGTCACAGCTAGGGGTCGCCACGATCTAGTACTCTACACTCTGGTTGCAGTCCTAGCCCTGGCAGCCCCGCTTGCGGGCCTGAAAGTATTCCATATTGTAGTGCTTGTAGCCTCTTTTGCTGCTGCAGTCCAAGCTGGGACGTCCAGTATCGCTGGCGGTTTAGCGTGGCTCGCCACACCCCTATTCTCGGCGGAGGCTGTTGCCGGGGAGTGGGCTCTCCCCGTATACGGTTCACTCGCAATGCTCGCGGCCTCCGTGCTGGTCTTCGAGTCAACTAGGAAGGGCCACGCCTTCATACTAGCGTCTCTGACGCCGGTGGCTTTTGCAATGGGACCCCTGGCCCTGGCGGCAGGTGTAAGCGCCCTGGCGGCGGGAGTTTTTGCCTCCGGCCTCACAAATGCCAGGCCTACATGCCCGTTTAGGAGAGACGCCCTCATGGCCATGGTGGGTAGCGGCCTCTCGCTAATAGGGCTCCTATGGGCTTGGCATGCGGGTCTAGAAGCGGGAGGCTACCCGCACGTCGTATGGGTCACCGGTATGCTCTTCCTAGAAGCAGCCTCTCTAGTTCCCCTAGGACCCTCTGATAGTCGACCCTCTTGGGGAGCCTCATCCTCCCCTTAACATTACTGCTAGCGGCGTGCCAGTCTCCATTATCATGGACTCCTGCTAGGAAGAACGGGCGGCGCAACATGTTTGCCTCCAACAGCGTCCTAGCCGCTGCTAGGACCTTCTCCTCCCTAGTCTTCTTCCCCCTAATTGCGGCTAGGACGTTTGGCCTCCTACCACGCCAGTTGAGACACGGGGAAAGGTCTCCGAATGGGCCAACCCTAATCCTGGTGCACCCGGCGCAGAATATCGGGTTGGCGTAGGGTCTAACAACCTCTATCCTCACGGGTCCCAGCTGGTATATTGGCCTGTTGTGGAGGCTTCTCCTATGCACTGTAGCCCCTCTTGCCCTTAGCTCATCTTCTACTATGGAGAGCGGATAGTAGTATTTGCGGAAAAACCTGGCACCCTGCCCCACAGGGTGTAGCTCGATAAGCTGGAGTATAGCATTATACTCTGCCGCTAGCCTCGCTAGGCTCCAGATTTCGTCCTCGTTAACACCCCTCAACACAACCATGTTTATCTTAACCTTTAACCCGGCCTCCCTAGCCGCTCTAAGACCTGCTAGGGCGGCATCAAGCCCGTCAACCCCGGTTATGAATTCGTAGACGTCCCTGTTGAGGCTGTGTATTGATATGTTGACTCTCCGAAGCCCGGCCTCCGCCAGTCTCGGGGCATACTTTTCCAGGAGGTAGCCGTTAGTTGTCATAGAGATGTCGGATCCCGGAGCGCTCTGGGATATGTTTCTGACGATTTCGACTATGTCCCTTCTCACTAGGGGTTCGCCGCCAGTTATCTTGAACGAATCGGCTCCAAGGAGCCATGCGGCCTCGGCTAGTACTCCGTAGTCCTCGGGGGTCATTCTGGGAGGGAGGGTCCCTATCCTTGCGGGGCCGCCGATGGGCTCGCCTTCTATGTGGCAGAATATGCACTTGTAGTTGCACTCGGCTGTCACCGCGATTCTCAGGTTGTTGAAGGGCCTTCCGTAGGCGTCGGTTATCTTGGTCCTAGCGTATATCCTGCTAGCCGGTGATACCATGGCGTCCTACCCCTCCCGTTGGAGGGCCGGCCCCGGCTATAACCCGCCTTCTGTACTACGGCGGCATTCGACTCAGCGGGCACCCCCCAGGCCTTCGCGCGGCCCTCATCGGCCCAGGGCCTTGCTCCGCCGGGGGCGGCCGTTTCACCGCATCTCCCGGCGTGCTCGGCCGGTTGCTGCACCCCGGTTGCCCGGGGTGCCTCGCGGCCTCATAGGCATCTGCCGGGAGCCGTGTCGTTTCTGTGCCGTTGCCGCGGGTGTCACCCGCGCCCCTTGCGGGGCCCGGCTGCCGCGGGGAGGGCGGAGTTTCCTCAGGCCCGCAGCGGCGGGCCCGTGGGCCGCCAGCCGGGGCCGGCCCGACGGTTAGAGGATAGTAGCCCGAGGCTAATCAAGCCCTGTGTATACCTTGTCTCCCAGCTTAAATCCCCGGATGCTCGAGTCTATTCTCAAACGGGCGTGTGTATGGTAGATTAGAGTTGGCCTGGTGGAAGGAGAGGTTTCTCCGAGTGCTCCAATTCAACATAGAAGACCCCTACGGGTTCTATGCTGACAGGGTGAACGCTGACACGCTAGTCGAGTTTGCATCTAAGGTTAAGGCTAACGTGATTATAGTGTTTGCTCGGGACGCTTGGGGCAGGGTTTTCTATGAGGGTAGCAGGCTCTACCCTCGACACCACAATGCAGCGCTTGACGTTAGAGAGCTTGTCGAGAAGGCCCACGCTAGGGGAATACGCGTCGTCGTCATGGCGGCACACACGGCTAACCGCTACCTCTACAGGCTCCACCCAGACTGGGCCCAGCGCAATATTGAAGGCGAGGTTATCGTGCTCGAACACTATCCGAGGGCGGAGAAAGTCCGGGACCCCCACTGGCCCCAGATATGCCCCAATAGTCCGGCTCTCGAGCTATACTATGTGCCGGAAGTCGAGGAGGCCGTAAGCCTAACCGGTGCCGACGGGCTGCTCCTCGACAGTTTCCGCTACCTTCCAGACCCCCAGAAGGCCTGCTTCTGCCGCCACTGTAGAGCGAAGTTCCGCAGGGAGTACGGGTTCGACCTCCCCACAGAGGTTAACATCGAGGACGAGGCTTTCAGGGAGGCTTGGGAGTGGAGGTATAAGGTTACGCTTAGAGCTTTCCGGCAGATGAGGGAGGCCGTGAAGAGGGCCAACCCCGAAGCGCTATTCTTCTATAACAGCCACCCGGCAGGCTGGGCTGGCAGGGGCAATGTTGTCGTCTCGAAGGCCAGGGACCTCTTAGATGCCGTGTTTGCTGAGGCCAGCGAGGCTGACATACGGGGTCCCGGCCTGCTGACGATAATAACTAAGCTCTCCAAGGCTCTAATAGGCGGGGACAAGCCTGTATTCGTGAGTAGAAACCTCTTCTACGACCTGCGCCCCATACAGAGTCCCCCAGCCCTAACTGTAAAGCAGGGTGTATGGGAGATAGTAGCTGCTGGAGGATATCCTCTGGCGACTATATTCTCCTCCCAGTTCTTCGAGGATCCTAGAGCTGCTGACGCCTTAGCCGAGGCTTATGAGACTCTAGAGCGTGTGGAAGACTATCTTGTTGGGGTGGAGCCTGTACGCTACATGGCGATCTTATTCGATGTTGACACTCATGATAAGTACTACTGGGCTAAGCCAGAATACTATATTGGAGAGGTGGAGGGCTTCGCCTTCATAGGCCTACACTATCATCTGCCGTGGAGCTTCCTGTCGACACAGGACCTTACAGGCGGAGACGTTGGGAAGTACCCGGTTATAGTAGCCGCCGGTACCAGCGTGCTGGGCGAGGACGAGGAGCAGGCCCTCCGCCAGTATGTTGAGGAGGGCGGCATGCTAGTAGCTACCCACGACTTCGGCGTTATGAGGCCGGACTACACGTACCGTGAGGCCCTCGCACTCCAAGACGTGTTCGGAGTAAACTATGAGGGGACCCTCTGGATAGGCTTCAGCTACCTAGACCTAACGGG
>CAYRZG010000009.1:0-24779 GCA_964428695.1 uncultured Desulfurococcales archaeon
GGAACACGGGGGTTTTAGGCGTTTAGCTTACGTAGTGGTACTCCTTGAAGGACTGGGATACTAGTTGTGAAACTGTAGATAGTAATCTTAGATGTGGCGGCTTTGAAGAATTTTACGCGTCAACTATTAAGCATGTTAAAAGGTTTATCCAATACCTCAACTGATGGATTGAGTTAATTGTCAGATTATGGGGTTACTCGTTAACTGTTTGATCGTTATGTTGATTGGTAGATATTTAGCCTTGCTACGGGAATAGGTGTTAAATATTGTTTAGATGTTAGTGGTTAGTTCGTAGAAGTGTTGTTGCAGCGGGCTTTTATGATAACTATTGGTGCTGGGTCATTTACACCTTTTTGCCTGAGAGTGTTTATCAGAGTTTCTAGTATTTCGGGTTCGTCTAGGTCGATTATTTTGCCTGTGTCTTCGCAGTAGAGGTTTACATGCGGCTCGGGGGAGTCTATGTGTGTTTCACCGTCTATTTCGAAGGTTCTTATGAGGCCTGCTTCTTCTAGCATTTTCATTATTGTGTATGTTGTTGATACTCCTAGTCTTGGTAGGTTTTCGCTTGCAAGCTTGTGTATTTCTTTGAATGTTGGGTGGTTCTTTACGTTTTCTAGTATTATTTTTGTGACTAGTACTCTTTGTGGTGTTAGCCTGTGTCCGAGCTTTTCCAGCACCCTAATAGCCTTGTCGACACTCTCTCCCTGCATTCCCTCTACCCCGGGGCTACTGTCAGCATACTGAAACTGGTATACTATGGCTATATACTTGTTCCTCGAAACGGTTTCCGGTGCCAGAGGGTTTTTCACGTATATTCCTCTCTCCGGGGGGAGGGGGTGTGAGATTGAAAGTATGGGGGATGGTTCTAGGAGGCTATCCTAGGGGGAGGCTCTCACGTTATACGCTGAGAGATGCTGAGAGGGGTAGGATCGCGGGGGTTGATCGCCTACGCGGTCTCTACGCCTCCCACGCCGAGCTGATAGGGGTCCAGAAGGCTGCCGGGCTACCTATAGTAGTGGATGGTATGGTGGACTGGCATGATATTCTTAGGCCTTTCGCCCAGTCCTGGAGGAACGTTTCTGTCGACGGCCTGCTGAGGTTCTTTGATAACAACTTCTTCTACCGTATACCCGTCTTTACTGGGGAGCCCGATATTATAGAGCCAGTTCTAGCCCCTAGGGTTAGGGATTTCCAGCTTCTAGCAGACCCTGCAGGCTTAAAGGTTGTAGTTCCAGGCCCTGTGACGTTTGCCAGGCTATCCATTAACAAGACTGAGCTTGATGCTGCAGAGTTGGCGGAAAAAATAGCAAACGCCCTGCGGGTCGAGGTAGAACTCGCCTTCGAAGCAGGTGCATCCATGGTTCAGGTTGACGAGCCATTCCTATCTGACATAGACGCGGCTAGGGACGACGGAGTGCTCGCAGCTGAGCTCGTCAACAGGATAATTTCCGGGTACGAGGATAGGAGCGTGCTTGCCGTCTACTTTGCTCCCCCCAAGCCAGAGGTCTATGATGCAATACTAGAAGTCAAAGCAAGGTATCTCGCACTAGATCTTGTAGACCTAAGGGAGAGGGCTGTAAAACTTGTTGAAGAGAAGGGTTTCGGGGGCCATGTGCCAGTTCTCGGACTCATAGATGCTAGGAGAATCTACGATGATAACATAGAAGAGGGGGCGGAGCTGGCGACCCGCCTAGCTGAAGGCGACGAGGTAGTCTTAACAACTTCCGCGTGGCTAGACCTAATACCATACCGGTATTCGCTACGCAAGACTTACCTCCTCGGCAGACTAGTCGAGAAGACAGCTGAAAAGACCGGTGGAGAGGCCTGGACTATATGGAGGTGAAGGCTATGGAGTACCAGGTGCCTAGAAAGTTTCCCACAACAGTAGTGGGAAGCTACCCTAAACTGCCGGAAGCCAAGAAGGCGCTCAAAGCCAGGCGCGCCGGTGAGATAAGCGAGGAGGAGTTTAGACGTCTTGTAGAACAGGCTATCCGCGGGGTTGTAGAGGACTATCTGTGGGCTGGCGTTGACATTATCAGCGACGGGGAGCAGAGTAGGGAAGACATGGTAGTATACTTCTCCGAGATACTCGAGGGCTATAAGCCCGGCGAGTGGGTGAAGATCTTTGACAATGTGTACTTTAGGAAGCCAATAATTGTCGGCGAAGTGAAATGGACTGGTCCAATGACCGTGGACGATTGGAGAACCGCTACTAAATACGCGCAGGGAAGGCCGGTGAAAGGAATACTCACGGGACCCTATACTATGATGGAGTGGAGCTTCGACCTCCACTATGGAGACAGGCGTGAAGTCATAATGGAGCTAGCGAAGGTTTTGAGGAGGGAAATAGAGGCGCTTGTAGAGGCGGGAGCCAAGTATATACAGATAGACGAGCCCGCCCTCTCGACGAGGCCCTACCCCGAAGAGGCTGAGATGCTAAAAGAAGCACTAGAATACATGGTGAAGGGGATAGAGGCTAAGACCATAGTGCACATATGCTTCGGTAGGATAGAGAAGATACTCCCATACATCCTCGACTACCCTGTAGACCAGTTCGACCTAGAGTTCAAGAACAGCGACTTCAGACTACTACCGTACCTCAAGGAGTACGGGTACGATAAGGAGCTAGGCTATGGCGTGATAGATGTTCACACCACTCAAGTGGAGACCGTCGAAGAGGTAAAGAAGGCTATAGACGACCTAATGAAGCTGGGAATACTGCCGCCAGAGAAGATCTACATCGACCCCGACTGTGGCCTGAAGAGACTGCCTAGACAGGTTGCTAAGGCAAAACTACGCAACATGGTGGAGGCAGCGCGCATTGCCAGAGAGGAATACTAGGGTGGGAAAGCTACCGCTCAGCCTACTAGGCAAGCTACTATCTGTTGCCAGCAGGTACTCGACGCCCGCAACAATCCTAGGACCCTCCATCGGAGAGGACGCCGGCGTAGTAGAGCTGCCCGAATGTATGCTAGTCGCCCACGCGGACCCGATAACAGAGGCCTCGACGGGCTCCGGCCGCCTCGCCGTGATAGTCGCATCAAACGACGTGGCGGCAACAGGTGCCAGGCCAAGGTGGATCCAGATAGTAGTCCTCCTACCGCCAGGCAGTCATCCAGGTATAGCAGAGTCGCTGGTAGCGGAGGCGGCGGAAGAGGCTTCGAAGCTAGGAATCCAGATACTAGGCGGTCATACAGAATGGAGCCCCGGGCTAGAGAAGCCGGTAGTAGTCGCTTTTGCATACGGGTGCGCGTGTAAAACATGCCTAACTCCCACCAGCGCCGTTCGAGTCGGCGACGAGGTAGCGATAGTAGGCTGGGCCGGCCTGGAAGGTATGAGAATACTCGCCGCAGACTTTAGGGAAGAGCTGAGAAGGGCGGGGGTCCCCGAATCCGCTATTCGGGAGGCTGTCGAATTCCCAGGAGAGATCTCAATTGTCGATGTAGCGGTCAGGCTAGCTGAGAGCGGCCTAGTTAACGCCATGCACGACGCCACCGAGGGAGGCGTGCTAGGCGCCCTAGTAGAAATGGCTCTAGCCTCGGGACTGTCTATCAAAGTGGAGGCCGATAGAATCCCAGTCCCCAACCCGCTCAGGGTAATAGCCGAGAAGACTGGCGTTAGCCCGCTGAAGCTTATCAGTAGCGGCGCCCTATTGGTCACGTATCCTCCCGAGAACCGAGGGCAGATAGAAGATATAGTTAGGAGGAGTGGGAGGCCCTTCTCACCGATAGGAGTGGCCGTGGAGGGTCCCGGGCAGGTAGTGTTGAACATGGGAGGCCAAACTATCATATTAAGAGAACCCCCGGAGGACGAGATATCCAGGTACTGGAGGTGAAGCGCGTGGGGAAGAAGAACGGCGGCAGAGGGCCCAGATCATACTACTGTGACGCTCCACCATGCATACACGTGGTATACGATGAGAGGAGGAAAATCTACCGCGTGTTCATAGAGGAGAGCGACGGCGGACTGGTATCTATACCAGTGTCTAAGCTGGAGAAGGCGTGCAACGAGCTAAGCTGGCTAAAGTCTAGGGGCTACCGAGAGGCGGACATGGCTGAAACAGACTTCCTAGCCCGAAGATACCTTGGTGCGAGGCCAGAAGAGGAGGAAGAATGGGGGGAAGAATAGAGAGGGTAGAGGGTTATTTCTTGTACTCCTCTGGCAGCGCGTCTATGAGCTTCTTCACAGACTCGGCGCTCTTGGCGAGGCCCTGCTTCTCCTCCTCAGTGAGCGGCAGTTCTATTATCTTCTCGACGCCCTTGGCACCCAGGATTATGGGCACTTCTAGTACTAGGTCGTTGTAGCCGTATTCTCCCTGCAGGTATACGCTGGCTATGAACGCCTTCTTCTGGTCCTTCTTGATCGACTCTACCATTACTGCTAGGCCTGCGCCTGGGCCATAGTTGCTAGAGTAGCCTCTCAACTCTGTTATCTTGGCTCCAGCTTTCACTGTCTCCTCTACTATCTCCTTTATCTCCTCGTCGGAGAGTAGCGTGGTTAGCGGGGCTCCGAGAACCGTGGAGAGTCTAGGTACTGGGAACATTGCCTGCCCATGCATGCCCAGCACAATGGGTACTATGCTAGCCGGGCTTACTCCCAGCTTCTTGCTAGCATAATATGCTAGCCTTCCAGCGTCTAAGACTCCGCTGAAGCCTATCACCCTCTCTCTGGGAAAGCCCAGCTTCTTGTACATCACGTAGGTCATAGCGTCTAGCGGGTTTGTGGTAAGTAGCACTATACTGTTGGGGGCATACTCTTTGATTTTCTCGGCTATGTCAGCTATTATACTCGCGTTCTTGCCAAGAAGCTCCTCCCTGGTCATGCCAGGCTTTCTCGGGAAGCCTGCCGTCACAACTACTATGTCGCTGCCCTCCATGTCCTTATAGTCGTTCGACCCTCTAATGTCGACGCTAATGCCGAGTATTGAGGCAGCATGCCCCAGGTCTAGCGCTTCACCCTGGGGCTTGTTGGGGACTATGTCTATGAGTAGTATGTCGTCTAGCTCCTTCAACATCATGAAGGCGGCCGCTGACGTCCCAACCTTACCGGCGCCGATGATTGTGATCAAGACTCTCAGCCTCACTTCTGAGTAGATGTTGAGAATGATTATACGGATTGGCTAATCTACTGTTAGTAGAGTTGAAAGCGAGGAGGAAATATAATGCGCTGCCCGCAGAGGCGCAGGTTTCCTATCTCTAACCTGATACTCCTCCAGCAATCTACGTAGGCCCTCAACACGCTCGGGCCACGTAACCACGTAGAGCGGGCCCATCCTTGTCTCTATCCTCCTAGCAGATTCGACTAGACTTAGGATCCTAAGCCTAACGCTGGTAAGGGGGAGGCTAGCGGCACGCAGGCCTCTTTCGAGTCTTAGCAGGCTTGGCTTGTAGGTATAAACTACGACTACAGGAGCCCCGGCAGTTCTATATAGGGTGTCTGGAGATATGATGTTAAACCCGCCAATAGTAAGGGAGTCTAGAAGTATAGCCTCGACATCACCATTCCATGCCAGGGACGCCACCATGAATGATAGTATTGAGGTTGCGTCTAGGCCATCCACGCTTATGGGGAGGAATGCAAATTCCTCGAGGCCGCCCCTACCCCACCTGACACAAGACGCTATCGTGTAGCCTTCGCCGAGCTTCCTGACCACTCCATCATCACAGGCTATGACACTGTTAGGGGAGCTTATCCAGCTCACCCCTAACATCTATCAGTGCAGGATCTGCGGCTAAAACCGCTACCAGCGCTGCGGGGTCGGCTTGTATCTCTATCACTCTAGTCTTGCCGTGCCTCCCCCGGCTTATTGTTTTCGCCCTTATAATTCCGAGCATGTCGAGTTCAGCGATGATTCCCGAAACCCTGCGGAATGTGACCTGCTCTATACCTATGGCTTCGGTGAGCCTTCGATAAGCATCGTAGACTTCGCCAGTAGTAGCGTTAAACCTCCCTCCACCGGTTGTAACCAGTATGGCTGCTAGGACTAGCTTGCCGTGTAGTGGCAGCGTTCTGACAACCTCTGCTACTCTATCCCTCTCAATCTCTATTCTAGCCTGCATAACATGCTCTCTCGTAACCCTACGATCGCCCCGCCTCTCCGCGATCTCTCCAGAAACCCTTAGGAGATCTAGGGCCCTGCGGGCATCTCCGTGCTCTCTGGCAGCCAAAGCTGCGCATAGCGGTATAACGTCATCGTCTAGTACACCCTCGTAGAACGCCTCTGAAGCTCTCTTCTCCAAAATATCCCTAAGCTGTCCCGCATCATAGGGGGCGAAGACTAGCTCCTCCTCGCTAAGGCTGCTCTTCACCCTAGGATCAAGACTGTCAATAAAAGTTGTACTGTTAGTTATACCTATTATTGAAACTTTAGAGTTGCCTATCTCCTCGTTTATCCTAGTCAGCTTGTAGAGTAGGTCGTCGCCGTGCCTCCTTACCAGGAAGTCTATCTCGTCTAGAACTACAATGTATATGCCGGGCCTCCTAGAAAGGTGCTTCGTCAGCCTCCTAAACACTTCGCCCGTGGAGAGGCCTGTGAATGGGACCCGGAGGCCCACGGCCTCAGCAATATCAGCTGTGACCCGATATGGAGTATCCCTGTGTCTAACATTAACGTATATCGGCTTGACGTTAACTCCAAGCTGGAAGGCCTTGGCGGCTAGACGCTTGAGCACGTATTTTGTAACGGCAGTCTTGCCTGTACCCGTGAGTCCATATATGAACACGTTGTTGGGCTTCTCGCCCCTAAGGCTAGTGGCGAGAGTCATAGCAAGCCTCTTAATCTCCCTCTCACGGTGGGGGAGCTCGTCTGGAATATAGTCGGGTAGCAGCTTCTCCCTGTTCCTAAATATTCTCGATCTCGCAATGGTTTCAAATATCTCTTCTAAAGGGTCACTCAACCCTACCCCCGTTTCAAGTGTATCCGGTAGAGTGGGTTAAGGGGTAGCCGCCTCAATCATACTCAGCGCGCCTAGAACTCCACGTCTACCACACTAGCCGCCGCAACCATTATAAGCCCGGAATTAGAGGAGAGGTCTACGGCCCCCAAGAGGGGCCGGGTGGGCCGGTAGCTCAGCCTGGAAGAGCGCCCGGTTGGCATCCGGGAGGCCCCGGGTTCAAATCCCGGCCGGTCCACCATCCTCAACCCAACAGTACATCAAGGGCTAACATTACTATGAATCCTAGGAAGAAGCCCACCGTGGCTAGCGTATCCTTACCAGTCCTATAGGCTTCTGGAAGAGACTCGTTGCTCACAACGTAAACCATGGCGCCCGCCCCGAACCCCATTAGCACCGGCAATAGCAGGCTGGAAAAGCCGGCTAGGAGGGTCGTGGGCACGGCGGCTATGACCTCTGAGAGGCCGCTGAGAATAGCAATTGCCAGTGCAACTCGACGCTTTCCTCCTGCAAGGAGAATGGGAAAAGCTACCGCGGCCCCCTCTGGGAAGTCCTGGACGCCTATTGCGACGGCAAGCCTAATACCGTTTCGGACGTCATACGCGCTAGCAGCCCCAATCGACATCCCCTCGGGTATGTTGTGTATTAGTATAGCCAGCGCAACTAGCCATGCCGCTCTCAGCTTCGAACCTAACCCCTTCGGACCCTCATAGCCTTTAATGAAATGCTCGTGTGGAATAGCATTGTTTAAGACATGTATAGTGAGGGCGCCGAGGATAAACCCGAATATCGTAAGTTTGAAGCCATACGATTCAAGGGATGGTATGAGCAAGCTTGTAAAGCTAGCGACTATCATTACTCCGGAACTGAATGTTAGGGCCACATTAATGAATCGTTCATAATCTTCGTGTCTCCTCGGCGGCCCCAATAGTACTGCTGATAGCCCACCGAGGCTGGTTAGGAGGGCAGCTATGCTAGAACCTATCAGGGCGGCCAAGTAGGGGTTCCCGCCGGCCTCTTCCACTAGCGCCTCGACAAGCCGCGTGACAGGGTTCAACTCGTCCACCGCCAAGTCGTTGGATCCATAGTGTTAGCGTGGTGGTGCGGGGGGTGGGATTTGAACCCACGCCGGCCTACGCCAACGGGTCTTAAGCCCGCCCCCTTGGGCCAGGCTCGGGCACCCCCGCACCATTATACTGGGAGTGTGCAGCGGGGGGCTCATTAACGTTTGCCGCAGCCAAGCCTAGCTGAGGCGTATTCAGCGAATCTTCTGAAAGCATGCGCTCTATGTGAGATCCTATTCTTCTCCTCTAAGCTCATTTCAGCAAATGTTAGAGTATACCCGTCCGGAACAAATATTGGGTCGAACCCGAAGCCTCCCATGCCCCGGGGATTATCGGCTATAGTGCCGCAAACGTTTCCAGTGAAAACCTTCTCTAGCGGAGGATATATCATGGCTAGGGCAGTCTTGAAACAGGCCCGCCTGTCCCTAGCCCCTTCAAGTAGTTTTAGGATTCCTCCGACGCCTAGCTTCCTATACACGTAGCTCGAGTAGGGTCCCGGAAACCCTCCTAGCGCCTCCACGAACAAGCCTGAATCGTCTACAAGCACTGGCCGTTTCAGCCTCATGTACGCGTGGCGGGCTGCGGCCAGGGCTATGTCCTCTAGGTTCTCGGATTGTATCTCTAGCTTCCCTATACCAGCCGGTGCGAGTTCTACCCCGAACCCGGATACTATTTTGGAGGCCTCTTCCAGCTTGTGTATGTTGCCTGTTACTAGGTAGAATCTACACGCCAAACTGTCCTCCTCTCCTCCACATATCTACCCATGAGTGCTATCTCCCTTGCCCTGCCTATAACCCTGTCAGCCTCGACGCCTAGGACACTCTTATACCCGTCATAGAAGCCATTTACGAGTAGCTCGCTGATGTCGGGGTGGGTCGCCTCTGCCGCCCTCCGGAACAAGTGTAGGTCTACAGCCCGGTCCTCCAGGGTATCGGAGAACTCTGAGAGTCCATAGTCTATTAGTATTAGGCGGCCATCCCGTTTTGAAACTATGTAGTTTGATGTAGTGGGGTCCCCGTGGACTATGCCAGACTTGTGGAGCCGCCCGAGTATAGCGCCCGCTTCAAACGCCAGGGTGTAGGCGTCATCCTGACCCTGTATTAGGAGGTCTCGGAGCGTATGCCCATAAACATACTCTATCGCTAGAAGGCCCAGGCTAGGTAGCACCATGACTAGTCTGGGGGCCGGGACACCGCTAGCCCTTGCATGTGCTATAATTCTAGCCTCCCTAATCGTACGCTGGGTTCTCAGCATTGAGTCTAGCTTAGGGTGCATGTAGGATTTGGGCGTTCTAACCTTGAATACTACCATAATCCCCTTGATAAGCCCAAGTCTAATCTCAGACTCGGCGCCTCGGGATAGTAGAGTGGAATTCCTCAATATGTGTTCCAGTAGACTCCTAGGGTCATCGGGTACCAAGGTATCTCCACCCTGTCGATCCTCCACCTCTGCCTTACTACCGCTTCCTCGACCTTAACAGTGGGGCTTCCAGAGCGTAACATTAGCAGGCCAGTCAACGCTATCATAACCCCGTTGTCTACAGCGTATTTCGCGGGTATAGGCTCGAACCTCGCCTTCTGTCTAGCAGCCATGAGAGAGGCCTTCTCATTTAACAGCTTGTTCGCGGCAACACCCCCTGTGACGACCACTTCCTTTTTGCCCGTATGTGCGAGGCACCGCTCTGTCACCTCTATTACGCTAGAGAAGGCTATCTCCCTGAGAGTGTAGCACACGTCGGCCAGCCTAGCCCCCCGCCTTAGAGCCCTTAACGCCGCAGTTAGTAGGCCAGAGAAGCTGACATCCTGGCCCTTAACGACGTATGGGAATCCTTCAATGAAATCTCCCGACTCCGCGCAGACGTCAACAGCATGCTTTCCCTCCACAACGTATGGTGGGGCTATGCCCGCTTCGCGGGCAAACGTGTCTAGCAGGTTGCCAAGCGCGATGTCTAGAGTCTCGCCGAACACCCTGTATCGTCCCTCGTTATATGTCGCGACAGTCGAAGTCCCGCCTGACACGTATAGAACAACAGGGTCGAGGAGCCTCGTGAGGAACCTTGCAATCTCGATATGGGCTACGCCGTGGTTAACTGGTATAAGAGGGACCCGTAGGGCGCTGGCCAGTGCCCTTGCAACAGTCGCTCCAACCCTCAGGGCGGGACCCATGCCTGGGCCTAGAGCGACAGCGATAGCATCTAAGTCCGAGGGTGATAGGCCCGCCTCCTCCAGAGCCTCGCGCACAACTTCTCCGGCCACTTGGGAGAAGAACGCTGCAACCTCTCTCGGCAGAATACCGCCTTCTCGGGGCTGATACTTCCTCCTTGCATCGGCTAGTATGAATGGCTCGTCTTCGCTGACAATCCCAACTCCAAAGGTGTGGGCGGTAGACTCGATGCCTAGGACAATCAGGCTACCTCTTTTTCCCGACGAACTCCGTGTATCCGCACTTGCCACAGTGCCACCTCTCTACAGGTTTCAGGTGGTGTGCCATGAAGCTTCCACAGCGTGGACATTTCCTGTTCTTCCTCTTGATAGTGCCAGTGTTATAGTCGACCTCGTAGAGCTTCCAGATCTGCACTTTCCTCTTACCCATGGCGTGCACCCCATTTACTCCTCGAACGGGTTCACTCCGCCATTGCGTTCTATAATGTGTTTCGGCTCAAAGGCTAGAGCCCTGTTAACATCATCGTAGACGTGAATCTCGGCTCGGGACACGCCTAACCCGTATTCCGTCCTAATACTCCTCACGTAGACTCTCTCTAGGCCAACCTTTAGGGCGTTGGAAACAGCCATCCTAACATTGATGCGTGGAGGGGTAGGCTTAAGCTCATGGTGGATCCTCAGCACTAGCTCCCTCCTCTTAATCAACGGGTTATACCTGTCGCTAACCACTTCAGCCCAAATCCCTTCGCCAAGGTCAATCTTGCTAATCGCCGCGCTCACGTTGGGTCCCCTTTACCCGGTTGAACCGGTGACTCGAGGTTTAAAGCATTCATTGGAAGGCTCGAGTTCTAACTTCCTACTTCCAGCATCACCCCTAGTAAGCGGCCCGGACACGATTATTGTAGCACCCTCTCCGGGGACACCGTAGACTATGGCGGTACCGTCGCGGCTGCATTCTACTGCGGCCAAAGCTATCATGTCTTCCTCCCCATCAACTACTATCATAATCCGCCCTCCTCTCCTGGCAGCATCGCATACTGCATTTTCCGCATCGATGCTGAGGGTCCCGGCGGGATTTGAAACCTTAACCACATGGAACCCTCTAGCCGTCTTAACCCCCAATCTGGTATGCCTTCTAGTCCTACCGTCTACGACCAGGACTATATTGTCATTACCCATAGTGGAGCAGTACTCGGAGACAACGTCCCCAACGCATATTACCGCGTTAAACTCTCGGAGGAAGGGTGTAAAATCCCCCTCAACTATGATGCCTCGGGGATGTGCGAAGTCTCGCCTTGCATGTCGAGGTAGCCTGTAACACGCCATTCCACTACCTCCTCACAACTCTACCAGCCACTCGAATCGCATACATCCCTGGCCTGGTTATGCCGATCTCCGAGGCTAGGAGTGACTTTTCGGGGTCAACTATGATAACCATGCCCTCCCAGTCCTCGCTGAACTCCGTAGATCCACAGATCGGGCATACACGCTCCTCTAATGGGACTAGGGCTCCACACCTCCTGCAAGCCTTGAGCCTCGGCTTCTTGGTTGGAGGCCTCTGCCTTGGCATGGCTACTCACCGGTTATCCAGTCCTCCTTGCCCAGGTATGGCTGTCTCATGGTCAAGCCTATTCTTATACCTCCCCTCCTCCTGTCTCTACCAATGGCGCTGACCCTCGCCCTAACGATGTCCCCAACCTCTATGATTCTCCCAGTCCTAGTACCCCTAAACCCCCTACGGTCCGGCAAGTATTCTACAGGTTCGTCCATTATCTGACTCTTGTGTACGAAGCCGTCTAGGGGGCCGAGGTCGACGAATAATCCTATTTCCCTAGCTTCTACAACTGACCCTCTAACAACCTCAAGCTGCACGGGCCTGTATACTAGCGCGTCGTAGCGGACTAGATAGTATGCCTTAGGGTCGCCGGGCATCGGGAGTATAAGTCCGTCGCTTAGTATGGTAGCGTTCAATACGGCTACTATGACTCCGAGCTCCGGGTCTATGGTACCCTCAAGTGTCTCCCTAAGGTACGACAGGGCGGCTTTCTCAACGTCAATGTTATCGTCGGGTAGCAGGCCTATCCACTCCTCAATAGTAACCACAACGTACAACCCCTAGCCCCCCGCGTAGTCTCTTCCCCCTTTCAATCAACGCCTGTAGGGGTCGGGCCACCTCCAGTATTTAGTGGTTATGGGTTAAACCACTCTGCAACTAGCCGCCTGCCCTCCTCCCTGTAGAATAGAGATGGTACCCCTCGCCTTCTAAGCTTCCTTCTCAGCTCCCGGTCGCTAGTAGCAACAATAACCTCTAACCCATCTCGCTTCATCCGGAGAACCAGGTTTACTAGATAGTCATCTACAGGCTCGTGGGCGTCCTCCTCTACAATCCTTGCTTGGATGACTCCTTCCTCGAGGAGCCTTCGCGCCCTGGCAGCTAGCCTTCTAACCTTCAACTGGGGGGCCGAGGATTCGATTCTAGACAGCTCCTCTAGAACCGCTCTCGGCACGTATAGCTCGTATGCGTAGTCAACAGCCTCAATTATCATGGAGGGAGTGATCTTACCCTCGGCTAGTAGTATTAGAAAGTTCGAGTCTGCCACAACTGCTACTCTCTTACGAACCCCCAACCGATCAGCCTCCATCTCCCGTGTATCCTCCTGCTAAAGGCGACCCTCGCGCCATCCCATGCGACTACAGGCCTCCTTAGCTTGATCTCGAAGTAGTCCTTGCTGACAGAGGTCACGATTCCAAGGGTGATGGCTGTGCCTACAGTTATCATTAGCATCTCTCCCTTCCGTATAGGCTCTACCCTGACAGTTTCCCGTAGACCTACCACGCTCTCGAGCAGGTTGTACTCAACACGTAGCGTATCTAGTACCGGCGGCAGCTGGCCAGGCTTTCCTACAGCGTTGCCTACTAGACTGTCAGCCTTTGTCAGTGAGGGGTCTAGCTCGGTGCCTATGGCGACAAGGCCGCCTGGCTTGGCTTCATCGACGCTTATCCTTCCAAACTTTAGGCTTGTGATAGTCGTAGTTAGAGGCTCGTACTCTATCCTACCGCCAGGCTTCCTAATAGGGGCTCCTGGCAGTATCTCTATCTCGTCTCCAACCCGGAAGACTCCGTGTATTATCGATCCTCCTATGACGCCGCCCACAAGCTGCTCTGGAGGCGTCCCTGGCTTGTTAACGTCGAAGCTCCTCGCTATGAACATTAGTGGTGGCTTGTCGAGGTCTCTCGGCGGGGTTGGTATGAATTCTTCGATAGCAGCTAGAACAGCGTCTATGTTAGCTCTTTTCAGGGCGCTAACAGGTATTATTGGCGCATTTTCAGCTATGGTTCCTTCGACGAAGCGCTTGATCTCCTCGTAGCTCTCCCTTGCCCTCTCTGGAGTGACTACGTCCACCTTGTTCTGCACTATGACTATCTTGTCGACTCCAATGATCTCTAGTGCTACCAGGTGCTCTCTAGTCTGCGGCTGAGGGCAGGGCTCGTTGGCAGCTATTACTAGGATTGCGCCATCCATTAGGGCGGCGCCGGACAACATTGTCGCCATTAGGATCTCGTGGCCTGGAGCGTCGACATACGACATTCTCCTTCTAAGCCTGGGTGTGGCGTTGGGGTCGCATTCGCACACGGGTTCCGGGGAGAACCTGTCGGGGTAGCCGCATCCCTCGCACTCCCAGACCTCTCCATCCGCATAGCCGAGCTTGATGGTCATACCCCTCTTTATCTCCTCGCTGTGCCTCATAGTCCAGACTCCTGTTAGAGCCTGCACTAGCGTAGTCTTTCCGTGGTCTACGTGGCCCACTACCCCAATGTTAACTTCCGGCTGTCTCTTCTCCTCCGACAACTCCATACCCCCCAGGGAGGCGTGTGAAATGGAGTAATTTAGGGTTGAGACTCGAGGAGGCGAATGCTACTTCTCCTCACCATAATATATCATAACGTTCAGCTGTGCTAGCACCGTCTTCCTCCTCTCGCCCCTCGGGTCCGGTATCATTCTGCCGCGTACAGTCTTCCTCCTCCTCTCGCCCTTCTCCCTGGGCCTAAACCCTGGCGGGCCTGAGAGCAGTACCTTCCTCTTCCCGCTACCGGGAACGCCGGGGTGCATTGGGAAGCCTGTAGCATCGCTTCCACCACGGATCTTCAGCTTAACACCCTCCAGGCCAAACATGCTGCCGTCTATGAGGTCTCCGATTTCGAGACCGGCTAGCTTGACTACCTGTTCCTGGGGAATTGCTATCTGCCACGCCTTAGCCCTAAACGCCTCGGCCTCGGCCTCAAGTTCTCCTACTAGCTCTCCGAGGTGCTCCATGCTAACATGTACCTCACCCTCAGGCACGTTCTCGTCGACAATCACTTTGAAGGACTCGTTCCTCTTACCATTCTCGGTTTTAAAGCGTAGGGTCAGCACTCCCACTTCCCTGAGTTCTAGCTCGTCGGCTAGCTTTGGGTTCACTTTGGCTATCGGTAGTGTTAGACGCTCCTTCGTCACCTTACCCTTCTCTAGGACTCTCCTCATCTCCTCCTTATACTCTATGTCCTCGACACCCTTCACTTTGACCTTCACTATCTTCCTGCCGCCCTTAGGGTCCGAGATTACCACTCTAAGGGGTGGCCTCTCCTCCGCCATACACGCTCACCTCCGCCCGGTCTGCCCCCGGGATGACATCCTCGGGGGCCGCCGACCAGGCATTTACCAGTAGCCTGGACTGGCAGAGGCCAGGTACTATAAGGCTTCCGCGCAATGCCATAGCCGGGAGAGTGGGGTATGAGTAGGGTAGAAGGCAGGCAGGAGCAGAAGAGGCTGAGGCAGCCCATAGTAACAGTGCTGGGCCACGTAGACCACGGGAAGACAACTCTGCTAGACAAGATTAGGAGGACTGCAGTCGCGGCAAAGGAGGCTGGAGGAATAACCCAGCACATAGGGGCGAGCCTAGTTCCAGCCGAGGTTATAGAAAAGATTGCGGAGCCGCTAAAGAAAATCATTCCGATCAAGCTGATAATCCCAGGACTGCTCTTCATAGACACTCCAGGCCACGAGCTGTTCTCCAACCTTAGGAGGAGGGGCGGGAGCGTAGCAGACTTCGCCATAGTAGTGGTAGATATAATGGAAGGGTTCCAGCCCCAGACATATGAGGCTATAGAACTGTTGAAGGAGAGGAGGGTCCCGTTCCTCATAGCTGCTAACAAGATAGACAGGATACCCGGCTGGAAGCCGCATCCCGACGAGCCGTTTATATTCACAATTAGGAAACAGTCGCCCGACGTGCAGAGGCTTCTCGAGACAAAAGTATATGAAATCGTGGGTAAAATGTATGAGCTAGGTCTTCCCGCTGAACTGTTCACTAGGATAAAAGATTTCACTAAAGCCATAGCAATAGTGCCTGTCAGCGCTAGGACTGGAGAGGGTATTCCAGAACTCCTGGCCGTGCTCGCGGGTCTAACACAGCAGTATCTTCAGAAGAGGCTCCGCTACGCGGAGGGTCCCGCTAAGGGAGTCATACTGGAGCTAAAGGAGCATCCCGGCCTTGGCACAACTGCGGACGCGGTCATTTACGACGGGGTTATCCGGGTCGGCGACACAATAGTGGTCGGCGGTAAGAACGGTCCGATAAAGACGACGGTGAGGGCGCTCCTAATGCCCAGGCCTCTCCAGGATATAAGGTCGAGGGAGGCCAAGTTCCAAACCGTTGAAGCAGTCTACGCGGCTGCTGGCGTTAGGATAGCCGCCCCAGGGCTAGACGAGGCGCTAGCCGGGTCCCCGATATACGTGGCTAAAGATGAGGAGCATGCCAAGAAGCTTATGGAGGAGGTTAGAAGAGAGCTTGCCGAGTTGAGGATTAGAACTGACAAGACCGGCGTAGTAGTGAAAGCCGACACTCTGGGAACCCTGGAAGCCCTAGTGGAAGCCCTCAGGAGAAGGAATATACCGGTGAGGATAGCCGACATAGGCCCCGTGTCTAAAACCGACGTAATCGACGCGTCAGTCACCAAGAAGGAGGATCCATACCTCGGCGTGATCCTCGCTTTCAACGTGAAGGTGCTTCCGGAAGCGGAAGAGGAGGCTAGAAGACTTGGCATAAAAATATTCCAGAACAACGTCATCTACAGGCTGCTCGAGGAGTACGAGGAGTGGGTTAAGGAGGAGAAGAAGCGGGAGCTTGAAAGAGAACTGAACGAGCTCATAAGGCCTGGAAAGTTCAGGATACTGCCAGGCTACGTGTTTAGGAGGAGCGACCCGGCAATAGTAGGTGTAGAAGTCCTAGGAGGCGTGATAAGGCCAGGATACCCAGTCATGGATGAGAAGGGGAGACAGCTAGGCAGGATACTAGCGATAAAGGATAGAGACAGGTCCCTCCCAGAAGCACGACTCGGCTCAGCCGTGGCAGTCTCGATACAGGGGAGGATACTAATAGGCCGCCATGTTGACGAGGGAGACATACTATACACGGACGTGCCCGCAGAGCATGCGAAGAAGATAGTAGACAAGTTCTCAAACATAGTGTCCAAAGACGAGCTAGAAGTCTTGAAAGAGATCGTGGAGATAAAGAAGAAGGCCGGCGTCCAGGGTTACGGACCAGTACTGGTAAGGTTAAAGAAGAAGCTAGGCCCCAAGCAGTAGTATCTAGTATTCCACAATATCCTTCTCGCTGAAGACTACCCTAAATTCCCTCTCGAAGCTCTCCCTGCTATCGCTTGCGTGGACCACGTTCTCCTGTATCGATAGTGCGAAGTCGCCGCGAATCGTGCCAGGCGCGGCTTTGCGGCCGTCGGTAGCCCCTATCATTAGCCTAACTACACCTATCGCCTCGTCACCCTCAAGTACCATTGCCACAATGGGGCCGCTCGTGATGAACTCCACTAGGTCGTTGAAGAAAGGTTTATCCTTATGTACACTGTAGAATTCTTCGGCCATCTCCCTCGTCATCTTCAGCATTTTAAGTGCGACTATCTTCAACCCCTTCCTCTCGAACCTTGAGATGATCTCTCCGATGAGGCCCCTCCTAACCCCGTCTGGCTTAACCAGGACTAGGGTCCTTTCCACCGCCATTTCAGTAGCACCGAGAAGGCCGTGGTAATCTTCGCATATTTAAGGTTGGTAAGGCTAGGCTATGCTTTTCCTCAGCTTAGTAATCCATGCCAGCTTGTTAGGGTTCCTCTTCAGCTTTAGGAAGTTCTTGTAGCACTTGCTACTGCAGAACCACAGCACGTCGCCTCTCCTCGTCACATACATTATCCCTGTCCCAGGCTCTATCGGCCTACCGCAGTAGTCGCATACCCTCTGCTTGGGCATGTCTCCCACCGGCCGCGGGGGTCTGCCTATTGCGACTTAAAGCCTTTAACTCCCAGCGGCCCGTAGCCGATGCCAGGTGCCTGCAGTGAGCGCGGAGAGGAGAAGAGAGGTAACAGAGTATGGAGACGTAATTGTCAACAAGGTTAACATAATAGAGGAGATAGGGTTCCCCGCCGAAGTCATACAGATTATTGGGAGAACCGGCGTGGCAGGCGAGGTTACACAGGTTAGGGTTAGGATCCTCGAGGGCCGCGATAAGGGTAGGATAATAACAAGGAACGTAATGGGACCGGTTAGGCTGGGCGACATACTAATCCTGAGGGAGACTGAGAGGGAGGCGAGAAGACTCTCCAGGAGGAGGCGCTAGGCTTCCAACCTTACCTTCCAAGGAGACGACTCTCTATCGACCTTAACAATCCCCTGATCCTCGAGGAACTTCAGGTAGCCTATCAGGGTTCTCGCGGCAACGTATGATTCAATACCTGGGCTGACCCCGTAGACTAGCCTCAGCAGATCGTCAAACCCTATCCATTCCCTGGTCAGTGACGATGCCAGCCTTGCCAGGCGGACGGTCTTTCCACGATAAACGTTACTCAAGTATTCGGCTAGCTCCGTCCTCTTCTTCGAGTCACCATGGCCTGGGTACAGTGTCTGCCACTGTGCAGACGCTAGCCTAGCAAGTGTTTCTAAGTAGCTCCCATAGTCTATCGTAGTGGGAGAGGTGTTAGGGAGCAGAGTGTCGCCGGCGAACAGTCCTTCTCCGATAATATAGCAGACATGATCCCTCGTATGACCCGGACACTCTAAGACTCTAACTCCTACTCTGTCGAGCAGCTCGCCGCATTCCTCGAGAGCATACCTATCGGTCCTCGCTAGGGCCGACACGATAGTAGAGTATCTGCCAAACATTGAAGCCATTAACATCTCTACTTGCGGGTCCCCGGCTATCCCCATAGCATGGATTGGTGTGAGCGCGCTTCTCCTAATATTCTCAACATTAGATAGCATTTTCAGCGTGTCCTCGGAAGCACAGACTTTCACCCCTTCAAGGCTTGATAGCCCCATAGTATGATCCCAGTGCCAGTGTGTGAGGAGCACGACCTCCACACTACCTGGGATATTGGTAGAGGGCTTGGGGCCCGTGTCTATTAGAAGCCTTGACCCTGCAGTTTCTACATAGTAGTAGTTGGCAGGCTCCGTTAGGGGGAACTCCCAGGCACTCAGCCTCTCGATCTTCATAGCCGCTCCCATACCCATCCATAGACTCGGGGAACATTAACCTAGACCGCCGCGTTTCTATATACCTCGTCCGCGTCCACGTGTCAACAGGGTGTGTGGAGTGGTCGAATTCTTGTTAACCGAAGAGCATAAGCTTTTCCGGGAGGCTGTGAGAGAGTTTCTAGCGAAAGAGCTGGCTCCGAGATGGGATAAGATAGACGAGGAGCACCGGATTCCAACCGAGCTAATACACAAAATGGGCGAGCAGGGCTTCTTCGCCATACCAGTGCCAGAAGAATATGGGGGCCAGGGAGGAGACTTCATATCGGCTGTTATAGCAGTCGAAGAGATAGGCTACCACGACCCTTCAGTAGCCGTGGCGGTGTTCACGCTTCTAAACAACGCGTGGCCCTTCATACTCTACAAGTATGGCGGCGACGTGAAACAGGAGATCCTAGAGAAGGTTGGCAAGGGTAGAGGGTTCTTCGGAATAGCCAGCACCGAGCCGCAGGGTGGCAGTGATGTTGCAAGCTTTCGCACTAAGGCTGAGAAGCGGGATGGAAAATATGTTGTTGAAGGCGAAAAGATATTCATAAGCGGTGTAAGAGAGGGGTTAGAACAGCTGGACCTCGGCTCATGGTTTCTAATAGCGAGGACCGGGCCCATGGAGGCGAAGCATAAGGGTCTCTCAGCCTTTGCGTTCATCGGGAAGAAAGATGGCAAAATCGTCGACGGCCTAGAATATACTATTCTTAACACGATTGGAAGGCACGGCATTTCTACGGGAATGCTCACATTAAAAGGTGTTGAAATACCAGAAGAGCACCTCATAGGGCAGGAGAATAGGGGATTCTACTATGCGATGGAAGGCTTCACGCTAGCAAGGATTCTTGTAGCGGCAGCAAACGTTGGAGCAGCCCGATGGGCCCTAGAGAGGGCAATCGAGTGGGGGAGGGACAGGATACTCTTCGACAGGCCAATAACAGCGTTCCAGGGAGTAAGCTTCCCTATAGCAGAGGTCGCCGTCGAGCTAGAGTCGGCCAGGCTACTCGTCTACGAAGCAGCCTGGATGGCCGACAGGATCTACATAAAACAGGAGCCCGGTCTTAAACCTAAAGATCTCAGCTTCTACTCCGCCGCTGCAAAACTGAAAGCGGTAGAAGCCGGATTCAAAGCGTTCGAGGTTGCGATGAAAACCTTCGGCGCCGCATCATATGTGAAGGAGACAAACATCGCCAGGGGCTTCCTAGGCGTACTCTCCTACCTGGTCGGAGCCGAGGGCGCTCAAAACATAATGAAATACATAGTCGCGAGAGAGGTTATAGGGAGAGAATACGTTAAATTCTAACTTTTACATTTTCTTAAAATTTCTTCTATGAGGTCATGGCATCTCTCAACTTTCTCCCTAGCCGTCAGGCTCCCAGACTCGGCGGCTCCTAGAAGGTCGCGCACCGTCTGGCATAGGATATCGTCCCACGTCACTCTCAATGCTATGTTGTCAAGCACCTCGGGCGGGGCCGGCCTCACTATTGTCTTGGCGAATGGGAGTGTATCGTCAACCGCCACCGTTCTAATAAACATTCCATTACTATTTATTACTAGACTCTGATTTCTAGTCATTGGTATAGTTGTCTCATAGTCTCCGGGAGGGGGAGCTAGGCAGAGGGCTAGGCTAGCCGGGCTTTCCTCCTTCCCGCACTCGCATCCGCTCATGGTCGCCCACCGGCTCTACTATGAGGGTTAGACCCGTATAGCCAGTGATTCTTACTCTCCTCCCAGCCTCGACTCCGCTCCCATCGCGAGTGATGGCCTTCCACAACTCGCCCTCGACTAAAACCATACCTTCAGGAGTTAGGGGATCAACTACAACCGCCGTCTTCCCTATGAGTGATTCGGGGCCAACCTTCTCCCCGCTAACCTGCGCTTCTGCAACCTTCCAAGCAACAGCGGCTATACCCGCAACTAGCATTGAGAGTATAACCGCGGCTTCTAACCCCGTGATAACATTATAGGAGTGTAGGATGTATAGCGCGAGTACAGCCACCACGACTATAACGATAACCTCGTCGAGTAGAGCAATAATAGCCTCAAGCCTAGACGGCAATGTATATGCCCACCTCTTCTCCCTCTCACCGAGCCTTAGGGGTGCATCTGATGGGTGAAAAACAGCAATGGGTAGAAGAGAGTAGAGGCTCTAAGATAGCAGCTGTATACCATGGTATGCTAACTCTCGTTGAGGAGGCCGCAGAGGAAGAGGGGAGGAGTATTGGAGAAGTCATGTTGGAGGAACTAGTATTGGATCCGGTCTCTCTTATTGAATCTAGAGCCGAAACTCTACACATAAGAGCTAACCTCTCGAACACGTACACTACCGAGGCTGGCAATCGCAGGATTATACTGGAGCCTGACCCCGAACTTGTCGGGGTTCCAGCAAGCGAGGTATACAATCTGGTCCCAACCTGGGTGCTCCGAGAGGATAGCTTAATACTCAAAAATCTTGCATTAAAAACAACGGAGAATGGTATAGAGTTTATTGTCCTATACACTTCGAAGGGCTTTTCCCTAGTACTTGAGGGTGAGTATCTAAGAGTGAGGCTGCCATTCGTAAGTGTTGCCGCTAGCGTCCACACTCATCCGGAGGGCGGCTGTGGGCTAAGCCTGGCCGACATAGTGTCGGGGCTCGATCTTCTCGCCGAGACCGGTCTTTTCGAAGCCGCTGTCACAAAGACCTGCGCTGCAATCCTATACAGGGTGGGACCCGTCTCAGAAGACGACTATATAGAGGCGAGGAAAGCCATCCTGGAGGCTAGAAAGGGTAGAGAGGTGGGGCCGCTCACTCTTAAGACGGTCAGGTTTAGACTAACCGGCTACTAGGTGGGCCAAATGCCAGCTGAGAACATAGCAGAAGTGCTAGTGGCACTAGAGAGTCTTGCCAGGACAGGCTGGATGCTAAGAGGGGTACCCTCACAGCTTGCCGAAACAGTTGCTCAACACTCGTTTAAAGCATCACTACTAGCGTTCGAGATCGCCGTAAGGCTAAAGGAAAGGGGAGTAGAAATAAACCCTGAGAGAGCTGCCGTTATAGCATTGCTCCACGACGTTGGAGAAGCCGTGATAGGCGATATTCCGAAAACCGCCGGCATACCGGAGGCGAAAAAGGTCGCGGAGGACCGCGCTGTAAAAAGCCTACCACTATCCGATGACGCAAAGCAGCTAATAATGGAATATGAGAACGAAAGGTCTAGAGAAGCTATAGTAGCTAGAATAGCGGAAATGCTGGCAACTCTCGTCGAAGCAGAGAGATATGCTAGGATAGGCTTCCACGTGGAGGAGATAAGAGAGTCCATGGAAAAGGGCTTACGTGAAATATACTCTAGACTCGACTGGGGGATGATCGCAGAGAGCGTTGTAAGGGAGATCATAAGAGTTTAGATGCTATCGACTTAACCGTCGGGATTATCTTATACGCACCCTCTATGAGGCCGAGCGACCCCCTGCCGCACTCTATCTCGTTGAACCCCGTGTGGCTTCCGCTCAGCCTCGGATTAGAGATCATGAGTGGCACAGGGTCGTCTGAATGAGCTTTTCTATCCCAGGGGGTAGCATGGTCGCTCGTCACCACTATGATTGTCTTTTCTACCTCTATCCTGTTGAGGATCTTTGAGAAGAAGTACTTGTCTATTAGCTCGATTGCCTCCTTTTTTCTCTCATAGTCGCCGTCATGGCCCGGCTCGTCGGGGCCCTTGAGGTGAACATATACGCCATCATACTTGGATAGAGACTCAGCGGCTGCCCACGCTTCCCTCTCCAGCCTCTCCTCGATTGAAGCCTCCTCTATGTTAATCCCTAGATCGATATCGCTTATACCCAGGGCTCTAGCTATGCCCCTCTCAACAACCATTTCCACTATGCTAGCCATCGTAAAGCCGAATCTCTCAGCGAAGGGTGGGGCGTCGGGTAGGGAGTCGCCTGCATCTCGGAGGAGCACCGCGTTTGCAGGAGGGAGTCCTTTAGCTCTGCGAGCTTCGTTAACAGGGTGCTTGTCTAGGATCTCTATAGCTCTCCTGGTGACCTCGTTGACAAGCTTCGCTGTAAGCTTGGCCTCGGGCGTGTCCTTCAAGGGTTTGGCCTCCTGGATAAATGGTGGGAAGTCCTTTCTCGCGTGGCTAATCCTGCCTATCCTCTCATAAGCTGGGTCCGTGTTCGTGATGTCGGCGCTCAACCTGTACATGGAGTGTCTAAGCACAAGTACTCCCCTGTGGCCTATCGTCGCCCGGAATATGGCTCTAGCTCTTCCCTCGTCAAGAGGCATACCGTCTATTGCTTCGGCAAGCTCTCTTGCTTCCCTGCTTGTTAGGCTTCGGCCTGCTCTCCTATCGATGATTTTTAGAGTTGCCGGGTCTACTGTAGCGAAGTTGGCGCGGAGTGCAACGTCCCCTTCGAGGAAGTCGATTCCCGCTCCTAAAGCTTCTAGGGGACCCCTGCCAGTATAGTATCTGTCTGGCTCATAGCCTAACAGGCTCATAACCGCGACGTCGCTCTCGGGAGCGATCCCACGCCCTACTGTTATAACGCTTCCACACAAGGCGTGCCTGGCTAGACTATCTATGTTCGGCTTGTAAGCGTCTTCCAGCACGCGCTTGGGGCTCGCAGGCGAGTCTGCCGCACCGTCTAATACTACGTAAAGTAGCTTGAACCCGCCCGGGAGCGGCATGAGACCACCGCGTGGAGGGGTAGGTTGTGCCTGATATTCAAGCATTGCGAGGAGGCTTGTGGTGGCGGCGGGGCCCCCTGGTAGCGGGGGGTGGATTTGAACCACCGACCTCGGGGTTATGAGCCCCGCGGGCTGCCAGGCTACCCTACCCCGCTGTCTTACCCCGCCACTCTAGGGGATTCCAAGGGTGAGCCTATAACCATTACTCTCGCCTGGACACACTCAACCTTGTAACGGCATCCACCTTGGCTTGGAATGACTTTCTAAATAACTCGTCGTCGCCGAGGTAGAACGTGTAGAGACCAGCCGGACTTGCTAGCGCTTCCATGCATCCCATCGGCGTGGAGACTATCCTGGCGAAGAACCCCTCGGAGAACCTTCCAGGGAAAAAGTATGCGAAAACCGGGATACCATTATACTCTAAGGGTACCTCTACACATTGCACACGCTCCTCAGGGGCAAGCACCCTAAGCCCTTCTAGCCCCGACAAAAGTTCTCTAATCCTCTCCGGTGTCAACCTCGAAGTCATAACCGCGGCCCCCCACTTCTATGCGCTCACACCGTATCTCCTCGTTAACGATTTCAAGCTTATACCTTGCTATCAGGTCGCACAAAGTATCTGCTGGCACGACAGCCTTCTGACCATACTCGGTTTCGACCAGTACAAGCTCTCCGTAACGTTGAATCTTAGCCTTTACAGGCAACTCCCGCTCCCAGATTTAGAACTGTTGTAGTGGGGAGCGTAAAGGGTTTACTGGATTAGCCCGCGCTTTCTCATTATCTCAGTAATCATCCTGGGATTCTTGACCTTGCTGAGCTCGTTTGGAGGTACATACTCGGGTAGGGAGTATCTTGTCCTAGTCAGCTCTACTATTACGTCTCTAGCCTTGAGTGATGCTAGTATTCTTCTAAGCCTATCCTCGCCTACTATACCAGCGAATATCGCCTTGAACTCTCTCCAGGATATAGGCCCTCTGGCCTCTTTTAGGGCCTCAAGCACGAGTTTCTCGACATCCTCGTCTGACAGTGCTAGGCTAATTTCTATATCTAGTCCTTCTTCCACGTCGATTCTCGGCCGTATTTTCTCGTACTCTTCTAGTATCTTACTCCTCACTCTCTCGACTAGCCTCTCGTCTATGGTTGCCCTTGCCGTCACCATATTCTATCACCCCCGTTAGGGTTGCATGCTTCCATTAATAGATAGCCTTAACCTATATATAAATGATTGGGTCTTGTTGCGATGTGGGAACTAAAGAATCCGATGGCTGTCCCCGTTTGATGACCCGGTGGACGAGTTACGAGGCTTCTACCTTCGCATGTTCGCTTATAGTGAATGAGCGACTCTCCTCTCCCGCGTATAGGAACGGATCGCCGCTAAAGCCGCCTAGTTCTCTAAGGTCGTTTATTAGATGCCTCCTGAGAGCTGATAGT
>CAYRZG010000010.1:0-24718 GCA_964428695.1 uncultured Desulfurococcales archaeon
GCAAGGCTACCACAAGGGGCTTCGGCAGATTCACCCTCACCAGTTATAGGACTGGCAAGGCATACCAAGGCCGGGACCTACGCTGCTCAACCAGACAAGAGGACACAGTACTATGCAGCCTAAGAATACTCGAGGAAAACGTAGCCAACATACTTAGAGAGCGTCTAAACATAGAAGTGGGAGACGACAGTGTTGAACTCCTCGTACCAGGCCTAACGTCAGCCTCACTAAGGGTCTACTCTAGAATACTACACCCTTGCCCCTATACAATCAAAGAGATAGAAAGGATAGCAAAAGAAAACGATAGTTGCGCATGCTTCAACGAACACCTTGACTGCAGCAGGATCCAAGATAATTATGCTAGGGTAGTGTGCATGCTGAGCGCAATAGGCTACGCAACCCTAAAAGCAACATGGAAAGCATACACTACCATAAAACCCGACAATAAGAACCAGGATAGTTGGCCTAAGGGAATTAAGTTCCCAGGTACCGCGCATCACACATGGCCGCTAGGCCTCCCCCGCTCCACTAAATCAACAGGATATATTTTATATAAATTAAAAGACCGTATAAGGGGATGTCTAAACAGGCGGAGTCTTGACGGTAAAATATATAATAGGTTGCTCTCTCAAGTGATAATATTTCCATTATATAATGGGCACCTTGCTATTACAAGACTTGAATCTACTGATATTCTATCAAAACTCCTTTACAGAAGTAGTGCTAGCGATATAATAGCGTTACTCCACGTTGGCAAACACGGAAGTTCAAATTATAATTATGTCTGGGTTTCTGCTATAATTGAATCGGCTCGAGCCAGACATATAATCCGTGATGGTAATTGCAGAGGTAAATTACCATTGGATATAGCGCGTCCGAACGTTCCTATAATTATTAACTATGTTAATAAACCTAGAGGAGACCCACACGTGCTTGCTAGGATGGTGTCTGGCGATGTTTTGGATGCTGCTGTTGAGTGGGTTGAGTGTCTTCTTGTTGGGGTTTGTTAGCGTTTTAGTATAGTTTTCTTATGCTTTGTGTATTTTTCTAGTTTTTGCCAGTCTATGTTTACTCCTATGCCTGGGGTTTCTGGTGCGGTTATTGTGGAGTCTTTGTTGAGTGTCCATGGCTTGTCTACTATGTCTTCCTCGTAGTATCTGTTGCTGGCGCTTATGTCGCTTGGATAGGCTACTCCTGGTAGTGTTGCTAGTGCTACTAGGTGTCCCCTGCCTATTCCGGTTTCCAGCATTCCTCCTATCCATACTGGTCTTCCGGCCCAGAGGCTCCAGGTGTCGTGGGTTTGGAGGCTTGCCTGTATTCCGCCTATTCTGCCTGGTTTTATGTTGATTATTTGGGCCGCGTTTAGCCGTAGGGCTGCGAGTGCCTTGTGGGGGCTTGTGATTGACTCGTCTAGGCATATTGGTGTTTTGAGCTGTGCTTGTAGGTCTGCGTGCCATGCTAGGTCTTCGTAGTGGTATGGTTGTTCTATCATTAGGAGGTTGTACTGGTCGAGTTTGCGGAGTGTCTGGATGTGTCTTGGCGTGTATGCGGCGTTTGCGTCTACTTGTAGTGGTGTGTCGGGGTGTTCTCTGCGTATCGTCTCTACTGGTTTTATGTCCCAGCCTGGCTTGATTTTGATCTTTATTCTCTGGTAGCCTTGGTCTAGGTAGTATTCTATGGTTTCTAGTAGTTCCTGGATTGTCTTCTTGATGCCTATGCTCACGCCTACTTTCACATGCCTTCTAGCGCCGCCTATCATGCGCCATAGTGGTGTTGATTCTAGTCTTGCTTTTAGGTCCCAGATTGCCATTTCCACGCCTGCCTTGGCCATGTTGTGGCCCCTGATCCTGTCCACGTTAGCATTGTATTTGTGGGGGTCTGGTTCTTCGGGTATCATTTTGGAGATGTAGTCTTCTAGCACGTGCCAGGCGGTCCATATTGTCTCGTAGCTGTACCATGGCCCCTCTCCGGCTACTATTTCGCCCCAGCCCTCCTCGCCGCTCGAGTCTACGACTCTCACTAGTATGGCGGGCCTAAGCCTGGTTGTGGAGAAGCTTGTCTGGAACTCCTCCCTTAGGGGCATCCATACCTCGTAGGCTTCGACCCTCCTAATCAACGGGGGCACCGGGGTCTGGCCTGGAGGTTTAGGGTTAAATCGCCGCCAGGGCTGGGGGCATATGCGTGTATAGCCATTTATACGTGTGGCTAGAGGGGCTGGGGTGGGGCCGCCCTTATGGTTTTGGGTAGGGTAGTCTACCGTGACAGGGGACGCTTGGCTCTCATTGCCGCCGCCCTGTTCCTGGCTTCGGCTGCGGCTGCGAGTATGCCCGGCTTCCTCGCCGAGGCTCCCAGGTCTACTATTGCTAGCGTCGCTGGGGCGCTCCAGCCCGACGTCTCCCTCTACCTGGCTGTCGCGGGCGGCGGTGGGGGGCTAGAATCGCTGGCTGACGTGTTGGAGGGTGTTGAGCCTGGCCCGCCTGTTACAGTGTGGGGCGCCGTGTTGGTGGCACATGTCTTCAGCGAGTATCACGTGGTTGGTGAGGTGTACCCTTCTGGCGAGGGGTATGATTGCATGGTCGTCACGAGTGGTGGCGTTGACGTTTTCCAGGAGTACGATACCCTCTCATCCGCCGAGTTCTCCTACAAGGGCTACAGGGTGTCGTGCGAGGTCGGCTACTACAACATTGCCGCAGCCGCACCACTGGGGCCTGCTGGGCTGGAAGCCCTGGGAGCCAGCCTCGACGCTGGCAGGTGGCCTAGGCCCGGCGGGGACCCGGTGGAGGCCGCTCTCTCAGCCTGGCTGGCCGAGAGGCTCCACGCCAAGACAGGTGATGTCGTCGAGCTATTCCCCGGGTTCAGGGTTAGGGTTGTAGGCGTGTTCACCCCCACGCCCGGCCTCTCAAGCATGGAGGTCCCACTCGGCTACACTTTCGCCCGGGCCCGGCTAGGCATAGTAGTGGCCCCCGGCGACCTGGACAGGCTAGCGGAGGCTGTGGGGGAGTGGGCGTCGGAGGCGCTCGGGGACCCCAAGTCTAGGGCTATGATACTATCCCTGCTCCACGTCAGCGTCTACGAGGCCATACCCCCGGGTCCCGGGGGGCCCGCCACGGTCGAGGCTGTCGGCGGGGTGAACTCTAGCCTGCCAGAGTATAGGCCTAACATGACCGGCGTCATACCCGGGGCCCTAGCCCTGTCCTCCCCCAGCCTCTCCGGGCTGCCAGGCCTCATACCTCAAGGGATGCTTGGCGGGGTGGGGCTTGGCCTACTCTACCGTCTCGACGAGGAGGCGGTGGCCGACATGCTCCTATCTATGAGCGGTGCGAGGCCCGACATTGTGGCTAGGAGGCTCCTGGAGCCGGCCGTGTCCCACTTGGAGCGGGCGGGCCTGGAGTTTGACGTTGACGCACTCGTATACGGTGGCCTGGCAAGCGTCTCATATGATAGCATGAACCTCACGGTCGCCGTTGACACTGGTAAACTGTCTGCCCTCTGGAATGCTGCCGGGATAGCCTATTCCCCCCTAGCCGTGACCGCCATGCTATCCGGCGTGCTCCTAGTACTCCTAGCCGCAGCCCGGGGCGTTTCAGACACGCTCCAGGTTATCGTCGAGGACCTGCGGGGGCCGATAGCGCTCCTCGTAGCTAGGGGTGGGAGTAGGAGGAGCCTAACCTCCAGCCTCCGAAACCTCCTCGCAGCAGTGGGGGCAGCCACGGCCCTGGCTGGGGGCCTGGCCTCCACCCCCTTGTTCGAGTCTACGCTCGAGGCAGCGCTCGCAGCCTCCCTCATAGTTGTGCTCCTCTCAGTCTACACCGCCTATAGGAGGGCGGCTAGGATCGTTGACAGCGTTGACCCGGTCGAGGCCGTGAGGCCGGCGATGCGTGCCGGGAGAGTAGAGGTTCCAAGGAGGAGGCTCGACACCCTCATAGCAGGCCTCTCCCTGCTGGCGCTCATAGTAGGCCTCCACGGCGACCCGGAGGGCATCATAGAGGCGGCGCAGGAACACGGGACCCTGGCCGTAGCACTAGCGGTAGTAGCGGTTGCAACCACCTTCATGTTCACACCCTTCCTTCTCCCAGCCCTGGTGAAGTCGGCGGGCGACCTGCTCCTAGCAGCCCGCAGGCTGGACGACCTCGCGGTAGCCGCAGCCTCCAAGCTAGCCGGCAACCTTAGCTGGGCGGCTAGGAGCGGCTCTTCCAGGCTGAAGGCTAGGATAGCCGCGAGCGTCCAGGCGCCGGCGACAGTGCTGGGGGCCGCCCTGGCGGCGGCGCTGGCCGGCGGCTACGCCAGCTCAGCGGCGAGGGCCTCGGCACGCCTCCTCTCCACAGCCTCCGGGGACGTCTCCAACACTGCCATGCTGGTGGGGAGCCTCGACTCTATGGCTTCAATGCTGCGGGCCGCCGCCATTTTCCTCGGCGGCCTAGGGCTCGTCTCTGTATACATGCTATCCCACTCAGCGCTGGGCGAGGTTTCCAGGGAGATAGTCGTAGCGAGGGCTAGGGGTGCCTCGAGGGGGCAGGCCCTAAGGCTGGCGCTCGGCCTCATACTCCCCCCGGTGCTCGCCTCCCTCCTCATAGCGCTAGTGCTGGGGGCTCTAGGCTACCTGGCAGCCGCGGCGGTTGCCAGGTTCTACTCGTCCCTCATGGGAGGCCCCGGGTTCCCCCTGGCCCTTCCAGCAGGAGACTCCATGGTCATGGCCGCCTCTATCGCTGCTGGGAGCCTGGCGGTCCCAGTTCTGCTGGCCTACGCTCGGGCGGCCCCGAGGGAGGTGGCTGGAGCCCTAAGGAGGCTTGGATGGGGGTGACGGTGCTTGGCCTTGGCTGTTGTGGTTGATAGGGTTATCAAGGTGTACGAGTCCGGCGGCCAGAGGGTCCCCGCGCTCCGTGAGGTGTCCCTTACAGTATCCGAGGGTGAGATCGTAGCAATAATGGGGCCGAGCGGCTCCGGCAAGACCACGCTCCTCAACCTCATCGGCGGGATAGACAAGCCGACCGCTGGCAGTGTCGTCGTGTTCGGCAGGGAGGTCTCCAGCATGGGGGAGGAGGAGCTGAGAAAGTATAGGCTGGAGACCGTCGGCTACGTGTTCCAACAGTTCAACCTCATACCAACGCTCACGGCGTTGGAGAACGTGCTCCTGCCAATGCAGCTCGCTGGCAGGCCCAACCGGGAGAGGGCTAGGAGGCTGCTCGCTAGCGTCGGACTCGAGGGTAAGGAGGACAGGCTCCCCGAGCAGCTGTCGGGTGGGGAGCAGCAGAGGCTAGCCATAGCCGTGGCCCTGGCGAACGACCCGCCACTGATAATAGCCGATGAGCCGACTGGCGAGCTTGACATTGCTACGGGGGAGAGGGTGGTTAGACTACTATTAGAGCAGAGGGACGCGGGCAAGACCGTGGTCATGACTACCCACGACCCCAGGGTTGCGAGGATGGCTGATAGGGTCATACTGTTGGAGGACGGGAGGATAAGGGGCTCCTACGAGCCCAGCAGGCTACACACTCTAGCGGAGGGGGTTGAGGGCGAGATAGCCGCGGAGAGGCTGATCGTAGAGTACTTCCAGAACATGTTGGCCAGGGTCCGGGGTGAGGTTGAGAGGCTCCGGGAGAGGCTCGCCAGGGGCGAGATAGGCTTCGAGGAGGCGCTCGCCGAGTACCAGAGGCTGAAGAGCCTGGAGGAGGCTATACGAGACGAGCTCGCAAGGCTAGGCGCGGGAGTAGAAGCCTAGCCGTGGCATGGCCCAAGCCACGGTGCGAGCTTCTCATAGACGCTCCTGCGCCGCCTCCACTCGGCCTCAACCCAGCTCGGGACCCGGGGCTCGCATACCACGTCCATGTAATCGTAGGGCTTCACGTCCAACACGGGCGTCCCAGGGTAGGCGTCGAGACCCCTAACTATGAGGATTGGAGGGTCCACTTCTAGTATCTCGACGAGCGTCAACCCTATGGGGTTGGGCCTTGAAGGGCTCCTTGTAGCATAGGCGCCTAGGGGCCTTGGGGCGCCCCTCGGCCTCGCCACAAGCCTCCTCTCCGCCCTGTCCAGCCAGGTTAGTATCCACGCGTGACTATACTCTTCAAGGCCGTCTAGGGCCCTCGTGTAGGGTTCGTAGAACCTTATCCTCCCCACTACCGTGAATCTGGAGGTGCTCTTCTCTCCTGGAGGGAGGCCCTCCTCGACCACTCCCACCGGCTCCAGGCATATGGCGTAGGGCCTGTTAGAGCGGGTCAACCGACCCTCCCCTCGCCAGTGTAGGGGCCGTGGTCTGTGTAGACTTCGACGGTCACGGTCGAGGCTATGGGGGCTGTTACGCCGGTATCATAGCTAACCCTGCCTCCCGGGGGAATTGTTAGGTCGACGCTCCTAGCTGTTTCGCCGGAGACGGTGTGGACCACTATCCTGTACGCCCTCACTGTCTCGTCGAGGTTGTTCTCAACCACTACTACCACGCTGTACCTGCCGAAGCCCGCCGGCCTGAAGTCAAGGTAGACTGTAACATTGCCCTCTCCGCTGCTCGTGGATCCGCTCGTCCCTCCCTGCCCTGCCCCTGTCTCGGAGCCCGTTGGGAATGGTATGTTGAAGCCCGGCGTCGAGTGGGCTAGCTTGCACATTGCGGCTATGGCCTCGAGGGCTGGCTTAGACTCCTCCGGCACCGGCGGGACCCGGGCCTCCCGGGCGGTGGTGTTGAAGGGTACTGTAATCGTCTTCCATGTTAGGCCTCCGAAGGTTTTAATGTCGACCATGGCGTATCCGGATACCTTGACTGTGGCCTTCCCCTTTAGGAGTGCGTCCACTCCCCCGCAGCCCAGGTCTAGAATGTCCACTGTCACCTTGAAGGTCCTGTTGCTCCATCCGTGTGGGAGGGTTAGGTATGGTATGAGTCCGTCTCCAACCCTCACGTTGTTCAGGTAGACTTGGTAGTAGACGAGCTTGGCCGACACGTCTCCGGCTGGGTTGTATATGCGTAGCGGCACCTCTATCGATACTACCGTGGGGGAGACGAATGAGACCCTGGGCGCGCCTCCTATCTCGTAGCGCCACTCGCCCCGGGACTCGTAGAGGCCGTAGAGGTAGAGTGCGGCGCCCACAATGACTATGAGGTAGACTATGAGGCGTAGAGTGGAGACTAGCTTGGAGGCTTTAGACGACAACCTCCTCCCCCAGGAGCCGCTGTCGGCCGGGCAATTATACTCTTACCGGCCCCCGCATGGAGCCTGGTGCTTTGGGGGTGGGTGAGCGTCTAGCCCCTATCGTAGTATTCATGCTCCTCGTGGGGCTCACCAGCCTGCTCGCAGACTTCACTTATGAGGGTGGGCGGAGCGTCATAGGCCCATACCTTGAGGCTCTGGGCGGGGCGATCCTAATAGCTGGCGCCATAAGCGTGGGCGACCTAGTAGGCTACGCCGCTAGGCTTGCCTCGGGGCTTGTGGCTGGGAGGTATGCTAGGGGGGATCCGAGGATACTCTGGGGCCTAACCTTCACCGGCTACGCAACAAACCTCGCCATACCCCTGCTGGCCTTCGCCCGGGACCCCCTGGAAGCCTTCCTGCTCGTGGTCGTGGAGAGGGCTGGGAAGGGTCTACGTGCGCCAGCCAGGGATTCGATACTCAAGACGTCAACGGGCGGCATTGGGAAGGGGTGGGTTTACGGGCTACACGAGCTGATGGACCAGGCGGGGGCTGTACTGGGACCCCTCGCCCTCGCATACTGGCTCCACGCCCACGGGTACAGTGGAGCATACCTTAGGCTGGCCCCCATGGTTGGCCTAAGCCTAGCCACGCTGGCGGCGGCCCTCCTGGTATGGTCCAGGCTCCTGGGGTCCCCCTCGCCCAGGCCCTCCAGGCCCCCGAGCCTAAGGGGTCCCGCAGGCCTGCTGGCCGGGGTGTCCTCGTATAGGCTTGCGATGGCCCACTGGGGGCTGGCGGGCTACATTCTAGCCTCCCAAGGCCTCCCCCCGGAGAGGATAGCCCAGCTCTACGCCCTCGCGATGGCCGTGGACGGGCTCGCCGCGATACCCCTCGGGGGCCTCTACCAGGCGTTGGGGGCGAGGACACTCTACATGCTACCGCCGCTAGCCGCGGCGTCGACGATATTGTTCCTCCAGGGGGAGCCTGTGGCGGCGGCGATACTCTGGGGGCTCGCCACCACAGTAGACGAGGTGGCCGTCAAGGCGGCTATAGCCGACTCGGCCCCGAGCGGGGAGGAGCCGGTATGGTTCGGCGTCTACGGGGGCCTCCAAGGCCTGGCCTGGACCCTCGGAAACCTAGCCCTGGCCGCCCTGGCCACGCCCGCGGCTATGGTAGCGTATACTATAGCGGCTGGGGCCCTCTCAATAGTGTGGCTCGGGTGGAGCCTGGAGAAAATGAGGGGCTAGGAGCAGAGGCGCCTAGCCTCTCCTAGAGCCTTGACGACGCTTGCCAGGACACCCTTCTCCTCCAGCACCCTAGCAGCGTAGCCGCGGGGCTCCCGGGCCCTGGCTAGCCCAGCCACTAGGCTGTCGGCAACTGAAACCATGCCTGCTAGCGGGTAGATCGATGCAAGCCACGGGTACTCGAGGGCCGTGGACACGTCTAGAAGCCCCCTCCTTACGAGCCTTGCTATAACCATGCCCGCAGACAGCTCTGCCTCCCCGGGGTCTGCTAGGACACCCTCCACCCTGGCCAAGCCCAGGCGCTCGGCGACCTTGTTGTAGGCCTCTACGGCATCCCTGTAGACGTCGAGCGGGCGTTGGAGGTCTCGCCTCGTAAGGTCGCCGAGCCTGAGGTGTAGCGCTTCGGGCCCAACCCTTATCGACTCGTCGGGCAACTGTAGCCTGCCCATGCCGTGGTGGTGGAGAAGCGCCGCCGATGCGGCCACTAGGAGCGGGTCCCGGTCCTCGAGCCTGTCCCCGAGCGGATAGTCTATTGTCGAGAGGAGGGCTGTAAACGACACGTACTCGTGGAACGCGAAGCTTGGAGAGTCGCCCCTCTCACACCTCCTCCTGGCATCCGCTTGTATCTTGTCGAGCGCCTTCCCAATATCATGGGCAAGGGCCGCCGCGGGTAGGAGGGCGTCGTCGACGCCTAGCCTCTTTGATAGGGTCTCCCATTCTCCTCTATACGCCACCGTCGTCGCCACGGCGACCATGCAGAGGTGTTCGACTAGGTCTTCGCCACACCATGCTATGGGCCTCATACCAGTCCCACCCCCTCCCTGTAGGCTTCAGGCTTGGCGATGAGGGCTTCAAGGTAGACGTTACGCCTTATAATCCCACACCTGCCGGCGGCGGCAGCTAGATCGTACAGGCTGACCTCTTCTAGCCTATACTCGACCTCCCCGGGGTGGCCCCTCACGCTCTTCCAGCCCCTAGCCAACACTATGATCTTCCCGTCCCGCTCGAGCAGCCAGCCTCTCCCTCCTTCAGCCTTGGACGCCACTCCCTCGTGGAGGCTCGTTGTAACAGTCATGCCGGCCTCCATCCTTGAGAGGACGTGTTCCAGGTCCTCGCCGCGGGACGGGTCTACCTCGTACTCGGGGATCACAATCTGGGTTAGGAGGGCCTCCCTCATAGGGTTGCAGAGCCTCTCCCTCAGCTCCTCTAAGGCTTCGGTGGGGGTGAAGTGGACCGCGGCCTGGAGGAACGCGTCCAGCAGGCCAGCGTCTATCCTGGGAGGGCGCCTCTCGTCTATGAGGTGGCGGTATGTGGAGGGTATCCTCGGGTTGACCCCCTTCATTCTAGCCTCGGCATCCCCGGCGCCCTCGCCGTAGAATATGATTTCGGCCCTCCTACCCTCCATGGGCCTCCTCGCCACCCTGCCCATACGCTGGAGCAGGCTCTCCCACGCTATCCACCCCTGCCCCGCGCCCGGCACGTCTGTCAACAGTAGGTCGGCGTCATAGTCTACGCCTGCCTCCACGGCAGGGGTCCCGACTAGCACCTGGGCGTCTCGAAGCCTCTCCACAGCCCTCTCCCTGTCGGCGGCCGAGAGCCTGCCGTGTACGAGTACAACCTTGCCTCCCAGCCTCTCAGCCAGCATCTCATACGCCTTCACAGCAGCCTTGACCGTGGTGGATGAGAGGAAGACCCGCTCCCCGGTCTCAGCCGCCTCCGCCGCCTTCTCTATAGCATCGTCTAGATTGTCCAGGCTTCCATACTTCCACTCGACGCTCCTAACCGTTTCAAAGTAGTCGGGATCCTCTACCACGCGGCACCCGCTGGCCTCACTAGCGCCGGGCTCGTCGACGACAATACACTCGACCCTGCCCGGGCCACGGTACCTCTCCGCTATGAAGGCTCTAACACTCGCTGGGAGCGTCGCTGTCTCCACGAGCACGGGGACCCTAAAGTGGGAGAAGGTGTAGGCTAGCCCCGCCATCACAGTAGCCGCCCTGCTAGCCCTCTCCTCCACGTTCTCCGGGGCGAAGGGGTTGGGCTGGAATGGCAGGTGGGCCTCGTCCAACACTATCATGGAGGAGAACAGGTGGGCCCTGGGCACCTCATAGTGGCCCAGTCTGTCTGGCTCACCGAGGCTCCACCTCGCCACAGTCATGGCGAGACTGTCGAGAGTGGAGACGACGACGTCGGCTCCGTAGAAGGGCGTCTTACCCGAGAGCGTGAGGCCCCCGGCCTGGAAGCCAACCCTCGCCCCCGGTAGCTTCTCTCGGAAGAAGAGTGTAGCCTGCTCTACGATAGCCCGCAGTGGGAGCGCGTGCACGATCCTAGCGAAGCCATGCTTCTCCCGAAGCCTCGAGTAGAGTATTGGCGTGGAGGTGGTCTTACCATAGCCTGTGGGAGCCTCGAATACGACCATGCCTCCGGACTCGAAGGTGCGGGCGGCCTCCTCCACCGCCTCGAGTACTCCGGGCCGCCCCTCCAAGCCCGGGCCACCCTAGGCTACATACCTGGCCTCCACCTCCACGGCCCTAGCTGCCGTGCAGGCTAGGACCCGGAGCCACCAGGGGTGCCCGGCGCCCCCGGCGAGGGCCTCTGCCAGGGAAGTGTAGTACATCATAGCCGCCCTCGCCGCCGCATAGGCTAGCTCGGCCTGAGGCCTCCCCTCGACGTAGGAGAAGGCGTACTGGACTAGGAGCGTGGAGTATTCTATCATGGCCCTCTTGGCCTCCAAGTCTAGGTCTCTCTCCCCCCTCGACGGGAGACTCCTAACAATACCGGCGGCAACAGCCTTGGAGAACCCCTTCTCAAACCCCTCCACTAGCAGCGGCTTGTAGTCTTTGGGGACTATCCTGGTACACTCGCCAATCCTCTCGTCGCCAATGGCCGAGAGTAGCCTAGCCACAGGCTGGCCTGGGATCTGGACGACCTCGTTAACACTAATAGTGTTCCCCCCGGAGACTACGACCTCCTCAAGGTACTCGTCTCTAGCCCCGCTCTCCCATAGTAGCGTGCCCACGGCCATGGAGGCGACAGACCATGGCAGGCCGCCCAGCTTCTGGCTCCACTGCCTCCAAGCCCACCTCAACAGCGACCTAGCGGCTACGAACACTCTAGCTGCCCTGGCTATCTCCCTGGGGCTCGTGCCGGGCGGGACTGGCGATGCTAGATGCCTCGCCACGTTCTCCCTCCTGTTCCCGTAAATGCTAGTGTAGATGTGGCCCAGTAGCCCTATGGCTTGGGCAACCGCGGGTATCTGCACGTGGTGCCTCGCCTCGAGCTTGCCCGTAGGCCTTGGCATGTAGAGGCGGACATACTTGTAGTACTCCGCCCTGAACAAGGTTAGGCTGGGGATAGGGTCCCAGGCTTTATCACACTCTCCACGTAGGGCTTTGACAACCGCCTCCACAAGGTCTACGACTGTAAGGTCCGACAGATCCTTCCCTATGCATAGCTTGGACGCGAGCTGTGAGAGGTAGCCGGAACTCTTGATATCATGCATTGTGAAGCCTATCACTACAGCCCTAGTGATGGGGAGCGGCTCGAGCAGCCCGGTTATCCCAGCCTTCTCCAATGCCAGTGCGACTTCGGGCGAAGGCTTCGCCCTGCCAGCGGCGAGCTCCCTCAGGAGGGGCTCGGGGACCCCGGACTTTCCACCCTTCCACTCTAGGCTCTTGGATAGCGCCTCCTTTATCCTGTCTACCGCGTCCCGCCTCACACTATAGATTGCGGGATCGTCTAGGATTGCCTGGGCTATGCTATTGGCGGCATCTCCAGGGCTTAGACCGGTGTATACGCAGGCGTATGCGCCGCCGGGGACGGGTACGTGTTCGACACCCTTTATCCCCTTGGCGCCTGCAGCCGTCGCTACTAGAGTGTAGCCTGCCACCCCACCCCAGAGGGTGAGGGGCGGGATGGGTATACAGTCGCCCCTGCCGGCCACGGGTCTCACCTCGCGAGGGCCGCTATGGGGCCTAGTTCGAGGGGCCAGTCTCCAGTGTAGGAGGGCCAGTCCCCGCGTATGGTGAGGGGCCTCCTCTTCTTGCGGAGCATGTAGATGTCTGGGGAGGGGCTATCCACTGTGGGAGCGCATATTTCGAGGGGCTTGGGCGGCTTCTCTCCCCGGGCCCAGCCGTTTGGGTCCCTCGGGTCCCAGGCTTCGAAGACTAGCCTTCCCAGGCAGTTTTCGAATGCCTCTCTGGGTGCGTAGAGTAGGGTTTGGCCTCCGCTGGACTCGTAGGCCCTGCCAACGCTCGCCTCGAGCACGGAGACTATGCCCTCCCTGGCCCCCAGCCTCACCTGGCTCCAGGCCGCCTCCTCGAGCAGGTTCTCGTCGACGCCCTCCTCTGACACGTTATCGTCTAGGACTAGCACCACGTCGAGGGCGAGGTTCGGGGCTACTGTTAGACCGAAGTTTATCGAGGCGAACCACTGCATGGGATCCCTTAGGTTGGCGGGGGACTGGTACTGTGTTATCTGGTATCTCACCCTATCCCTGTATAGTACGGCGAACTGCTCTCCCACTGCGGCCACGCCGGCGGCTAGGAGGTGGCGTGCAAGCCTGTAGGCTGTGCTCACGGCCGCCGGGGCCCGCCTCCTGCCTCCTCCCAGGGTGGCTAGCATGATTTCTCTCCAGCCGAGGCGCTTGGAGAGCCAGTATGCTAGGGATCCGACCAGTGTGCTTGGGGGTGGGAGGGGTAGGCTGGGACCTCCGCCGCTGGTCCCGGGGACCCTCACGCTATAGCCCCAGTGGAAAAGGATGCGAGAGTAGACGTAGATGGGCACCCTGCTTCACCCTCGGCAGGACGCCTTGTCCACGTGGGCTAGGGCCTTCTCGAACGCCTCCGCCGGGCTGGAGACCTCCTCGACTACAACACCCTGAACGCCCGCTCCCGGCTTCGCGGCCTTCCTGCCCGCATAGTAGTAGACGTGGATAAACGCGTTGCCCGCCGCCTTCGAGGCGAGCTTCACATAGTTCGCAGCCCTCTTCACGGTCTCGACTATGTAGTCGTCGCCGTGGCCGGGTAGCGGGTTGAAGGGGAACGGGTGGGACACAACTAGCACTAGGCTCTCCGGCTCAACGCTCGGCTGGAACCTGGTCCTCTTGGCGCCGAAGAGGAACCCGTCTACCAGAAGGCCCATGGCTACTAGGGCGGCCTCCCTCCTCTCCCTCGCCTTCTCGACCTCCTTTCCTGCCACGCAGCCCACACAGTCAAGGTCTAGGCCGAGGCTTAGCGTGTACAGGGCGCTTCCAGCCTCGACATGGTATATCGCCTGCCCCGTCTCCCTGCCCGCCCTGCCACCGCTAGTAATGGGGTCGTGCCTCACGTGGAACAGAGCCTCAACCGCCACCGCGTGGGCGTGTGCAAGGCTCGGTATCATGTAGCCGGCGTAGAAGCAGCTGGTCCTCTTGACAGGCTGCGCTCCAGGGTATAGGAAGCCTCCGACATCCTCGACGAGACAGTTCTCGACCACGGTCCTCTCGAATTCCTCGACAACGTTGCCCTCCTTCTTCTTGAGTATCTTCTTCAGCTCGCTAACGTACGTTGCCCCCATCTGCTCCAGCCTCTTTAGTATCTCGTCGGCCCCGTGCTTCACGAACACACCCTGCCTGCAGAGCGGGCACACGGGGAGCCCCTTCTCCTGGGCCACCCTTACCAGCAGCTCCTGGTAGCCATGGGCTATGCTCATACCGCTGACCACTGGCAGGTAGCGGAGCGCGTAGCCCTTGACCTCGCCGTTCTCGTCTAGCACCGGCACTACTATGGGCGCCTTCTTGTGCCTTACAACGTTGCCCACGCTCTCAGCCATGTTTAGGGCCTCGACCTCTACGAGGAACCTCCCGCTAACCCCAACATACACCATACTCTAACCACCCCCCTACTGACCGCTCTTCACATCTTTCTTCTTGGGGAAAGAAAATGCGAGGGCCGCAATCTCCTTGGCGAGGGAGACCCCCTTCTCGGGGTCCTCCCGGAGTATTTCGAAGAGCTTCTCAAGCTCCTCCTCTGAGGGGAGCATCACATCTCTAATACAGCAGACCCTCGCACCCTTCAGCTCCGGCTTACCCTCGACTAGAACCCCCTCCAGGTCTGTGCAGGAGCCGTCCTCAACCTTCTCTAGTTCGAGGCATGTGACCTCGAACTCCTTATCCTTCACCCTCAGCTTAACCTTCTCGGCTGCATACTTTGCGGCGCGAACAGTTCTTATCGCCTCGTATATCGCTTCTCTAACCGCATCGGCAGACTGTGCGAAGCCCAGCCTATCTACAACTCCAAACCTCCTAGTTGCTACAAAGTAGCGGAGAGTATCTATCAGGTGGGGAAACTCCGAGGGTTTAACCTCGGACACGCAATCACCCCCAGATATTACATTTAGCATTGTAGCTCAATATAAACCTTTTGGATTCAGCCTGTCGAAAAACATAATAGTGTTCTCCACCTTATATGGCTTATGAAAAGCGTATACGGAGGTGGTAGCCCGGAGTCTTGCATGTTGGAATGTGAATATCGCATTGTACCTCAATGGAGTGTATGGCTCGGTTAGGAGAGTATCTTTTTAACAGGTGTAAGGGTTCGTATCCGCCCGAAATAGGCGTTGAAAGCGTGCAGGGTGAGGGGTTAGAGTTGGCTGCAGGGAATGGTAAGGGTAGCGTTATGATAGGAGTGTTGGGGTTCGATGAGAGGTTCCTTGCAAGGTGTGCAATGAGGGTCTATACGAGGACTGGGCTTTCCAGGCTGGTGCTTGTAAGGCCTAAGCCTATCGACGAGTACTCGGAGAAGAAGATGAAGGAGGCCCTCGACTACCTGGAGAAGCTTGCAAGGGAGTACCTGCAGGTGGAGATAGAGCTTGTGGATGTCGACCACGGCAATTTCCGGGCAGTGTATCTTGCTGGTAGGAGGACCCTCCTCGAGACGCTGGAGAAGGGTGACCGTGTGGTCGTGTGCCTCAGCGGGGGCATGAGGTATGCGGGGGCCGCCCTCCTCTCGGCGGCCTTCACACTCCCAGTCGAGCCTAGGATTGAGAGGCTCCTAGACAATGTCAGCGTGCAGATAGACTTGGAGTCTGGCACCGGGTTCATCGAGCTCCCACTCAAGCCCCTGAGAGAGCTTGCAAGGCTGACGGTCTACGACTACAAGGTGCTGGAGCACCTGTGGACGCTGGAGGAGCCCAAGAGGCTTACAGATATAGCCGACGCCCTCGGCATGCCAAAGTCTACGACGTGGAAGATACTGCAGAGGCTGGTGAAGGCCGGGATAGTCGAGGAGAAGAATAGGAGGTACAAGGCGCTATTCCCGCCCGAGAAGCCTTCCAGCGGCTGACGCTAGAATCTCGGCCGCCCTGCTCCCGGCGGCCGCCTGGAGGCGGCGGGAGGCCTCCAGGCACTCTTTTGCGAGATAGTCGAGGCTCTCCCCTAGAAGCTCGCTTGGGAAGGGGCGGGACACCTTGTCCCTGCCCTCCCTGGCTAGTAGCCTCCTAAGCTCTGCGCATAGGAGTGTTATGCCCTCCCCAAGCATCTTTGCCTCCTCGAGCCTGCCGGCCCTCTTTGCTACTATGCGCAGTGCCCCACACGCATACCTGGCGTCGAGGTAGGCGTCCTCCAGGCTGACTGCCGACGCCACTTCCAGCCCCTACTGGGGCGTGGCGTCTCAGGGGTGTTAACCCCGACTCCTTATCCTGGAGATTTATATACTCGGCACCCTCCATGGGGTGTATGCGGTAGCCTGGTAATGTTGGTGAACATATTTCCCCGTGGGGAAGGCGAGGGTGTCGAGGCTGCCCATATAGTTCTAGAGCTCCAGCTACACGATGACGTTGAGTATGAGGGTTCCAGCTACAAGGTTGTGAAGATGATGTATACTACTGGGTGCCCTGGAAGCCTCCCGCCCGCGGAGCAGAGGAAGTACGTGAGCGTCTCCCCCCTCTACACTACTTCTGGAACCCCTCTGTTGCAGGTGGTTAAGGGTTGGGCTAGGAGCGTCGAGGAGGTCCGCAGGATAAGGCTTGCTGGGGGTATGAGGTTCCGCCTTAAAATATCGTGGGCGGGGCCCGGCCGGGAGGCGGCGGAGTGGCTGGTCAACTGTATCGCCAAGAGCGGGCTCGCCGACGTTAAGACTGTTGGCTTCGAGATGAGCCAGATTCTCGCATCCGAGTTCGTTAGGGGCGTGGTGGAGCTTGAGACGCCCGCCCAGTTCAAGGTGAAGGTTACAGACAGGGGCAGTGTCGTGGTACAGTATCCTCAGCCCCACAGGCTGCTCCAGCACGGCCTTGACCTGCTGGTCCCCGAGCCTGAGAGGGAGGAGGTTTACAAGGAGATAGACTACTACACTGTGCTGGCCAACGCTAGGGTGACTCCCGTGACTGTCGTATTGGACTCGGAGAAGCCCACCAACTGGGCGGTCTCGGGAAGGTACGAGCTTGCCCTCGCCGGAGGGGCGCCGAGTAGGGTTAGGAGCCTAGTGGGCCAGGCTCTTAGGCTCGTGGAGTATACGGGTGTGGGGAAGAGTAGGTGGGAGGGGTTCGGGGTAGTGGCTAAGACGCTCCTAATACCCTAGCGTGTGGAGACCGCCTCGACCAGCAGGACTAGGCGGCCGTCTAGGACGATTTCACCATCCTCTATCCTGGCCAGGCCGAGAGCGGCGACTGCAGAGGCTAGCCTCGCAACCCAGTCCGGCGGGTCCCTAACCCTCCCGCCTCTAGCCGATAGTATCAGGTTTGCCTCGGCGGGGTTGAATAGCGGGACTACCGGTAGGACCACGGTCTCCCTCATAGACTCGTGAATGTAGTATGCGATGTCCAGGCCGGCGGGAGCCGCCCCTATTAGGGCCACGCTAGTCTCCGCCTTGAAGCCTCCCGTTATGTTGAGCGCCACCGCCTTGTCTGCAGACTCCCTCCTCGCGGCGCTCCTAAGCTCGTCGACCAGGTTGCGGAGGCCCCTGGGGAACTGGCCTGGCACGCCCAGGTCCCTCACAACCCTAAACTCGACGTCGGCCCCGAGCCTTGCAAGGTGCTCTCTCAGTATCCTGGCCGAGAGCCTGCCGGGACCCGTGTCTGTCGCGAAGAGTACCACCCTGGCCATTGCCTGCCTCCCGCCCATGCGGAAGGCCTCGTGCCACGGCCTCATGGCGTTTAGCTCTGCGCTAAGCGTGTAGGGGTCATGGTCGACCGCGTCGGCCCCAGCCCTCTCCAGGAGCCTTAGAAGGTCGCCGGAGGAGCACCTCTCCGCCTCAACATTGTCGCCGGGCTGCTGGCAGCGTCTAGCAGCCTCCGCGACTTCCACCGGGTCGTACCCCTGCCCGGCCAGTATGCTGTAGACCCTGCTCTGCCTGTCCCCTGCCCTGGAGGCGAGGTTGCGGAGCACACTCGTGCCTACGAGGACAAGGTGTGCTACAGGGTAGGCTCTTGGCGCCATGGCCGGGCACCCTACTGTAGGTGTTCCACAGCCTCAGACATTATAGCCGCGTAGAGCCGTATCGTATCCTTGTACTTCGTCTCGGTTGGGCCGGTGTAGATTATGTGCATCTTCAAAGGTATACCCTTCCCTCTAACCTCCCTGGCCATGAACCTTGCCAGCGCCCTTGCGAGCGGATCCAAGCTTGGATAGCCCATTCCAAGAGGGACCCTCTTCTTCAACACCCTCCTGCCGAAGGCGAACGCTACCACCTGGCTGAATCTTAGGCTCAGATATTCTCTGGAAAGCTGCAGGGTCTTGGATAGGACGTTCCACCAGTAGTCTTCAGTTGCAAGCCTGTTGGCCTCCTCGAACCTACCCGTGTCGCCGGCTCCCGTGTCGAGCATCCATGCGTTCTCCAGCTGGACGCTCACAATGACTTTGTCCTCGCCTACCGCCTCGCGGATGTGGCGGACCTCCTCCCAGGTTCCAAGCATCCTCCTAGTGTACGCCACCTCCACGCTGACCAGTATGTCCACCTCGCTGGTAAGCTTCTTGAGGAACTCCACCGCGTAGTCGAGGTCCCTATGGTCTAGGAAGGCCCTCCAGCCTAGGTGGAGGTTGTAGATGTGGGCTCCCGCCCTCTTTGCCCTCCTAGCTGCCGCTATTAGGCCCCTCCAGCTCCTCTCCATGACCTCCCTGTCTACGCTCACAACATTATAGTAGGGGGCGTGCCCGGTAATGGTGGTGAAGGCCTCCCTCGCGAACCGGGCGTACTCGTCGAAGTATGACTCATCCCTCCTGCGTGCAAGGTCGTACGGTGGAATCTCGGTCAGCTTCATGCCGAGCGTGGCGGCGAGTGGGAGCTTTGAGAGCCCGTTATATGTGCCCCAGTCGAACAGGATCATGGCCTGCCACCAGCTGATATTCTAGCGTGTGACGATAATATCCTTACCTCAGCCCCGAAGGGTGCAACCTGGCCCCCGCGTATCCCTCCTTATAAATCCTTAAACGTATACCTGTGAAGGGGAGGGTGTGGTATTGACGGGCCACAAGCCATGCCTCGCAACGGTACTGTCTGAGATCAGCCCAGAGGGCCTCGCTAAGCCTGTAGAGGAGCTGGTTCAGAGGGCGGCCGGGGGCAGGCTCGAGTACGTGGGCGAGCATAGGAGTAGCGGGAGCCTACGCAGGGCTCTAAGAGGGTGTACGAGCGCCGCTATAATAGTGGGGAGTGGCGGCACGGAACACGTTATACTCGACGGGGCCTCCAGCTTCCGTGGCCCCCTGCTCCTGGTGAGCTACGATGCCTACAACAGTCTCCCCGCCCTAGCCGAGGTGCTGCCGGCGCTGCGTGAGGAGCGCGGGGGGAGGCTCTGGCAGGTCCACACCAAGCTTGGCCTTCGCCAGCGGGATAGGAGGCTCGAGGCCGCCCTCCGTGGGCTCCTCCTAGCCGATAGCCTGCAGGGGGCCAGGCTAGGCATTATAGGCGGCCCCAGCCCCTGGCTAGTCTTCTCACGTATGCCGAATGAGGCAGTGAGCCAGCTGGGTATCGAGCCGGTGGACATTCCCCTTAGCGCGGTCATAGACTACTACTATGAGGTGCCGAGGGAGGAGGCCGAGTCTCTCGCAGAGAAGCTTGCCCCGAGCGCCACTAGCCAGGTTAGGGGGGAGGGACTGGTTAGGGCTGTTACGATATACCTGGCTCTCAAGAGGATAGTATCGGAGTATAATCTTGACGCCTTCACGATAAGGTGCTTCGACCTCATACCAGTGTTGGACGCCAGCCCATGCCTGGCCCTCGCACTCCTCAACAGCGAGGGGGTGGTGGCGGGCTGCGAGGGAGACGTGCCAGCGGCGGTCACCATGATGATACTCTCCAGGGCTTCGGGAGGCCCGGTTATGATGGGCAACCTAGCAGACCTCGACGATGACACGGTTACCATAGCACACTGCACAGCCCCCCTGAGGCTCGGAAACTATCAGATAACCACCCACATGGAGACTGGGAAGCCTGGGGGCGTGAGTGTAACCCTCCCCACCGGCAGGCCAGTAACGCTTGCACGGATACACCCCAGGCTCCAAACACTCTTGCTGGCGAGGGGTAGGCTGGTCCAGTCGAGGCCCAGGCCCCGCCTGTGCAGGACGCAGGCGACTGTGAGAGTTGAGGGTGGAGCCCGCTGGATGCTGGATGAGTCTCCTGGCAACCACTGGGTTCTAGCTCTAGGCGACCACATTGAGGAGGCCCAGACTATCGCCGCACTGCTGGGCCTCCAGCCGGTGAGGATGCCAGCCTAGCCTCCAAGCATATCCCTGGCCCTCTCGGCGAGGCCTGCCAGAGCCTCCAGCAGGCTGGGCCCGTAGTGGGCTAGGCTGTCCGGCGGGAGTATGATTATCCTCTCCTCCTCGACCGCCGGGGTCCCCTGGAGCCTCGACTTTAGATCCTCCACGATCTTCTCCTCGGCCACGGGCTTGTAGGGGGCCCTCTCATAGACTATGAGCTGGGGCTTGTAGGCTCTAACACGCTCCATGTCCGGGTTTATCACCCACGGTACCCTGTCGCGGCGGAACACGTTGTGTAGGCCTATCCTGTCGAGCGCGTCGACAATGTAGCTGTGGCCTCCAACGCTCACCGGGCCGCCCAGGTCTATCTCATAGTAGACCCTGACGGGAGGGTCTACCCTGGGTAGGCGAGAGGCCTTCTCCAGCAGGGCCGCCTCGAGCCTCCTAGCCTCGTCTAGGGCTCCGACTACGAGGCCCACCTGTACCGCCATGTCTACTACTCCCGCGAGGCTCGTGGGTAGCGGGACGGGGTAGACTGTGTACCCCCTCTCTGCCAGCTCCAGGGCGGTCTTCCTCTGGGCTCCGGTCGTGACCAGTATGAGGTCTGGGTTTAGCTCCTCTAGCTTCCTCCAGTTGACGTTGAAGTATGAGCCTACCCTAGGCTTCTCCGCCGCCTCCGGCGGCTTGTTGCAGAAGAAGCTGACCCCCACAACCCTATCCCAGACTCCCAGGTGGTAGAGGGTCTCAGTTATTGCTGGGGCCAGGCTAACTATCCTCTCCGGCTCCTCTGGAACCTCCACCTCCCTACCAAGGACCTCTGAGTAGACTTTCACCGGCAAGAGTGGCGCCCCTAGTATACTCGTCGGTGCAGAGGTTTATCATGCTAGGCCCCCGTTTGTCTATGCCACAAGGTTTCTGGAGGGGGTATCCAGCCTCCTGTATGACACAGCGGGTTGTTGGAGATATTAGGCTACACCAACACTATGCCCGGACGGCCGGTGGGACAAGTCTCCCCCGGCGTCCCACGTGGGGGGTCCCGTGTCATGGGCCGCCTGTTCCGGGAGGATAGTGTAAGGGAGATCCGGGAGGCCGTTGAGCGCTGGGAGAAGGAGGTTGTACCCGAGTGGCTCCGCAAGCTCCCGGAGCGCATGGAGGAGTTCACAACTCTCTCCGGGATCCCCGTGAAGAGGGTCTACACGCCCGCAGACCTTAGAGACTTCGACTACATGGAGAAGCTCGGCCTCCCGGGCACCTACCCGTTCACAAGGGGAATACACGCCACCATGTACAGGGCTAGGATCTGGACTATGAGAATGTTCTCCGGCTACGGCGGGCCCGAGGAGACGAATGAGAGGCTGAAGTTCCTAATACGCCACGGCGAGACCGGGCTCAGTCTCGCGTTCGACTATCCGACACTCATAGGCATAGACCCCGACGATCCCATGGCGGAGGGAGAGGTCGGCATAGTAGGCGTTAGCGTGCCAACCCTCCTAGACATGGAGATCATATTCGACGGCATAGACATGGGGAGCGTCACGACCAACATGACGATAAACCCGCCGGCCCCCGTGCTCCTCAGCTTCTACGTTGCCACCGCCGAGAAGCAGGGGGTCCCATACCATAAGATCGGCGGTACAACCCAGAACGACCCGCTCAAGGAGTTCATAGCGCAGAAGAGCTACGTGTTCCCCCCAGAGCCTGCGGTAAAGGTTGCAATGGATCTTATAGAGTGGAGCGTGAAGCACCTGCCCAAGTGGAATCCGATAAGCATCTCCGGCTATCATATTAGGGAGGCTGGCGCAACCGCGGTGCAGGAGCTCGCCTTCACACTGGCTGACGGGATCGAGTATGTTAGGCAGCTGATAAACAGGGGGCTCGACGTCGACGAGTTCGCGCCGAGGCTAAGCTTCTTCTTCGACAGCCACATCAACTTCTTCGAGGAGATAGCGAAGTTCAGGGCCGCAAGGAGGATGTGGGCTAAGATAATGAAGGAGTGGTTCGGGGCTAAGAAGAGGAGGAGCCTGTGGATGAGGTTCCACACGCAGACCGCGGGGGTGAGCCTCACAGCCCAGCAGCCGTTCAACAACATTGTGAGGACAGCTATAGAGGCGCTGGCCGCCGTGCTCGGCGGGACCCAGAGCCTCCACACCAACAGCTTCGACGAGCCGTTTAGGGTGCCGAGCGAGTTCGCAGCCAAGATAGCTCTTAGGACACAGCAGATCATAGCCTATGAGACGGGCGTAGCTGACACTATCGACCCGTGCGGCGGCAGCTACTTCATAGAGTGGCTGACAGACGAGATAGAGGAGAGGGCGTGGAGGTATATTGAGAGGATAGAGCGCATGGGAGGCATGCTCGAGGCTGTGAAGAAGGGGTTCCCGCAGAGGGAGGTCACCGAGGCCAGCTACAGGTTCCAGAGGGAGGTGGAGGAGGGTAAGAGGTTCATAGTGGGAGTCAACATTTTCACCGAGGAGGACGTTGACGAGGTTAGGAACGTGCCACTCCTAGAGTTCGACCAGGAGGAGATCGAGAGAAGGCAGAAGGAGAGGGTGAAGAAGGTAAGGAGCATGAGGGACCCGGCTAGGTGGAGGAGGGCGCTAGACGAGCTGAGGAGGGCGGCCGAGAAGGGTGAGAACATTATGCCCTACGTGCTCAACGCCGCCAAAGCCTATGCTACGCTGGGCGAGATCATGGGCACCCTGAAGGAGGTGTACGGCGTATATGTCGAGCCGCCAATATACTGAGGGCCTCCTAACGCCGAGGCAGAGGCCCCTCAAAGTACTCGTAGCCAAGCTGGGGATAGACGGCCACGACAGGGGCGCCAAGGTGGTAGCCAGAGCGTTGAAAGACGCTGGCTTCGAAGTAGTATATACCGGGATAAGGCAGACGCCGCGCCAGGTTGCAATAGCCGCGGTCCAGGAGGACGTGGACGTGATAGGGGTGAGCATACTATCCGGAGCCCACATGCACCATGTTAGGAGGCTGATGGAGGAGCTAAAGAAGCTAAACGCCGACGACATACCTGTGGTCGTGGGAGGCACCATACCGATCCCCGACGTGGAGCCACTACTAAAGATGGGCGTCCGAGAAGTATTCCTGCCCGGCACGAGCCTCCGGGAGATAGTGGAGAAGGTTAGAAAGCTGGCCTTAGAGAAGAGAGCCAAAGAGGAGTTTTAAACGAGCCGCCCCAAAGCCGCCACCGGTGCGGGTCATGGCGGGAGAGGAGAGGATAAGCATAGAGGACTTCGCCAAGGTAGACCTCCGGGTAGGCAAGGTCGTCGAGGCCGAGCCGGTGCCGGGCTCGAGGAAGCTGGTCAAGCTGATAGTAGACCTTGGAGGCGAGAAGAGGCAGATACTCGCCGGCCTCGCCAAATGGTATAAGCCGGAGGACTTCATAGGCAAGTACGTCATAGTCGTTGCGAACCTCAAGCCTAAGAGGATGGCCGGCCTAGAGAGCCAGGGCATGATACTAGCCGCCCCTTGCGATGCGAGTAGTAAGCCCGTGCTCCTAACCGTTGAGGAGCCCGTCGAGCCCGGGAGCAAGGTGTGCTAGAGATTAAACCCCCAACACCAACACTCCCGTAGCATGCCGGGTATCGCCCGGGGCGACGGCGCCGAAACCGGCGCTCCAAGGGATGACCCCGGGTATCCGGGCTACCCGCCTACCCTCGTATTGTTGCGATTGCAACCCCCCTGTCGTCCCAGAGTCGAGCCTGCCTCGATGCTACAGCCCTCCTGGCCAGGAGTAGCGGGGGCCGGGTGCACGCCTCCACTAGGAGCCGTGCCAGGAGCGTCCAAGGTATGCCGTCTGTCGCCACGGCTATAGTGTATGGTGGCCTGGCTTCCACGGCTACAGTGTAGGGCCGGCCCACTAGCCCGCGAGAGCCTGATATGTAGGAGAGGGGCGCCTCCCAACCAGGGTCGAGCCTCCTAGGCGGCCCGCCGCACTCGGCTAGACCAACGGGGCCGTCTCCCGCCACAGCCACTGCCACCCTGGTCTCGGAGGCTATAGCAACCTGTAGCGTGGCCTCACCCTCACCTCCCGCCAGCCGGGCGGCCCTCATAACGGCCTCCGCCGGGTCCCGGGTTCTGGCCGCCTCCTCAAGGGCCACCTCCACCAGGGTTGCCGCGAGCCTCTCTCCCCGGGTCCCGCTCACCGCATCTGAGACTGCTAGGACTACAATATCGTCGAGCACAGTACATGCGGCCGCATCTCCCGGCGTGGCTGTGGGAGTCCTGGCCTCGACTGCAGCTGAGCAGGAGGCCCACGGGCTCCTCATCTCCCGCCACCCTTGTGGGCGAGGTATACTTGGAGTGGAGTGTTGAACGTGGGGACCCCGGTCTCGGCCCAGTCCCAGTAGGCTTCGAGGAGGCGTCCAAGCGTGGCTCTAAGATGCCGCCACGTCGCCGGGTCCCGGCGGGCCCTCTGGTAGAAGTCCCGTCCGCAGCAATAGTTTAGGTAGAGTCTTGAAACCTCACGGCTGGTGGCCGCTGCGAGTGCGAGGTGCGACCAGTAGAGGCCTAGCACGTCCCGGCCCCAGGCTCCTCTCGGCGGTGGCGGGAGCTCATAGTCCACCTGGGAGAGATCTGTCACGAACACTGGCTGGTTGCTCGGGGTCCCGGCCCCCTCAAGGTCGACTATAACCGGGCCGGCCTTAGCGACCATCACGTTCCCGGGCCTAAGGTCG
>CAYRZG010000011.1:0-24093 GCA_964428695.1 uncultured Desulfurococcales archaeon
CACACATGACCTTGGGAGGCGGGCTCTGAACCTCCACTATTATAGTACCGTTCTCGTAGCGGAGGCTGGCATTATGGCAGGGCGTTGGAAGCTCTAGTACCACGCCCACCTGCCCACCGTTCTCGTTAACCTCAACATTAACCTGTTCAACGTAGGGTAGCTTCCCCGACAGGTTGAACGTGAACATGCCGGTGACCCCGGTCGAGGTGGCCGCCTCTCCACTATTAGTAGTGGCCCCACCCTCCCCAGTCTCGGTCACAGTCTTAAGGGGCACGATAGTCGTGGATGGCGACGTTGTAGTAGACTCTCCAATCGGCTTTAGGACTCCAGCCTCCTCCAAGGCTACAGCGGCCGCCGCCAGCACTATAATCAATCCGGCGGCCGCCACTATCCTAGCTGACAGCATAACCCTCCACCCTAGTGACCTATATGGTATGGGGTGGTGTTTAACTCTAGGCGTTGGAACCGGGCGTTCGACCCTCTCGAAACGCAATCGTGTAGAGTCTCCTACACGCCTCTCGTAGAGCCTGGTATGCTTCCTCCTCCCCGAGGCCTGCCAGTCTCGAGGCCTCGTCGTGGGGCTTACCCTGGAGTAGCCTCGCCACCAGGTACACTGTCTCAGCGGATGGTTCAACCCTCGCCTGGAGGAGGGTGGAGGCGTAGGCTAGGAACATGGCGTCTATAGCCTGCTCCGGGTCTAGGCGGCCGTCGGCGCACTCTTCGAGCCTAGACAGCATGCTGGGTGAGGGCTGTAGGAGGGGCGGGTCCCTAGGCGTCTTCGTGGCTGACAGTATCTCGACTATCTTCTCGGCGGCCAGGTCCCTGTAGACTGTGTGGGCTGCTAGTATGAGGCGGGCTCTGAACTCTCCGCTAGCCTCCTCGACCGTCTCGCGGCCCTCCACGGTTAGACCCTTCGCGGCGGCCAGGTTCTTCTCGCCCGTCACCCGGTTGTAGCGTGGGCTCGCATAGTAGTAGAGGTAGCCGTTCACCCTCCAGAAGCCTATGACCTCGTGCCTCGAGAATATAGTTGTTACAACGCTTGCTCCATGCTCGACAGCCCAGTCCTCAATGTGGCGTAGGAGCCTGCTTCCAAGCCCCCTCCTCTGAAGCCATGGTAGTACCGCTATCCTCACTATCCTCGCCGACTCTATCCTCTCAGCCCTCCTAGTGTAGAGGGCGAGCTTCTCCAATGCTATCCTCGACTCGGGCGGCATGCTCCAGGACTCCCATGCTACCAGGGCTACAGCTACAGGCCACCCGTCCGCGGTGAGGGCGTGCACGGTGTAGTGGGGGCTCTCGAGTATCGCCATTAGGTCGTCGGGCGTGTTCCTGTAGTGTGCCAGGACTAGTATCGAGTAGACCCTGCGGAGCAGCCCCGGGTCCCCTGCGAGCCCGCCAGCACTTAGCATAGAGTAGTCTACGGACTCAACACTCCTGGGACCCTCTGGCTCGGCGTCGAGCATGAATGTCTTGTAGAGCCACTCCTCCAGCGGGTCGCCGGGCAGGTATCTAACAGGCTCGGCAAGCTCCACTGTAACCCTAGGCTTGGGGAGGATCTCGTCAACCATGTGGGCGAATGTCCTCCCGCTACCCTCGTAGCCGTGTAGGGTCGTGGTGGCCACAGTCCTACCGCTCCTCCAGGCTATCCTCCTAACCCTCGCGACCCCGACCGCGGCGGCCTCATCTACGATTACAAGGGGTGCACCACCCGAACTCCACGGTGGCTCGTAGGATACTCGGAACCAGGGGCCCGTCACACGTATAGTCCAGCCCCGCCCCGACAACCTAACCCGCACACCAGGCCTGCCTAGGATGCCGGCGGCCCGGAGCCCGTCGAGGAGGCCTTGGAACACCTGCTGGGCCTGGGCCAGGGTTGGGGCTGTGACCTCTACCCTCCCGACGGCCTTGGAGGCTACAGCGTCGGCTAGTCCTAGGCCTGTGGCGTAGCTCTTCCCCCTACCCCTGTCCCCTATAATGTAGAGGCTCCTCACCCTACCCCGGACCATGCGGTGGAACTCTTCAATCAGCCTAGCCTGGCCCTGCGTCTTTGCGAGCCTGTAGATTCTACCGTTGACTCCCGCCGGGACCCTCTCAGGCTTCCATTCTACAATCTCGGTTGGCGGCGGCGGCCCGCTCCTAGAGTATGCCTTGCACTCGTCTAGGTCAAGCCATAGGTGGGAGGCCGCCCTCGGTATCATGTTGTATAGGTATCTCTTGTAGTAGCCGAGGCCTCCCGCGGGCCCAGGGTTCCACGAGTCCCTAGGCGGGGCGGCTATGGCTAGGAAGCCTCCCCGTCTAACGGTCTCCCCCGCGCTGGCTACTACGCCTGGGCGTAGCAGGCCCGTGGTAGACACTATCGCCGCCCCATGCTCGGTGCCGAGATACTCTTCTACATCCATGGGGCTCTTCTCCAGCCTACAGCCCACACCCCTAAGCTCTCTAGGGGCAACGTGTAGGCAGTCTCCCCCAGCTAGGTCCGCCAGGAATGTGGCGGCGCGCCTCGGGTCCCGGGAGTGGGCTACTATTAGCCCCCTCCACCCAGTGCCTCGGAGACTCTCAAGGTAATCCTCTAGGAGCCTGCATGCCAGCCTAGGGCACCCTCTCGGCAGGTGTGGTTATGGGGGGATTTCACCTCCCACTATCCCACATGCTGGGCCCACAGGTGGATGGGAGCCCACCGTACAGCCCCCCACAGCGTGCCCGAGACATTCCAGGTCATCCCCCTATATTACCCCTGCCGATATAACGGCGTTAAACTGGTGAGATGCGGTGAGGATAGTAGACGTGCTCAGGAGGATTGCCCGTAGGGAGGGCAGGCAGGAGGAGATTGCATCCCCCAGCGTGCTAGTAGCGGAGATCACGGAAATGATAGGGGCATCAGACACTGCGGCACCCGTAGAGCCGCTGCTACCGCCAGTCGCAGGGGAGAAGGCGCTCGCAATAATACTGGCGAGGCATGGGAAGATAGGCTACCCCCGAGCCAACTAGCGTACACATCTATATATACTCCTATACGCCTGCGCCGACCGTGGGAGTCCAGGATTGAAGTCCGCCTGGAGGATTACATCCTTAGCCCTAGCCATCCTAGCAGTACTAGCTGCCGCCGCCTCCCTTGCCGGTGGAAGCCGGGAGACGTGTAGTTTCGCTGGCACAGGAGACATCCATGGAAGCATAATAGCCAACATAACGATACCCGCCGGCAACTATACTATAGAGTTCAACGAAGTAGACGGCCTGGGAGACGTCATACTAGGGTCTAACGTCAAACCACCCCTCAAAGGCACTAGCACGGTTGAGACCAGGGGAGAGTGTAGCGAGACCAGGCTCAACTATGTTGGGGCAACACTACTCCTCATAATACCGAAGGATGCCGGCGTCGGGAAGGTCAACCTAACCCTCCACACCAGAGACGGGACGCTCCTAGGCTGGGCCTCCATAAACCTGTCGACACCCATGACCGGGACCGCTGCCCCTATAGGAGCCTATGGAGACGTCGAGACGGGAGGCCCCTTCCAGGTCACCGTGCACGGTGGCAGGCAGGTCGAGGAGGGTGGCAGGACTGTTGTCGAGGCTAAGGTCGAGTTTAAACCGGCAGAGGAAACGACATTGCCGAGGGGCTTAGAGTTCACGCTCTCCTGGGACCCGCCAGTGGTATTAGAGTCGGCCCGGGTGTCGGCAAGCGTATCCTACAAGTGCTCTGGCACCATCACGCTCGAGGAGGGGAAGATCATACCGGGTAAGAGCCTACCACTCCAAGGTACATTAACGCTCCGCCAGAGCGGCTCCTGCCCCAGTCAGAGCCAGCTCCCCACAGTGGCGGCTGTAATGGCTGCATTGTCGGCTATCGTAGCGGTTGCGGCACAGAGGTGTCCGCAGGCGCACATGTGAACAAATATATACGTCTATGCAGCATTCAACAAGCGGGCTCCAGGATTGCCTAGAACCCGTAGAACCGGCCACGCTAGGATACTTGCCTTATCAGCATCCATAGTACTGGCAATAGCAGCTACTGCACTAGCCGCCTACACGTTCACATCCTACAAGGGGGTTTACGGAAGGATACTCGGGAGGATCGACGGGACCCTAACCGCCAACCAGACCATCCCTCCAGGCACCTATAGGGTGCTGGAGCCCCGCAGGCTGGACGTGGGAACCCTAATCCTGGAGTCTCCCGCCGAAGGCCTGCTTTCTGGGTCCAGGAACGTTACAATACCCTGCCATGGCGACCTCCAGCTGCGTAGGCTGGTTTTGAGGGTGACTCTAACATTCAGGGGCACGCCCCCATCCTTTAACCTAACAGTGTACGGTGACGGCAACCAGATGATGTGGGCCTACGTTGACAGTGGTAGTATCCCCGCTGGCGGCGATATTGTGTCGGGTGTCGAGTATGGCGGGGAGCATAGGGTTGTCTACAAGGGTGTAGTTCAGCAACTCTCCAATGGACTATCCCGGCTTATGATTGAATTCCACCTGCTCCCGCAGGGCATCGTAGGGGTCCCTAGGGTGTTGCAGGCGGGGCTCCTCTTAGACGGTGTTGCGGGCACCGCCTCGGTTGAAGGCCGTGTTGACGCCTATTGCGTTAGGCTCCTGGAGGCCGAGGAGGGGTTGATTATAGAGTCTAGGGCTCCCATCGGCGGGGAGGTTGACGGGACCCTGCACGGTGACCTGGGATACCCTCTCGCCGCCTTAGCGGCTGCTGTAGCATTGGCCTCGTGGGCCTCCATACTAGCCGCCATGGCCTCGGGCTGTAGATGTGAGTGTGTCGAGGAGGAGCCTCCTAGCCCTAACGGCGACGGGGCCGAGGGGGGTTAGCGAGGCCCAGAAGGAGGGCCTCTCGAGGAACCTGAGTTCGAGGCTCGGGTCCCTCCTTCCAGCATAGCCCCTAAGCCCCTCGGCGACGAGGTCCTCTGGGGCGCGGAATGCGAGGGCGTAAACCGTGTACACTGCCAGGTCCCAGGCAGCCCGGCGTGGCGTGTACCTGTCGGCCTGCTCCGCGTCGACAACTCCAGTGCCGTGTGGGCCTACTATGAAGTTGCCGGGGTTGGGGTCTCCGAGCGTGTAGCCCGCCTCGTGGATTCTCGCCAGGGCATCCCCGCTAGCCTTCCAGGCGCCGGGGTCCCTGCTGTCGAGCACAGGCTCTCCTTCAAGGAAGGTTCTCGCCATCGCCGCCTTCGCCTGGTCGCCGCAGACCGCTAGTATTCTGGGGGTCTCGACCACGCTCCTTAGGAGGCGGAGGTACTGGTACTCGTTTGCCATCCTAGCCCTGGGGGTTACACGGTACCTGTACTGGGGCCTACTCGCCGCCGCGGCAGGCAGCCACTTTACCAGCATCCTATAGTATTCTTTCACCACGACCCTGCCCCTCGGCCCTCTGCATACTAGGCTACTCGCCGTGGGCATCGCCTTCCCACACTCGACGGGTCTCCCAGCGTGGGGTGAGGCGAGGTCCTCCGGGCTACACTTGTAGGTGAAGACGCCCTCGGGGAGCGAGGCTAGGAGGCCCGGGTCTGGAGGGTCGCCGAGGTCGCACTTGGCCCCCGGCCACGTCTGGCCCGGGGCCAGCCTCCTGGCTATCCCTGCGAGCGTGCCGAGTAGGCCTCCTCGTATCCTGGAGGCATAGTATGACAGGATCTCCCGGTACTTCCTGGGCGAGGGCCTGTAGCCGCCTCCGGCCGGCTCCCCCACGAGGGAGGCGTACCTCTCCCACTCGGCATCGAGCACCTCGTAGTCCAGCCCCTCCCTGTAGAAGCATCCGTTGACACGCCAGAAGAGGTGCATCCTGGAGACCGGCAGGTATGACGGCCTAAACCCTGTCTCGCCGGCTATCCTGCCCAGCCTCATCGTCAGGTCGGCCGCCTGCTCGGCGGCGACCCTCCTACGGTAGGATTCTAGTATGTCCCACGCCCACCGGGGCCCCTCCACCTCAACGTGTGGGAGGAGTAGGCCTGCCACAGCCTCCCCCAGGGCTCCGATCTCGGCGTCGAGCCTAAGGGCGAGCCTTGAGACTCGTATCTCCCCGTCCTCCCAGGAGGGTGGGATCAGCCTGTCAACGGCTACTAGCCTGTATCCCGGCCCCTTGTAGACTGCCTCCTGCTCCAAACCACCCGGCCCTCATGGTCTCTAACCTCCACTATCCTGTGGAGGGGTATAACGCTGTCATCGTCAAGGTATACCGCCCAGCCGGTGACCCGGACTATCCTCTCGACCTCGAGCCTTCTCAGCCTCTCCCCGGCGACAGGGTCACGGTCAACGTACATTATCTGGTAGCCTCCCCCAGCATAGAGGACCCTGTTGACCCACTCGCGTATTGCACTCCTACGCCTCGCCAACAGCCCTCCCCGCACACGATTTAACCGGGGCGGTAGGAATACATGTGGCGGCGCCGGGACCCCCGGGACGCCGCCGCGGGCGGCCGGGGTGACCGGGGGCGGGACGTATTCACCCCCACCCCTCACTCTACGTGGAAAGGCTCCGGCGGGAGACCCTGGAGGGCCCTTGCCGCCTGCTCGCGGAGCCAGCTTGCTATTAGGAGGCTGAACGTGTACGTTGCCCCCACGAAGTTGGCCCTGTCGACCTCCTCTTCCCAGGCGAAGGTTAGGAGCATAGTGTCTGGGTCCGGCATTGAAACGGTCACGCCGTAGTCGTAGGGTATGCGTAGGATCGCCTCCAATATCCTAACCCTCTGCTCCGCCCCTACACCCTCGAGTAGGGAGTCTACACCCTGTATTCCGGCCACAGCCTCCACGTGGCCCCTCCTACACGCCGCCCTATAGGTGAAGGCGAGGGGCTTCTCCCTGCCAAGCTGGAAGCTGCTGACAAGCTCGCCGTCGAGGGTCAGCTCTACGGGGAAGTCCTCGGAGAGTATAACCTCGGCGGCGTCCCGGAGGCTTCTAACGCAGGGGTCCAGCTTTCCGTTTCCCCGAGCCAATAGGCGGCGCCCTAAACGCTCTAGGGTCCCGGTAGGGGTTTTATAGGCGGTTGACCTTCAGCCTGCCCGCGCTTACCAGTCGGAGTCCTCCAACCTCGACGCTAGCCCTTAGAGGTACCATGTCAACGTGCACGCTGCACTGCCATCTGGCGCCTGTCTGCTCCCCCAGCGGGTCTCCGGCGGCGAGGTGTATGCCGGGCATCTTCTCGTCATGGAGGACTATCCCTATAGGCTCCCTAACCGCCGGGTTAGTGCCTATACCCACCTCTCCAATCCTAAGCCCGCATTCTCCTGCCGAGGAGAGGTACTCGTACAGTTCCCTGGCTACCGGGCCACCCTCGACCTCCACAATCCTGCCACGCTCTATGGCCAGCCGGACCGGCTCCCGGAGCACGCCGTACTTGGTGCTGAAATAGTCTCCAAGCACGCCGTCGACGACTAGGACCCCGTCCACACTGTCCGGGGTGGTGTAGACCTCGCCCGCCGGCCAGTTCCCCCACTCCCCCGGCTCTATGACGCCAGTATCCGGGACCCACCTGTAGCCTCCAACTTCAATCTCAAGCCTAGTACCCCTCGGTGCGGTAGCCACGACCCTCCTGGCACCCTGGAGGATCTCGAACGCCCTCATGGTGGCGTCTGCCGCCTCCCTGCAGGCGGCGGCAGCCTCAAGGACCCTCATGTTAACCCTGGGCATGTGCACGTGCCTAGCCCTTGCCTCCATGGCCTCCTCTATCAGGCTCCTCCTGAACGGTAGCTCCCCGGGCAGCACGCCGGCGGCATAGAATGTTGCATCGTAGCCGCCTCTAATCTTGTCTCTAAGCTCTCCAGGCAGGCTCTCGAGCCTCCCGCCCTGCAAGCTCCTGTAGGGGTCGAGGTCTACTAGGTCCGGCTCCCCGCCTATCGCCCTGACAGCTTCGGCGAGAGTCCTCGCAGCCCCGGCGGTCGTCGAGTCGTATAGTATGAGGGCCCTGCACCCCCGGGTACAGTAGAGGCATTCAACCAGCGACTCTCGAAGCCCTGCTACTATGAACTCGACCCTCTCCATCCCCGGCACCAGCCGCCCAGCCGCCGGGTGGAGACGGGGGGTTATTACCCTCAAGGCTAGACGGCCGCCTCGACGTGGAGATCGGTTTGGGCGAGCTCAGCATATGGGCCGCGGTTGCCGCCGGCGCACTGCAGGGGCTTCTAGAGTGGCTCCCCGTCAGCAGCAGCGGGCAGCTGACACTGCTACTGTCGAGGCTTGCCGGCATACCAGTGGGGGAGGCCTACGGGCTGAGTATAGCCTCCCACCTCGGCACCGCCGCCAGCGGAGGGCTCGTGGCTCGGCGCGAGCTGCTGGACGCCGCCCGCCTGGGCCCGTGGGCTAGGATAGTACTCGTACCCCTCGCCGCCGGAGCCCCCGTGGGGCTCCTAGTCTCCACGCTCCTCCCCAGCCTCCCGGGAGACCTGTTAAACGCTATGATAGGAGTCCTACTCGTCGCAACCGCCCTAATAGTATGGAGGCTTCCGCATAGGGGTGGTAGGAGGGCGTCCGACTTATCAACGTTGGAGCTGGCCTTCGTGGGCGTGCTCCAGGGGCTGGCAGCCCTCCCGGGCCTAAGCAGGAGCGCCGTAACATTGGCGGGCCTCCTCTACCTCGGCCTAGACCCTGCCGAGGCGGCCAGGGCATCCATAGCTATGGGCACGGCCGCCACCGGGGCTTATGCGGTGTACGAGCTGACATCCGGCACGCTCCAAGTCTCCCCCGCGCTGGCCGCAATGCTCGCCTCGAGCTTCGCCTTCGGCCTCCTCGGAGCCTTAATCCTCCTAAGCGTGGCCGACAGGCTCCGAGACAGTGCGGCGGCCTTCGCCGCGCTTGTCGGCCTTCTAGCGTTGGCTAGCGGGGTCCCTGCCATAGTAAAATAGCCTCCTAGACCCACCGGGCCGGCGGTGGCAAGGCCATGGAGGGCTGCGTGTTCTGCGCGATTCTCGAGGGGAGGCTCCCAGCATACTACGTCTACAGGGGTCGCGGTGTAGCCGTATTCCTCGATATTTACCCTGTGGAGGAGGGCCACCTCCTGGTAGTGCCCGAGGAACACTATGAGAGCATACACGACGCTCCACCAGAGGTGGTGGCGAGAGTCTACCTGGCAGCCGCCGCCCTGGCTAGGATATACAGGGAGAAGCTCGGAGCCCCCGGCGTCAACGTGTTCACTAACTCCGGCAGGGCTGCGGGCCAGGAGGTGTTCCACTTCCACGTGCACGTTATCCCAAGGTGGAAGGGCGGGGGGTGGCGCAGGCTACTGGAGAGGCACAGGCTTACAGAGGAGGAGGCGGAGCGGGTTCTGGAGAAGCTGAAGCCCCACACCCACATAATAGACGAGTACCTCGACACGCTCAGCAGAGGCTAGCCTGGGATATTAACGGGAGACATATATTTACCATCCAGGGATAATATCCTGGTGTAGAGCCTTGTCCGCGAGGGAGGAGATCCTAAAGCTCGTCACAGAGTGGATGGACGAGGAGCTCAAATACTCGGCCAGGCTCCAGGAGCTGGCCGCCAAGATAAGGCACCCGGTGCTCAAGGCGATATTCCTAGGCATAGCCAAGGATAGCGAGAAGCACCACCACATACTCAAGGCAATGAAGGAGTATCTCGAGGAGAACAATCCATTCATCACCGAGGAGGACCTCGAGCTGATAAAGGCTAGCATACGACAGCACGTGGACGAGGAGAGGCAGAGCATAATGGAGCTGTCGAGGCTTAGGGAGAAGGTCGACGACCCCGCCCTGCTCCTCCTTATAGACGCCATGCTTGACGATGAGAAGAAGCATCACACGCTACTCTTCAACATTGAGAGGGAGATAGCTGAGAAGGAGAAGGTTGACGAGCAGGAGCTCTGGGACTACCTGTGGAAGCACAGCCCCTACCACGGGACCCCGGGAGGCTAAGGTAGCCTCCCATGGAATACGCCGGCCACTATGAACGCCAGCGCAACCTCTACCTCCTCCAACGTTACAATCCCAACATACCTTTCCTCGTCGTCAACAACTATCACATAGTCTGTCTCATGCTCGACCATCTCCTCCAGGCCCCGCTCGACGGTCTCATAGTATGGTAGCGCCGGCGGCCTGCGGAGCGGTACCCTCGCCAGGGGCGTTTCCAGCTCTCCCCCCACGTATTCTACAAGCCTCTCCGCGTCCTCCGGGTCTATTATTCCGACCAGCCTCCACTGCTCGTCAACAACCGGCACCGGGAGGCCGTGGCTCGACATTAGCATCTCCAACGCCTTAGCCAACGGGTCCCTAGTCCTGACCGGGTGCAGGCTCTCGTCGGCCAGCTCTCCAAGGGTTATGTCGACCTTCTCGCCCCTCTCCTTTATCATGGCCAGGAGGCCTTCGGCGGTGACAACCTCCCTTGGAGGCCTCTGCACAAGCTGGGACTCGTAGATGCTAGCCGCCCCGGTAAGCTCCCTTGCTAGGTATGCCGCGGCAAGAGTGGGGGCTATGAGGAGGTAGTTGCCCCCCATCTCCCCCACCATTATGCTGGTCGCGAGCGGCACTTTGGCCGCCGCACCGAAGAAGGCGGCCATGCCAACGTAGGCGTAGACGCTGATGGGCAGCGGGGTCCCGTGGCCTTGGAGGAGATAGTAGTATGAGAGGCCTAGGCTGCTCCCGGCTAGGAGGGCTGGGGCGAAGACTCCGCCGCTGGCACCGCTACCAATGCTTAGGCTCGTTGCAACTATCTTTGCCACAGCCACAACTACTAGGGCGGCGGCCACTGGTAGTACATCCCTGAAGGGTAGGGTATTGACCACCTCGCCAGACACTGTCATTTTGAGGAGGCCCTTGCCAGACCCTGCCACGTGGGGTATGAAGACTGCTATCAGGGCTGCGCCCAGTGCTCCCAGTATTGGCTTGGCCTCGAGGGGGAGCCCGTACCTGGCCCGGATTTTTTCGAAGAAGTCTTTGGAAGCGTTGAAGAGGCGGGCGTAGAGGTAGGCGAAGGGGGCTACGTAGACGCCGAGTGCTACGAGGCTGAGTATGCCCGCGGGGCTGTAGAGGCTCCTCGGGTCCAGGTCCACCCTGGGCAGGAGCTCGGCGTAGTGGAAGTATGGGGCTGTGACAGCGTATGAGACTAGGCTGGAAACCATCGCCGGCATTAGGGCTTGGGCCTCCAAGTCCTTCTTGTAGAGGACCTCGGTGGCGAAGAAGGCGCTGCCGAGGGGTGCACGGAACATTGCTGAGAGGGCGCCAGCTATGCCTGCGACCAGGGCTATTCTACGGTCCTGGAATGGGGCTTTGAGTATCCTGGCTAGGGTGGAGCCCACTCCGGCACCCATCTGGACGCTCGGGCCTTCCACTCCACCGCTGCTGCCAGTTCCTATCGCTATGCCGCTCGCCACCAGCTTAACAACGGGGACCCGGAAGGGTATGATTGCGGCCCTCTTGTGGAACGCCTGCACGGCAGCATCTGTACCATGCCCCTCGGCCTCTGGGGCCAGCCTATACACTATCACAGAGCTGACTGCAGCACCTGCTATGATGAGCAGGGCTAGCGCCAGCCTGTTCTCGGAGAGCACTGCGGCTATCGAGATGTCCGTCGCCTCGGCCACGCTAGTGCCCAGGAGTTTCGAGGCGTAGCCGACGACTAGGGAGAGTAGCTCGTAGAATAGGAGTATGAAGAAGCCGCTGGCCGCCCCTATGACGGCTCCTGCTATCAGCCACTTCTCCGCGTAGGCTAGGCCCTGGAGCTTTTTCGAGAGGCTAGCCGGCCTCGCAGCCTTCGACCCGTTCAATGCTTGGGTCACCGCAGCTCTTCCATTATCTCTGCCGCCAGGTTGTCAAAGTATTCCCTGCTACGGCTATAGGAGTCCAGCCTCTCTAGGCATTTGAATGAGATTGGGGTAAGCGCTATATTCTTCTCGACGTGCACAGCGTAAACGTCGGTGCCGGGCTCGGGCTCGGCGAGGGTCCCGTACATCCAGTAGTATTTCCTCCCCCTCGGGTCGTAGCTCACGTTGACTCTCTGGAGGAACTTTATCCTAGCCATCCTCGCCACTACTACGCGTGTCGAACCCGTTATCTCCGAGGGGAAGTTGACGTTGAGAACGTCTACCTCGTCGGGTAGGCCGTTCTCCAGCACGTACGCTGTGATCCTCCGTATAACCCGGCGTAGGGCGTCATAGTAGTCTTGCCTGTCGAAGTCCTCGTCAGAGTCCACGTTGGCGCTATAGGCTATCGCCGGTATGCCTAGGAGTGCCGCCTGCGCCGCAGCCCCGACTGTGCCGCTTGAGAGCACGACCTGCACGCTAGTATTGTCTCCAATGTTGACGCCGGATACTACAAGGTCTATGCTCGGCATTAGCTCCGCCAGGGCTAGGTAGACTATGTCGCTGGGGGTCCCGTTTGTGATGTAGATGTCGATCCCCCAGTACTTGACCCTCTGGATCCTCAGGGGCTTGTGGAGTGTTATGCCCAGGCCGCTCGCACTCTTAGGAGTCTCCGGGGCGAATACTATGGTCTTCCCAAGGGCCTCCACGCTGTCGTAGAGGAGCTTGAGCCCCATACTGTATACTCCGTCGTCGTTGGTGACCAGTATCCTCTTGGCCACACCTACCCCCACGGTTGGGGCTGTGTGTATGGGATTTTACCAGTTAGCAATCCTCCCCCTACAGACATTGTAGGGCTCCTCAACCCCCCGCCTCCTCCTCGCCTCGGCCAGCCACATTGGGATCGGCTCCCCGCCCACGATATGGTCTGCTAGAATCCTCGCGACGGCGGGCGCCAGGGTTATCCCTGCACCGTCGAAGCCCGTGAGCACGTAGACTCCACTATCCACCTCTGCGGCGACTGGGTACGAGTCCCCGGTCGTGACGCAGGGGGCGGCCCACTCTTGGATTATCCGAGCCTCCCAGCCCTCCTCGACCCTTGAGGCGTAGGCCTCCAGTACTCTCAGCGTGTCCTCCCTATCCGGGTTGAAGCCGTCCAGCGGATTCTCTACCATGGCGTTAGAGCCGTCGCCAATGTTAAACCTCGACACGCCGACCGGCACGAGGTAGAAGCCTGCCTCATCATCCTCGACCACAAGCCTTGGCCGGGTCCCTTCCACGCTCGCCATCTGACACCTGTAGACCGTGAGCCCCTCCACTCCCGGGGCCAGGCTAGGCGTCCATGGGCCCGCCGCAACGACCACTGGGGCTTCCACGGGCTTCTCGACACTCCCGGCCACCGCATAGTACACGTCGCCCCTAAGCTCAACCCTTGCATCTACTATCTCCACGCCCAGCCTGGAAGCCTCGGCCTGGAGGGCGTTAACAACCCAGCCAGTGTCGACAATATACTCTGTTATAACGTGACCCCACTCCGCCCTATACTCTAATCCTGCAGCCTCCGAGGGGTCCACACCCTCCCGGAACTCTAGCCCGTGCTCGGCGTGGAGGTCGAGTATCCTCCTAGAACACTCCCGGCCTTCCGGTATCCAGAGCGCGTCAGCCCGGCTAATACGCCCCCGGCTCTCCGGTAGGCCCGTGTAGAAGTCCCTCGACTCCAACGCCAGCGGTAGCAGGTTCTCTGGAAGTATGGTCACCAGTATCCCGGCGCTCCTCCCGCTAGCAGAGTAGCCGGGGTACTCCATCTCGTATACTCTAGCCTCGACACCCCTCCTGGCGAGGTGGACTGCCAGGCTGAGCCCGGCCACGCCCCCTCCGATAATCGAGACTCTCACCGCAACCTCCCCGGGGAACCGTGGAGTCTGGGGGTATAGGAGTAGAGCGGCGCCAGGCCTGGTATTGTCGTATACTTGATTATCCGATATATCCTGGAGCGAGTGTTGTGGAACAAAGGTGGGTGTTGAACAGTGCAGGTGGAGGTATTGTTCCCGGCGGTGACCGGGCTCATACTGCTGCCCGCAAGCCTATTCTCCTACACCGTATACCGGGAGACGGGCTACAAGCCGCTCCAGATACTAGCCCTAGGCCTCATATTCGTGGCGGTCGAGAGCTTCCTAGACGCATACGAGGCCAGCAGGCTTCTAGCCCTCGCCGGCGGAGACTGGAACAGGGTCCCCGACGACAAGCTGGGCTACCTTCTCACAGTCGACGCCATTAGAGGCATATTCATAGTACTATGGGCGGGGGCCGAGGTGGCCTTCACAGCCGGCGTCGCAGGCACCGAGAAGAGGTTCTACACTAGGACGCTCCCCGCCATAATCGTGGTTGTAGGCATAGTTGAGACCATAGCCCTTAACTTCTCCGGCATAGAGCCGCTGCAGAAGAGGATCCTAGTATCGAGCGCTGGCAGGGTCTTAGGCATACTTGTCCCGGTCGCAATAATCAGTGGTGCATACCTAATAGTGAAGATTTGGAGGGAGGTGGGGAGCAAGAGCATACTGGCTTGGGGCATAGCATTCCTATCCCACGGGTTCACCCTCCCACTATACCCGCTCGCCAAGGAGACTGGGAGCATAGCCCTCGGCCTATGGTACCTGTTCGGAGGCGTAGTCCCCGCCGCCCTCGCGGCTCTGGGAGCCTACCAGCTGAGAGAGGAGGCAAGGATGGCGGCGGAGGAGGTTGAGGAGTAGAATTCCAGGGTGGGATACAAGTGGGCCGGCGGACACTAGCGTAGAGTGGAGGCCATCCCGTAGAGGTGTGGGGTTTGCCATGTCCATACGCTGAGAAGAAGGGGCCAGTAGTCTACTGCAAGCTGATAGGCAAGAAGGTGAACCCGCTAGCCTTCCCATGCCTCACCAACAGGTATGAGAGGTGCAAGTACTACAGGCAGAGGGCGCAGGCCGCGAAGCCGCCAGCCAGCGAGTCGACCACGCCGCCCCAACCATCTCAGCAGGCGGCACCCCAGCCACCCCCACCCCCCGCAACTGTGCGGGCAGGAGCACCCCAGGCTCGGCCGGCAGGGCAGGCTAGGGGTGAGACTAAGGGGCTCACACTCGACGGTAGGAGGCCAAGTAACTGCCTGGAATGCATATACTATGGGGCTAAGACTAAGACGTGCCTCCTCCTGGGCGTAACCGTTGAAGACCCCTACGACCCGCCGTGTGCTAAGATGTGAGGCCCTGGAGGTGCATTGTTGAGTGGAGACGGTGGTGGTCACGAACGACGACGGGATATCGGCGGCCGGCATAAGGATTCTCGCCAGGCACCTTGAGGCCAGAGGATTCCGGGTGTGCATCTACGCCCCCGCCAGGCCTATGAGCGGGACCGGTAAGGGGTTCCGCCTCCCAGCCCCGGTCTACGAGGCCGACATTGGAGTGGGCGAGTGCGCCTACGCCGTAGACGCCACTCCGGCTGCCGCAGTATACCTTGCGCTTGAAACGCTCGAGGAGCCGCCCCTAGCCGTGGTTTCCGGCGTCAACAGGGGGCCGAACATGGGCTTCGAAGACATACTCACCAGCGGCACGGTAGGCGCAGCGCTAGAGGCAGCCTTCCAGGGGGTCCCGGGAGTGGCGGTGAGCCTGGCATGCGACAGCCCCGGAGAGCTGGAGTACCACGCCCCCTCCACTATCGCCGTGGCCGCGGTTGAGGCTCTCGCCAGCGTTGGAGGGGGGAGCATGGTTGTCAACGTGAATAGCCCTCCAAGGCCGAAGGGCGTGGAGGCTACCGTGCCGGCGTGGAACAACTACGACATACCCGTGAGGCTGGCCAGGGGCCTAGCCGCCCCGGGACCCCACGGGATCGGATCCCGGTACTGGGATAGGAGGCCGGGAACAGACGTTGAAGCGGTCCTAGCCGGGTATGCGAGCGTGTCCGGCATACTCCTCGACGGGCGGGGGCTAACGTGGCTGGACCCGGGCCACCCCCTTCTAGAATCCATAGCCTCCAAGCCGCTCCAGGCGTCCTACCTGTAGTGGGGGGCGAGCCTCTCCAGCGCCTCCACCGGGTCCCCTGCCATGGTTATAGCCCTGCCCACTATCTCGGCGTCAGCCCCAGCCCTCAACGCTGAGCCTGGCTGGGCTCCCTGAGCGCCCACGCCTGGCGCCATTATGAAGGCTTCGGGCATTAGGCTCCTAACCCTGGCCACGACCGAGGGCCTAGTCGCGGGCGCCACTAGCCCCCAGGCCCCAGCCCTCCTGGCCACGGCTACGAGCTTCTCGAGCACTGGGTCCATGGTCTCCCTGGCCCCGGGATTGCTCATGGCAACCACCAGTACTAGCCTCTGACCCCTCCCGGCAAGGTATTCTGCGAGCCTGTCCACGGCCCCCTCGTAGCCTGGGAAAGCGTGTGCTATCACAGCGTCAGCCCATGGGGCGTGGCGTGCAATCCTAACCATAGTGTCTCCAATATCCGCCAGCTTAAGGTCCGCCACTAGTAGTGCGTCGGCACAGGCCCCCCTGACAGTGGGGCCAAGCCTGGGCTCTGCGAGCATGCCGGGGAGGCCTACCTTGAATCCCAGGACCCGCCCGCACAGGGTTTGGACTAGCGACTCCACGGCGTGCAGGTTTCCTTCTAGGGCGTCTAACCCTACTATGACTGGGAGCCTAGAAGAAGTCGTCGACGTCAATATCGCCCCCTCCCTCACGGTAGCTCTCCCACTCTGCCACCATGTCTATGTCTGCCCCCTTCTTCTTACCCTCGCACAAGTCTATCCTAACGAGCCCGGGCAGGACTGCCATCTTCCCGGTTACTACTGCCTCGCCAGGGTTTAGGCCGGGTAGGAGGCTTGCTATGTCGTCGCTTAGCTCCTCGCTCGCCCTCTGCACGTACTTTATATCCTCGGGCTCCACCATCCTCAATATTATCTTGTTGTTGGTCTGGCTGAGCACGTCTGCGTCAATGTTCTTAGGCCTCTGGCTTACAAGCGTTAGGCCGACTCCGAACTTCCTGCCCTCCCTCGCTATCCTCCCAGCCCAGTACTTGGTGAGCGTCGAATCATCCCTTGGTACGAGCACGTGGGCCTCCTCTACAACAAGCACTACGGGCACTGGGTAGGACTCGCCGGAGCCCCGGCTCTTATGCGTCTTCCTCGCCTGGAGGATCCTCCTCATATAATGGCTTACTATAGCGTCGGCGCTCTGCTCGTCAACTATGCTGAGGTCGAATATTGTCAGCTTGTTGGGGGGTATAACCTGGGTCAGGCTGAGCGGGACAGTAGGGTCGAGCACGTCGCTGTAGAACTCCATGAAGTCCTCCACCCTGTTGAGTATGCCGGCTAGGCTCTCCTCGCTGGTAACCCTCGGAGGCCTCAGGCCGGCCTTGATTAGGGCGTCTACCAGCGGGTTAGTGTTGCCTGCCAGGGACTTGTTCTTCTTAGCCTGCTCCATTAGCCTGCCTATCTCGCGGAGGTTCTCGAGGAGATAGTGTACTGTCTCGAGCATCTCGCCCGCCGTTATACGCTGCGAGTTGTAGAGGTGCCTGGTGGCCTTCCAGGCCCAGCGGAGGAACCTCCTCTGGTTGTGGGCGTTGTCAGGGATCCTCATTAGGCTGGCGAGCTCGTGGAAGGTCATTGTTGCAGGGTTTATCCTCGCAGGGCTATGGTTTACCTCCAACCCCTTATCCTCAAGGATCCCCTTGTACTCGCCGTGCATGTCGAATATGACCATGGTGCCGCCGAGGCCTTCAACGATCCTCCTCGCCAGTATGCAGACCGTGTTACTCTTACCTCCGCCTGTCACGGCGAGTATTGCGAGGTGCCTCGTCAGGCTGTTGACGTCTATGTGGAATGGGACGTTAGAGTCTGGTAGTTTCCCGAGGCGTATCCACCCCTTCTTGCCGGAGGCGAACACCTGGCTGAGCACGCTTGGAGGCGCCGGGTAGACACGGGTCCCGGGAGGGGCCGGCGTCTTGGGTGAGACAACCTTCCCCATGTTGACTAGGGGGTCTAGGAGGCTGAGCCACCTAACAGCGCCGCGGGCGTAGAGGTCCTCGTCGGCCCCCTGGGCTATAGCCCAGTCCACTATAGTGTCGACGGCCTCGGGGTCGGTAACGTTGGAGGGTAGCATCCTATGCCCTGTAGAGACGGCCTCAACTATGCCGAGCATGCACCCTTCGGGACCCTCGGCGACAACATAGCTTCCAGCCCTAGGCTTTTGAAGAGCATTCCTCGAGAATATGATTAGGCTCCGGAGAGGGGTGGACTCGCCAACTATCCATCCAAGGATAGTATTGCTCCCACACTGCAACCCCGCTACACCCCAAGCATTGCCCTTGCACGCCTAGCCGCGGTAAGGCCGAGGCCCCTCATGTAGACTTCCACGTCCTTCTCGGTTATCCTAGCCTCCCTGTGCGCCATCTGGAGGGCTGTGGGGTAGCCCTTGCTCTGCCTGGCCCCGGCGAGGAGGGAGAGTGCCTCCTCGAGAACCTCCACTGGGTCCCTACCGCTGGCGGCATCGTATGGCACGTCGACGTGGAGCACCTGGCCCCTGTCGTGGAGCTTCACGTAGGCTTCGACGTTAGCCAGCCTCCGCCTGTAGAATTCCGGTATGCCCAGAAGGCCTGGGAGTAGCTCCCTCACCGTCTCCCTCCTCGGTATACCCATTATCTCCACGTATCCCGTGGCGGAGGCCCCCTCCCAGTACACGTACCCCCTCCCCACACGGGAGGCCTCGATATAGTAGACGTCGCTGTGGGGCAGCTTGCCGCATATCCGCCTCCTCACGCTAGTCTTGGAGACGAATACCACGGGCACCTGGAGGCGCCAGGCCTCCTCGAGGAACCTCTTGTACAGGTAGAGCTTCTCGGCCACCTCAACCGCCGGGGCCCAGTCGTAGGTTGCAACCACATTCCTGTCGGCAGCCAGCATTACCAGCCTCCCGGAGACAGGCCTCTCCCGTGCCTCGGCCAGCACCCTGGAGAGGCAAGGGTAGGGTCCCGGCCCTCCACAGTCCAGGCCCGAGGGGAGGCCTAGGAGGGTTTCAACCTCCCTCTCGCTAAGCGCCTCCTCCACAAGTATCCTGGCCGCCTCGTCCGCGTCGCCCAGGGCGTCGCTCAGCCTATACTCGTGGCCGAGGCCCGGCCTGTACCAGCGGAGCACGCCTGTGATACTCCCGTCCATGAGGAATACTCCCGGCCTCCCCAGGCCGAGTAGGTCTAGCCCAACCTGGGCTTCGAGGGCCTCTCGCAGGTAGGACACCTGGTCGTCGGGCTCTATGGGCGGTAGGAGGAGGCCTACCCCAGCCCTCTGCGGGGCTGGGAGGGGGGACCCGTAGATCCTCCCGTAGGCCTTGATAACGTAGATGTAGAATCCCTCGTAGTCAACATACTTGCTCCCGCCGTCGACCGCGGCCTGGGGGCCCGGGTCGCTTGGGGGCGGGAGGCTCCTCCACCAGGACCTTATAGTCTTGACGCACGCCTCTAGGCTACTATGCTGGGTCTGGAATATGCGCTGGATAATCCTCCTCCATAGGAGGCTCTCCCTGGCGACAGCCTTGTCTACCACTGGCGGGCCCCCACCCTGTATGGTGTGGGTATTACCATTTCAACCGGACTGTCTCCCACCTGAACCCTTCTCCTCCCCGGTTCCCCCGCTGCGGCCCCGCAGCCTCTCCTGGCGGATCCCGCGAATCCTCTCAGCCGCCTCTATGACCCGGAGCCAGTCTAGGATCTCGCCCGGCTCCCCCTTCTCCATGCTCTCCCGCACCCTCCTCGCCGCATAGTGTTCCACGTCCCTTACGATCGAGTCTATCTCAACCTCCCTGGCCTCCTCCTCGCTGGAGACCACTATGATCCTTCCATGCACGGGGCATACTACGTCGCCGTTGCGTAGCCGGAACAGTGGGAGGCCGCATATCGGGCAGGTCTCGGCCAGCATTACGGCGCCCTGCATCATCAGCTGCGCCATTTTCCTCACGACCCTCGGGTCCCGGTAGAGGTCCCGCTTCTCACCCTCCACAACCTGCACCCCCGCAGGCCTGACCCCACAGCTGTCTATAACGGCGGCGGCAACCCTATATCCCAGTGGCGCACTCGCTGCGTGGATGGAGAGCCTTGCTACCCCAGGAGTATGCGGCTAAGAAGGTGCTACCCCCCCTCCGGGCGGCGGTCGCCAGGCTCCTCCTAGACCGGGGGGTGAGCCAGCATAGGGTTGCTAGGCTCCTGGGCGTAACGCAGCCAATGGTCCACAGGTATGCCTCCTTCGACCTCGACTCCCACATTTCCGCGCTGGAGACGCTCGGCATACCCGAAAGTCTGGCTAGGAGTATTGTCGAGATAGCGGCGGCAGAGGTTGAGAGGAGGGGCGTGGAAGCCCTAGCAATACTCCTAAACTGGGCCACACTCTACACGAGATACTGCCGGGACCCTCCAGTCGAGTGTAGGAAGGTGCTATGCACGGGCCCCGGCGTCTACGAGCTGATACTTGACGCGCTCATATCCACACCGGGGTTTGAGAGGCTAGTACCCGAGGTGGGTTCCAACCTAGCATACGCTCCCAGCCACGCCCGGGACCCCGGGGACGTTCTAGCCCTGGACGGCCGCATCATAGTCGCGGGAGGTCGCCCCGTCGCAGCTGGTAAGCCCAGGCTCGGCGGTAGCAGGCATACCGCAGCGGCGGCCGTGGCCTACAAGGAGGTGGTAGGCGGCGAGGCCTGGGCCGTGGCGCTTCGAGGCGAGGATTGGGTGCTGGAGAAGCTTCGAAGCCTAGGGGTTCCGGTCGTCACTCTCGGCGAGCCGGCTCCAAGCGGTAGGGCCGTGGCCGTGGTCGAGCCCGGTGGGCCGGGTAGGGAGCAGGTCGTCTACCTGGTGGCCGGGGATCCAGCGACGCTCTACGATCTAGTCTCGCTACTTGCCAGCGACTCGTCCAGGTAGACCCGGAGCCTGGATAGGGCCCTAGACCCCTCCTCCATTAGGGCCTCCAGCCTGCTCCTGGGCACACCCTTCTTCTCAGCCTCCTCCGCCACTCTCTCTATGACTAGGCTGTACTTGCGCAGTGTCTCGTTAAGCCTCTTCCACGGGACTCCCCGAAGGGCTTCTTCAACCCTGGGGTCCCTGGGGAGGAGGCCTGCCAGCATTAACACTGCCAGTATGGGGTAGCCTACGTAGCCTCTAAGTAGGGTCCCGTTGTCGCTACTGTAGGCTCTAACCCGGCCATCCTCCAGGGCGACGATAACATTGTAGACCCTGCTACCATCGCTGCTCGAGACCCGGGCCCGCCAAGTGTTGCCAGACTCTAATATCTCGACTCTACCGTCTCCTATCGCAGAGGCGGCCTCGAGATACTTGATCCTGGGGGGCCGGCGTAGACGCTTCAACTAGGCCACCATGCTGTCGTGGGCGGCCGCCGCCTATATTGGGGGTGGCCCCTCGTAGACTCGGGGCCCTATGCAGTCCCCCGCCCAGCATGGCATGTTGCAGGCGGCCACCGAGGCTACTGCCGCCTCGAGGCACTTCCAGTCCACTAGCCTATACGGGTCCCACACCCTGGCCGCTAGGCTGTCGAGTATCCACCGGGCGGCGGCAAGGTCCCCCTCCTGCGCCTTGACCAGGGCGGCTGTTGCCACTGTCGGGGCGTGGAGCCAGTCTGCACCCTCGCCCCACGCGTGCTCGAGGACCTCGTGGGCGAGCCAGTAGTGGCCAACGTCAACCAGGGCGACCGCAACATGGACTGCCTCTAGGGGAGACTCCGGCTCCGGGGGCCTTACCACCCTGGGCTTTGAGCCTGTGAGCTCCTCCAGCGCCCTAGCCACGGCCTCTGCCTTCGACTCTACGGTCTGCGCGTAGATGAACCCCTTCCCCGGCCTCGCTATTAGGGGTGCCCGGGCCATCTTCCGGAGGAGGGCTGATACCTCCCGGGCCTCGTATGGGCAGTACTGCCTCCGTGTATCCGCGACCACGGCTACCGGGTGGGGCACTACCTGCTCACCTGCCTCCAGGCTAGGCCCAGCTCGTCGGCCAGCCTATAGGCCTCTTCCACCTCCTCCCGGGTGGGCCTCCTCGCTATGTCTGGCCAGAGCCTGGGCCTCCTAGCAACCCTGTGCATGGGCGTGTACTGGTCCATTATGTTCACGAGCACCCTGTCCTTGGGCAGGTTCCTCGCTATCCACTCCAGCACGGGCCTGGTGCAACACTCTAGATGGTTAGGCATGACCAGGTGGCGTATTATCATGTCTCCATGCTCTACAGCTATCTTAAGGTTGCGGGTGACTACCTCGAAGTATCGTGGTATCGCGCTTAGCCTGAACGCGCACTTGTTGTTGCCATACTTGAAGTCGGGGAGCCAAATGTCTATCACGTCTACGAGTAGCTCCATCGCCTCTAGGCTCATGTAGAAGTTACTATTCCACAGCTGGGGCACGCTACTCTCAACGTATAGGAGGCTCTCCATGATAGTGTGCATGCTGGGCGTCGGGTCCCCGCCCACATGGTTAATGTTCCTGGCCCCCTTCCGGGCCAGCGCATCCTGTATCTCAGCCAGCCTAACGGCGTCGACCCTCATCCCTGCCCTGGGGGCGGTCTGGCTCACGTCGTAGTTCTGGCAGAAGACGCAGGAGAAGTTGCAGCCACCGTAGAATATGGTTCCGCTAGGCACTAGGGGGGCCTCCTCGCCCAGGTGGAGGAAGGCGCTATGCACGTAGGTCCCATAGTCTATCCTGCAAGCCCCTATCCTTCCAAGGGCCCGCTCGACCTTGCACCGCCGCTCGCATAGTATGCAGGGGCTGGCCAGCCTGTGGGCTAGCACCGCCTTGACGTGTAGTAGGCTTACCCCGGGATCCCTGGGCAGGTCCCTAAACTCCTCGCTGCCCTCGCGTACCCTCCTATACATGCGCCTAAAGTCTTCGGCCGCCTTCCCGTGGACTCTCCACAGTGTCTCGGTGTCGGCCTCCCACGGGTCCCCCTCGAGGTCTACGGGGAACCTTCTAGCCATGACGAACTTGGCTGGGGCTTCGCCGAGCATTACTCGCATGTACCAGTTTAGCCTACGCCTTACCTCCGGGTCCCTCCACACGCTTATCGCGTCCGGCCGCAGGTAGACCCACTCGTAACCCGACAACTCCAAGCGGACCCTTCACGATACTCTAGCGTCTGGGGGCGATAAGGGCGAGCACCTACCTCCTCGAGAGGAGGCCTCCTATAGCTCCGCCTATCGCGGCGACAGCCCCAGTGAGTATGCCTGCCACGACCATCATAGCGCCTGCGACCATCCCGGCGGCGAGGCCCCAGGGGCCTCCAACCAATGCTCCGAAGGTTGCCACTGCACCGGCCGCTAGGAGGCCCCCCAGCAGGCCAGCTATGAACGCCGCTATAGCGCCTCCCCCGGCACCCTCCCTGGCGATGAGGCCTGTTACGAACCCGCCTAGCAGGGACCCGGCCCAGCCGGCCACCAGGGTCAGCACCCAGACAATCACGGTTCCAACTACTATCGCCGAGAGTTTACCCAACCCGTCCACCGTGTGGGTGGATGTACATGGGAGGATATAGGAGTAGCCCCAGGCAACGCCGTTGCAGGATAGGGGATTTCACCCTCCACCCGCAACACTAGTCGCGCCGCCCCTTGGAGGGGGAGGGTGTGGAGCCCAGGCGACGGCGACCCGGGGCGGCTCCCCGGGGATGGCCTGTTCAGCCTTGTCCGAAGGCCTCTCCTCCTCCGGGGGCGGCTAGCGTTTATTCCGGTATCCGAGCCTTGGGGGCGCTGTGAGCCTGGGTTGAGGCGGAGCAGGGTATACCTCCTGGTCGTGGCGGGAGTCTTCTTGGCGGGCTTGGCGGCGGGGGCGGCTAGGATAGCGTTGGCCAGGCTGTTTAGGAGCGAGTTTCAGGCTTCAATGCTCCTCGTCTCGAGCCTAACCAGCTGGTTCATGGCGGCGCGTGCTACGGCTAGCATACTGGGCGGGGTGGTAGCCCAGGCCTCGCCCAGGGCCTGGAGGCTAATTCTAACTGTGCCACCCCTACTCATGGGGGTGGTGGTCTACCTTGTCTCCCAGGCCGGGTCCCCGTGGGGTGTGATAGCCCTCAACGCCGTCTGGGGGTTCCTCGCCGGCCTCGTGTGGCCGCAGGCTCAGAGTGTGGCGAGCCTCTCAGCCCCGGGCGGGAGGAGCGGAGCCGGTATAGGAGGCTACTTCGCCGCTGGAGGGCTTGGTATTAGCGTTGGCCAGCTCCTCTACGGCGTGCTACCGGTGGACGATAGGGGGGTGCTCCGCTTCTCGGCCCTCGCATATCTTGCCGCCTCTGTCCCCCTAGCCCTGTCAGCTTCCGGGGCCCGGCATCCAGGGCGGCCTAGGGGGTCACGGCTGTCCTGGCTGA